>NZ_CP023278.1:2267708-2591666 GCF_002896875.1 Nostoc sp. CENA543
GTTTACCTGCAAGACCATCGACAGTTAGTCCTTTGGCTTGCTGAAATTGGATTACGGCTGTTTGTGTAGCATCATCAAAGAAACCGGAGATGGGTGCATCGAAGTATCCAGCCGCTTGTAATTTGCGCTGTAGAGACATGACACGATAACTATTGTCCCCTTTTTTGAGCGATCGCTTCGATACGACTTTCGGTTGTTCCCCGTAGATTACACTAGTAGATTCACTCACCCCAGAACCATATCCTAAAGCCGCCAGAGTTTTAGACCCTACAACCCCATCTACTTTTAAACCATTAGCTTGCTGAAATTGGATCACAGCTGCTTCTGTAACAGCACCAAAGTAGCCTGTAGGGTTCTGTTGAAAGTATCCAGCCGCTTGCAATCTTTGCTGGAGAGATACGACTTGAGACCCTCTATCACCCCTTTTAATCCCCATCGCTGGATTTTGTGAACTCAAGGAGACCATTGCTAAACAAGCAGCTAAGACTAAAACTCCTCTGTGGTTCTTTATCCAAGCTAGTTCCTGAAAGTACAACTCAACATCAGTAAGCACTTCCTCTTCAGGATAAGCTGATGCTGCATAACTCTCGGCTAGGTGCAAATAAGCGAGTGATTCCATAGGTGTAACATCACTAAGACGAGTCTTAGTTATGGTAAAATTTGGAACTCATTTTATCATATGTACTGATAAAGTCGCCCTATTGTAAAAAATTGTGAAGATAGTTTTAGGAACTAGCAGCAAATAGGAATCAATTCATCTTCAAGAATCTGGATAAAACCAATTAATTCAGCCACACACAAGGGGCTAGATTTTAAACCTATCTTTTTCCGAAAATAAATTATGATAGGTCATAGATACCAGACTTTTTAGAAAAGTTGGGAGTCTGAACACCCGCAACCTATCAAAATCAATCGGGTGGAATACTGCCCATACATAGTTTTATGTCATACAGTGAGTTTAGCCTAGCTAAAGCCAAACAAGCTTTTAGTTTAACTACGTTAGAAAAACGCGATATTTTCTCTACTGTTGCCGAATTACCTGCCAGTAACTTGCTCACAGAAACACTTAATTATAACTTAGCGATCGCTTTAGCGAGTAATAGTGAAAAAGCCCGTTCAGAATTAATCATCGCACCAATTCTAGTCGATTTACGCCGCCAATTAAACGAGCAAATTAGTTTGTTCTCTGGAATTGATTTTACTGTTGACGATAGCAAAGGACTAAACGGAACTTGTGATTTTATTATTACTAAATCCCCAGAAATTTTGATAATGACAGCACCAGTTCTAATAGTTGTAGAAGCTAAAAAAGAGAACATCAATGCAGGTTTAGGTCAGTGTGCAGCAGAAATGGTAGCAGCCCAAATTTTTAATCAGCAAGCCGCAAGTGAAATTAAAGCTATTTACGGTGCGGTCACAACAGGTAGTATTTGGCAGTTTCTCAAACTAGAAGGACAAGTATTAACGATTGATTTGAGTGAATATTACTTAAAAGATGTGAATAAAATTCTCGGTATCTTAGCTAGTGGAATTTTTTCAGCAACTTAAGCAGCTAATCCCAATTAGGTATGAAGCTGCACGCAAAAATCAAACAGTTTTCTCAATCACTGTCCCAGAGTCAGATAATTTCCCCTGAATAACCATCACAGAACAAGGTGCATGATGAAGTACATAATTACTCACACTACCTAAGAAAAACTCACTTAATCCAGCACGACCACGACGACCAAGTACAATTAAATCAGCAGGCCAGCTGCGCGCTACTTCGCAAATTATCCGACCTGCATCACCCATATTTTGAGTGAACCCAGTTTTCACACCTGTATTGATAGCAGTATTGGTGAGCGATCGCAACCATTCTAATCTTTCTTGCTTGAGTTCTTCCCACTGTCGAATATATGTCTCTGCTGGTGCAGGTGGAACTGTGGGATAAATAGCATCAGGCTGCATAAATATCGGACTAATATAAGGTTCTTCTAAAGGAGATAAAATATGCAGCAACATCATTTCCGCATTAGTTGCTTTCGCTAAACATACAGCCTCATCAAAAACATTTTGACTAACTTCTGACTGATCTATGCCTACCAAAATTTTTTGATACATAGTAACAATTCTCCTATGTTACTAACAGAATTTTCGCATATTAATGATGATTTTCCAGGAACGATAATACTAGTATTGAGTTCGTAGTAAGGACTTTAGTCCTGATTTGTTCGCGGAGCGTCTCGTAAAGCCCACGGCATAGCTGCGCTTAGGGCGCAGCCTCTCGTAGAGAAGAGAGAACTAAAGTTCTCACTACAAACCTTTAGTTATTGACCCTCATCCCCCTTAATATCATAACGATAAAAAATATCCCCCTGCCCCCTGCCCCTCTGCCTACACAGTGATAGTATATTTTTTAAGTTGGCAGTCCCTTAATGCTTGGGTGTAGCTTCACCAAACTTAATCAAAAGAGCGATCGCAATACTCACCGCTAAAATTAAAGTCATACTCAAAGCTGAACCAAAACCCCAGTTTTGCGTAACTCCGAGAAACTGGTTGTAAACTAACCGCGCCGCCGTCATACTAGAAGCACCACCCAATAATTCAGGGTCAACAAAATCCCCTAAACCTGTAATAAATACCAGTAAAGAACCAGCTGCAATTCCTGGTAAGACTTGGGGAACAGTCACCTTCCAAAAAGCCTGTACAGGATTTGCACCCAAATCAGCTGCGGCTTCTAACAAACGCTTGTCTAATTTTTCTAAAGAAGCATATAAAATTAACACCATATAAGGTAACAAGCTGTAACTCATCCCAATTAATACAGCCGGTATTCTATTCAGTAATTGTAGAGTCGGTAAATCTAAACTAGCCAGTAAACTATTTAATAAACCACTGCGACGTAAAATAGTTACCCAAGCATAGGAACGCAGTAGAGAAGAAGTCCACAAAGGTAAGACAAAACCTAATAGTAATAAATTGCGCCATTTCTGAGGAGCAATTTGAGCAATCCAATAAGCAACAGGAAACCCCAAAATTAAACAAATGAAAGTCGTGCTAACTGCTAAACCCAGCGATCGCAAAATTACTTGTAAGTATAAAGGATCAAAAATCCGAATATAGTTAGCAAAACCTTGAGGATTGACTAAATCACCTGGTCTAATATCTGGTACTAAACTTAATTGAAAAATAATTAATGCAGGTAACACCAGCAAAAGCAGTAACCAAATACCAGCCGGCGCAAGTAAAGTTAGAGGTTGTAACCAATCAAATCGACGGCGATTGAATTCGATGTTATCTAGAGTACGAAGTTTGGTATGCACGGTTGGGGATTAACTAAATTCAAAATTCAAAATTCAAAATTCAAAATTGAAGAATGATTGGGGACTGGGGACAAGGAAGGAGAAGAACTAATGACTAATGACTAATGACTAATGACTAATGACTAATGACTAATGACTATTGACTAACTACTCGTCAACTTTGTCCAATATCGATCATAGACTTCCTCAAATTGTCCCAAGGGACTGATACGTTCACACTTGGCTAGCAAGTCATCTGGGGGGAAAAAGTTGGTGTTGTTTTTAATTTGTTCGGGTAACAGTTCAAATCCGGCGCGGTTGGGTGTAGCAATTTTCAATCTTTGCGTGATAGTCGCTGCTATTTCTGGTTGTAAAAGAAAGTTAATCCAAGCATAAGCACCATCTTGATTTGGTGCTGATTTCGGAATTACCATTGTGTCCGTCCATAGCGAAGAACCACTGCGGGGAATGACATATTTTAGTTTGGAATTCTCTTTACTGACCCTAATAGCATCAGCAGAATAACACATGGCTAAAATTAAATCCCCTGCTAACATCTGATTTTGCCAGGCATCAGTATCAAAAGCTGCGATCGCTGGTTTTAATTCTGTTAATTTTTGATAAGCTTGTTTGATTTCATTATCATTTTGTGAGTTATAAGAATAACCCAACATTTTTAATACTCCGCCCATAACTTCCCGCACATCATTTAATAATGTCATGCGTTTATTGAGTATGGCTTTATTTTGCCAGAGGTAATCCCAGTCTTCGGGGGCTTGTTTGAGAACTTCGGAGTTATATAATAATCCAGTTGTTCCCCAATTGAAGGGAATACTATAACGGTTTTTTGGGTCGTAAGTGGGGTTTTGAAATTGAGGAAATAAATGATCTAAACCAATCAGGCGATCGTGTTTTAATTCTACTAATAAATTTTTATCTACCATCTTTTGTACCATATAGTCTGAGGGATAAATCAGGCTATATGCACCACCCCCGCCCGCTTGCAGTTTTGCCAGCATTGATTCATTAGAATCATAAGGATCTACTAATACCTTCATCCCAGTTTGAGTACTAAAAGTTTGTAATAATTTCTGATCAGAATATTGTGTCCAAGTATATATATATAATTGGTCAGTGCGCCCAGAATTAGTATTAGCCCTGACATCTGCCAATCTCCAGCCACAACTAGCTAAAGATAAACTAGAAAGTGCGGTAAATCCCTGAATAAAATTGCGTCTTTTAGTCATTTGTTTTTAGTCATTAGTCATTAGTTATTAGTCATTAGCAAGTGGGATTTGTGAAAAACCGTCACAAAAATATCTGTATTTTTGTGACATCTGCCCGTAAGTTAGTCATCAGAGAAATTACCGATAGATTTGAGATATCCGTTGAGTTGAGGGGCTAGATCATTAATAATTAACTTTAATAATTTTACTTGCTCATCTGTTAATAAACTTCGTCTATATGCTCTTCTTAACCAGTGTTGTGTTTCATATAAAGAACCTCTTGCCATCCTGACAAATCTTCGATTATCTTGATAACTTCCTCGTCCTACACCTTCAGCAATATTCGCACCAATACTATCTGCGGAACGGATAATTTGTCTACCTATAGTATCTTTTGGTAAAGATTCCCATTTATCAACAATTTTCCAAATATTATCAGCTAATTTTTCTGCCAAATGATAAACCCTTAATTCTTGAAACCTACCAGTCGCCATTTTCTCAATTCACTACTAGCTAATGACTAATGACTAATGACTAATGACTAATGACTAATGACTAATGACTAATGACTAATTGCCAAACAATCATCTTCTGCCCACCAAGCGTAAATGGGGGTGTCACGGTCTGGTAAACTACCAAAAGTATTGGGTTGTAAAACGTTAATTTTAATGCCGTTAATTAATTCCACAACATAATTAACGTGAGTCCCTAAATACATAATGTTGACTAGCCTACCTTCAAAACAGTTATGGTCTAGAGTTGGTTGATATAAGGAAAGTTGAATTTTTTCTGGGCGCACGCTCACAACTACAGTGTTCAATAAATCTGTGGGTGTGTCTTCAGTGCGATTCACGACAACTGTCAGTCCAGTTTTGGTGACGACGGTGACAGTTGATGCTTCGATGGCAGTAATTTCACCGCTAAATAAATTTGTGTCGCCAATAAAATCTGCTACAAAGGATGTTTTGGGACGTTCGTAAATTTCGCTGGGTGTACCGATTTGCTCGATTTTACCTTGATTCATCACGGCGATGCGATCGCTCAATGATAACGCCTCTTCCTGGTCGTGCGTCACCATAATAAATGTTAAACCCAGGTCTTTGTGTAAATTCGATAACTCAAACTGCATTTCTTTCCGCAGTTTTAAATCTAACGCCCCTAACGGTTCATCTAGTAGAACCACAGCCGGACGATTGACTAAAGCCCTGGCTAATGCTACTCTTTGCTGTTGACCACCAGAAAGTTGATTGGGAAAGCGCGATCGCAAACTTTCCATTTTCACTAGTTTTAATGCTTCGTTGACGCGGCTCTCAATTTCGGCTTTACGCAGCTTCTCTTTTTTCAGGCGTAAACCAAAAGCAATGTTATTCCACACATTTAAATGATTAAACAACGCATAGCTTTGAAACACCGTATTCACGGGACGACGATAAGGCGGGACATCAGTCATTATTTGACCTTGAATCAATAACTTACCCGCATCCACCCGTTCAAACCCAGCAATCATACGCAGTGTAGTGGTTTTACCACAACCAGAAGGCCCTAAAATACTAAAAAACTCTCCCTGTCTAATATCCAAATCGATTCCATGTACTGCTGGTTCTTGGTTGTAAAACTTGAACACACTACGTAGTTCAACGTCAAGGGGCTGAAAAGCCACAATTCCTTTCTGGTGCTGGGTCACAGTTTGAGCCATAGTTTTGAGTAGAATGCCGCAATTCTCAGTAATTTTGTCAATTAATGTAGTCTATTAAGCAGAAAAAACATTACACTTTGGTTTATTGTATCCGCCGAAAACCACTGTGCCAAAAACAATGTTCCCAATTGTTACACACTCAACATTAAGTAGCGGTTTTGGGGAACTCTAAATCAAGGATACCCATCCCTATTGCTGGAGTGAGTGTCATACAAAAGTTATTTTCAGTTTTCACTCCCAACAATGAGCATTAGCTTAACTCTTAGTTGGTAAACTGAGGAAATAACGATATTCCTCTTCCCAATCAATTAGTTCATCTATATACATTTCCTATGGCTATATTCCAACCAACTCCCCTGGGAGGTAAAAAAAATACGCGCACAGTTGGACGGAATTACCAATCTATAGTTTTGATTATCTTCACTTTATTAATGACGACCGGGATTGGTGTACGTTTAGCATACTTGCAAATTGTCGAAGGCGCATCCCACCGCAAACGAGCCGAATCTAATCGCATTCGCATGATCCCCAAGCAGCCAGAAAGAGGTAATATTTTTGACCGTAATGGCAAGCTGCTAGCTAGTACACGCTATCCCCGTTCAATTTATTTGTGGCCAATGGCACATACTAAACCCTCATGGGCTGTAGTCGGGCCACGGCTGTCTAAAATTTTAGAGATTCCCCAAGATGAAATTGAAAAGAAACTCCAAGACGCAGGCGCAAACTCATCTTCATTAATTCGGATTGCGCGGGATCTCAATGAAGCCCAAATCACAGCTATTAAAGAGTATGAAAACGAACTGCAAAATGTGGAAATCCACACAGAAGCAGTGCGCTATTATCCCCACGGTCGAGAATTAGCCCATGTCTTGGGTTATACAAGAGAATTAACGGCTGAACAACTCCAAGAAAAGAAAAAAGACGGCTACCGTCTAGGAGATGTCATTGGCCAAATGGGTGTCGAGAAAGCCTATGAATCCGTACTCAGAGGTGAATGGGGCGGTCAGCAGGTAGAAGTTGACGGGGCTGGGCGACCATTACGGGTATTGGGAGAAAAACAAGCTAAACCGGGTAATGATATCCGCCTGACAATAGATTTAGATATGCAATTGGTCGCTGAGAAGGCCTTGGGAACTCGTAATGGCACAATTGTGGCACTTGATCCCAAAAATGGGGCTGTCTTAGCAATGGTGTCTCATCCCACCTTTGATCCTAATATTTTCTCCAAACAAAAACTGACCCAAAAAGACTGGGAATTTGTCCAAGGGGAAGAACACCCTCTATTAAATCGCGCCCTACGTGCTTTTCCTCCCGCCAGTACATTTAAGATTGTGACTACAACCGCAGGGTTAGAGTCAGGGAAATTTTCTCCCAGTACAGTGCTGCAAACCTATGGTTCTTTAACTGTTGGTGGAACAACATTTGGTGAGTGGAATCATGCAGGTTTTGGCCCCTTGGGCTTCGTGGGAGCAATGCAGTGGAGTAGTGATACTTTCTTTTATCAAATTGGTAAGGGAGTCGGCGGCCCCACCTTAATCAAATGGACTCGTAAATACGGTTTTGGTCAGAAAACAGGCTTTGAATTTGTTTCAGAAGAATCAAAAGGTTTAGTCCCGGATGAGGAATGGAAGCAGAAAACGTGGAAAATGCCTTGGACTGTAGGTGACAGCATTAATATGTCAATTGGTCAAGGTGCTTTATTAACTACACCTTTGCAAGTGGCTGTAATGTTTGCTGTCCCAGCTAATGGGGGTTATCGCGTCCAACCACATTTACTAAAAGATAATGAAGAAGCCAAAAGTTGGCGAGAAGATGTCCACATGAAGCCATCCACCATCAAAATCTTGCGTGATGGACTGCGTAAAGTAATCACGGATGGTACAGGAAAAGCTTTAAATAAACCAACTATTGCCCCAGTCGCTGGGAAAAGTGGCACAGCCGAAGCATGGAAGCGGGGTATTAAGCAAAATCATGCTTGGTTTGGTGCTTATGCTCCTGCTGACAAGCCGGAAATATTAATTGTCGCCTTTGCTGAACATTCCGGCGGTGGTGGTGGTAGCGTTGCTGCGCCAATGATTTTACAAGTCATGGAAGACTATTTCCAACGCAAGTATCCAGGTAAGTATCAAAAGCCTGTGATTAGTCAATAGTCAATAGTCAATAGTCATTAGTCAATAGTCATTAGTCATTAGTCAATAGTCATTAGTCATTAGTCAATAGTCAATAGTCATTAGTCAATAGTCATTAGTCAATAGTCATTAGTCATTAGTTACTATTTTCCGTGATCCGTCTTGTCTGGAAATTACCGCTTGTGAATGGCGCGCGGACTTATAGCGTTTTCTAGACTAATGACAGTACAAAATTATCTGCGTCCATTTGCGTCCATCTGCGTTTAATTCTGACGTTTATGGAGATGTTTTTGCTGGTTTGATATTTCTGGCTTTATAGAATGTCTCTAAGCTATCGCGATCGCCTACAAAACGCCAGTGCCAAGGTTCATAACTCACCCCTTGGGGGTTGTTTTGGGGAAATGACATCTCAAAGCCATAACGGGCAGCATTGGCTTGCAACCATTGAAAAGCTCTGGTATTTTCAAAAGTAGCTAGCAAATTCGTGGCTGGTGCTGCGCCATCTCCAATATCAACTGCATAACCAGTGTGGTGTTCACTGTGACCTGGAGGCGCGCTGAGTGCGGCTCTTTGTGCTGGGGTTTGATTGCGTTGCGCGCCAACGGTAAAAAATAACTGTTCTTGTTCTTTGACGGAACGAAAACCGGAAATCGGGACTAAAATCACACCGGAACTGCGCGCTGCTTGTACCATCGCTTGATATCTAGCCGCAGCGTTTCTTCTCATTCTAATTCTGCCATCGGCGGAGATGGGGACTAATTCTGATTCAGGTGCTTCTGGGTATGCTAAATGTCCCAATACGCTATCAACATTATTTGGGGAATTAGTCGCAGTGGGTGTAGGAAGGGAATTAGTTGGTGATGGTTGAGATTCTGCGGTTTTCCTTGGTGTGTTGAGTGCGAATAAAAAACCGCTAACAATAGCCAGCAGGAAAAATAGTGTTACTCCTCCTAGCAGTAGCACCCAGGGTTGCAACTTTGACTGAGGCGCGACATCAGGAGTATCGCGTAAAGCTGCTGGAATGTCGTCACTGGGTTCGCCTAATGAGTTTTTGGGTTTTCCAGAATATCCAGCTTTATTCAAAGGTCAACTCCTGTGGTGGTTTACGAAACATAATAGATTTTAAACTAGTTTGGCAGTTGGGATTGGGGACTGGGTGTGGTTTTTCTTCTCTTAATTTACTTTGGGACGTAAGTAACACAATACAGTTTCCCAGTTAAGTTTTAAACCATACTTCTGTTACCAGCCATAGGGAAAAGGAAAATAATTGCTTCTATGGTTGTAAAAGTGTAATCTGCCAAACCCTAAAAATTGACTGTGGGTTTTCTCGCCTTGGGGGAAAGCTGTGACACCAAATAAGTAAACACCAGCAGAGGTGGGATTTTGCCAGGGTTTTAAGCCGATGGTAACGGTCTTTCCTGGGGACACTGGAGGATCAAAGGTTAGGGAGACTGTTCTGGTTTTGAGATCGCTAGTAACATCTTTTAAGCCAATTTTCTCACCTCTTTGTGAGCGTGTACCCTCAAAGGCAATGGTACTGTCTAAATCAAAACGAATATTATCCACTCCCTCACGCTGATTAATCGTTATTTTCTGTAAGGGTTCACTGGCATTTTCCGGTACGCTGACGGTGAAATAATAAGTCGCACCCCAAACATAAACTTCATTATAGGTAGTTGCAGCTTCTACTAGACGGGGCGGTTGCACAAAATAGACTGTCCCGTCTTGCAACTGCACAGCTTGAGTTTGACTATATCCTGCGATAAATACTGTAGTGGCGATCGCTGTACCAAGTAAAACTGCCAGGCGCATGACTTTATCGATATAACCAACTAAATTAAGATTATACCCGCATCATTTGTTAAAAACTCTCGTCAAAAATTAATATTTGTTATCAATACATTGCAAGTATAACCATATGTTAATGAAAGCTTTTAGAGTTTGTTAAAGTTAATTGATATGTGTTGTCAGAGTCAGCATAAAAGTTAGAAACTAAAGATACAACACAGGCAATTATTCTTATGAATACTATTTCTACCATTGAATTCAGACGGTCAAGTTGGCAAACTGCTGTCTTGTTTGCTCTTGGCTTTTGGCTAAGTGCTAGCCTAGTGTTAGATTGGGTAGTTATGCCTAGTCTTTACTTCTCAGGCATGATGAACCAAGATAGTTTTACGACAGTAGGCTACATGATTTTTTGGATGTTTAATCGCCTAGAATTATTATTTGCGGCTGTCGTTTTAACTGGTGTTTTAGCCTGGAGAAAAACTCACTATCAGTGGCATACTAACTGCTTGTTTTTAGCAGTAACACTGTTAGCGATCGCACTTTTTAATACCTATCTCTTAACGCCGCAAATGTGCGCTGTTGGGGTTCATCTCAACTTATTTGACACAGTAGCCACCATTCCCACAGAAATGAATCTACTCCACGGTAGTTATTTCTTCCTAGAGGTAATTAAGTTAGTAGCCGGTGGTACACTGCTGATGCGTTGCTGGCAGAACTCTTGAAAAGGCAAAAGGTAAAAGGTAAAAGGTAAAAGAAAAGTTTTGGTTTTTTCAAAGTGTTCTAACTGGTAATTATTTATGAAAACTAATCGATTTGTGCAGATACTGGTAGTATTATGTGTAATATCGATTGGTTTTCTGGTTTTTTGGCAAATTAATTCATGGCAAGTTAAAGATGCCAAGCGTGTGAAGATTTGCGCTAAGACTAAATCTCTAACAGCGATCGCCACTGATAAATATGAGGCGAATGGGGTAAAATATCGTGGCGGGACGTTATTTAGAAAACTCTCTTTACAACCAGATAGAACCATTCCTGTAGTTATCTTCCCGCAATCACTCTCCCCTCAAGTTTGGTTAAAATTTCCTCAAGCATCGATTTATTATTTAGGCCGTGGTGGTGATAAAAGTTGGCAAGAATGGCTTTCTGCTGACCACTTTTATTTAGTAGAAATTCCCCCACAGGCGAAGGGTTTAGCTTTTAGTAGACTGTGTTACCGTAATGGTGATGTTGGTGTTCACACTATCCAAAAGTTAGAAAAACTATCTCCTCAAAAAATAGTCATCAATAATAATATTGAGATTTCTTTAAATCAGCCATTACCGGAAATTAATTCATCTCATATTATCGTGAATGCGGGAAGCGATCGTCGAGATTTTTTAGGTGGAAAAACTGAGGTATATTTCACCACTACAGAAATTATCATCCCCAATTAAGGGAACTTCCAGAACAAGGTAAATCATTAAAGGTTTGTAGTGAGAACTTTAGTTCTCTCTATGAGATGCTCCATGAACAGAGAAGGACTAAAGTCCTTACTACGAACTGAATCAAGTTCAAAAACGAGGCTAATAATTATAACTAAGTTTTATATTTTTTCTTCCCAATCCCCAGTCCCCAATCCCCAATCCCCAATCACTTTAACTCATTAATATTATTCATCACTTGCTGATATAAATCATTATTATTTTGTCTTTGAAAGATGGCGGCGGCTTTTTGCAAGTCTTCTAGGGCTGCTTGTTTGTCGCCTTGGGAAGCACGGGCATTTCCTCGGTTGTTATAGGCGGGGCCGAAGTTAGGATTGATGCGAATAGCTTGATTGTAATCGCTGATTGCCCCCTGGGTGTCACCTTGGGCAGCACGGGCATTACCTCGGTTATTGTAAGCAATGGCGTATCTGGGATTGAGGCGAATGGCTTGGTTAAAGTCTTGTATTGAGCCGTTTTTATCTCCCTGTACAGAAAGCGCGTTGCCTCGATTGTTATAGGCTTCGGCATAATTAGGTGAGAGGCGAATGGCTTCGTTGTAGTCGGAGATTGCACCAGCTTGATCACCTAGAGAGGCGCGGGCGTTTCCTCGACTGTTGAAGGCTTCGGCATCGTTGGGAGAAAGGCGGATGGCTTCATTGTAATCTGCGATCGCTTTTTGTTTGTCGCCTAAGTCAAAATACGTTAACCCTCTACCTCGATAGGCTGCACCATATTCCGAATCTAGGCTTAGAGCTTTATTATAGGCGGCGATCGCAGCTTGTAAATTACCTTGGGCGTGTTGCTTTTGTCCTTCTAGATAAGCTAGTCCAGCTTGAGAGTTTTTTGCAGAGCGACGGCTAGGAGTATTCACCCCTATTTCTGTCACCAAAACATCTTTGTTGTTACTACAAGAAACTATGGTAATTGCACTCAGTGCAGTCAATACACCCATAGTCAATATTTTAGTTAACTTCACCTGCCTTTGCTCCAATAACCGCAGTTTCATAAGTTGCTCTCAATCGTCATTACAACTGGATAAGTACAAAAAGGCAAAAGGCAAAAGGCAAAAGTAAAAATGTTGTTTACGCTTTTCACCTGTTTTAAATAGCTGCTTTACTTAGGGATTTCCAAAAATTAAATTATTCAATGAGTTAAGAGCAAAGATGTTGATCATAATTTTTCTTTCCCCTCTGCTACCCTTTGTGATTAGAGAGTTTCTTAGTGGAAAGTCCCTTATACTGCCTTGTACTAGAGTCAAATTCGGTGTTGAAGATTCACCAAACATCAACCCTAATTATTTTGAGATGTACCTAGCCAATAGACGCGCTTACCTCCTTCCCTCTAGGTTTAATTAACAGTAGTCTGTTTGCACAATCGGGAATTTTATCAAATAAATTTCGTTGTAATTTATTATACTTTTCTGGGCATATATTTAATTGTTTAGCTGATTGATGTACCAAAAAATGAAGATTATACCTATGATTCTTCATTTTCACCATCTTTTTTAGGAGTCAAACGTGCAGATTGACTAACTTCGATATCCACAGATAACTGTTCCAGATTTTCCCCTAAATCTTTTTGCATCTTTTGAGTTAAAGTAACCGGAAAATCTAAACTAATATTTTGATTTTGTACTAGTCTAGACAGTTCTGTAAACTGTACCTTTACTACTTTGCGTTCATAACTAGTTAGTTTGTACAAGTCGGTTTCTGCTACATTTTGAGCCTGCATAGCTTTTTTCATTCGCTCTTGTAGATGCTCATATTCAGAGTTTAACAATTTCCACTGTTCAGAGATTTGAGTATATTTTCTCGTCAAAACTGTTAAATCTTCTGATGTTGGTTCTGGATTGCTGATTAACTGCAATTTTAACAAACGTTGATGGATTTGAGCAAGGTAAATACAGTCTAGGTAAGCATATTCTATTTGTTCCTCGCTGAGAGGTCTGATTCCCCAATCGCTACTTTGTGCCTGTTTATCAACATAGTTAAAATTACATAATTCCGTGGCTAAAGTTTGCAATTTATAATTAGGTAATGGTAAAAGATAGTAAGGAATTGTTTTAGCTAATTCTAAAGTACAGGTGATATTTTTAGCCTGCTTACTGCCTAGAAATTTCAGGTCATAACTAGCGTTATGAAACACCTTTTCAATAGCCGGATTTAACATCACCCTAGCTATAAAATCAGCGACTATATCAGGTTGATTTAAAACATCTAAAAGGTAAACGCGATCGCCACTCATATCGTCAGGATCATCTAACACTTGAATCAGCGATAATTTAGGATGACGACTTTTATATTCTGCTACTTCTGTATCTATCCACAGAGTCGTAGCTTGGGTATATTCAGTCACTAGAGAATGAATTGCACTGGCATCACTCAAGTATGGCATTAGTTAACATTTCCTTAAATTTGGGTCATAGTTTCCCAAATTAGCATTTGATTTGCACATTATTAACCAACTTGTTGATGATCTATAAAGTGAGGGATGAGGGTTTGGCGACAGTCATGATTTTTTGTCACTACAAACTTTGTGCTTCGAGTTTAACAAAGTTTTAACTGCGAGTAGTCATAGAAGTAGAGGCACTGGGAGGAACCGATTTTTGCGTTTTTTCTTTGAAGTTAGTAAAGCAGCGATAGGTTTTACGTACAAAATTCAATAGAAAGTAAGGAATCTTCAGCCGGAGTGGTGACAGAATAGGACGATACACCAAGTAATAGGCTCGCTTGAGATTATCCCATTTAGAACATTGCTCTTCATGCAGAAAATCAGAAATATCTACTACTAAACCTCTACCTTCGTACATCATCACATTCCGTCCGTGGACATCGTGGGGATAAAGTCCACGCTGACGGGCATAATCTAAGGCTTGATCAATATCTTCAATTACCTGTTTAGGAATACGTAAACCGCGCTGGATACAGTCATATAAAGTCACACCATATAGGCGTTTGAGGACTAAACAGCCATCTTGAGCATATAGACATTCGGAAAAGGCTGAATGAGAACCAAGACGACGATAGACTTCTACTTCTTCTGCAAATCCTGGTCTTCCTGGGGCATAAATTTTCACCACTACATCTTGGTATTCTGGATGATTAACTACAGCCGCATAGTTACCTCTACCAATCAGTTGCCAAGGATGGGGGAGATAGCGAATTTCCACAGGATCGTGAGGATTCACACTTTCGACTTGAAACTCTGGTAGTAAATCTTGATGAATAATTTCAATCAGTCGATGTATATGCTCATTCATACTGGTAGCGGCTGTGACCAAGTAAATGAAGTTGTTGGCATTAACCAGTATATTTCATATCCTTACCAAAGGAGATTTACGTTTATTTAAGGATAACAATACATCTCTAGATGTCCCTAATTTATCCCAAAAGCCTTGCGACTGATACCTGAATATCAGAAAATGCCAATGGTATAATATTTCCCTCTGCAATAGTTTTTACTGAAGTGTAATGACCATTTTGAGGTTCTCGAAACACGATTATTTGCTTGGTAGACAAATTTAAAACCCAATACTCAGGTATATTCGCATGGGCATAAATGGCAGCTTTGAGTTCTAAATCTTTTTTTAAACTCGTCTTAGCAACTTCAATCACCCAAAAGATATCTTGCGGCTGAGGATGACGTTCATTGTAGGTAGATTCAGGCGATCGCACAATAGCAATGTCTGGTTCCGGTTCAGAGTCAGATAGGGTGATTGGCCCGTTAAAGCGGACATCAGCTAAACCAATCAATAATTCCTCTAGATATTTTGCCCCTCGCCTGGCACTGTTGTAATGGATTGGTGTTTCCGGACTCATTTCCACAATTTCCCCTGCTAACAATTCTACGCGGCGATCGCACAAAATCCCTGCGGCAATCATCCGGTGATAGTCATCCACAGACCATTTAGCTAGTGTCTTCATAGCAGAATTCAACTCTATTGGCAGGCCTGACCTAATTTTATCTTTACTCAGTGGAGCTATATTGATGACTTCAGTTGCTTACTAGCACATCATGTTAATACTAGAATACTTTCTTGCTCTACATTGCCAAAAATACTAATTGTGGTGTAATCAAGTTCTACTTTGGGTGGTTCACCTTTATGCCATTGCAATGTTTTGTATCGCACTAACAAGTGATAAAAGACTTGATATAAACTAACTGTATCAAGAATACTAATTATCTCTTACTCTTTCGTAATACCTTTGTTTATGCCTGAAGTAATTGAAATACCTGTAGAACTTACCCATTTTCAACTACCAAATGCAGTTCAAGAACGTCTGCAATTTTTGCTAGATAGACAGGATGCAGGTGAGGAATTGACCCAGGCAGAGCGTCAAGAAGCAGAAGGATTGGTTGAGTTAGCTGAGTTTTTGTCTCTGCTGCGTTTACGCTCTCACCGTGTTACAAAAAAATAATCAATGTCCAAAATTTCAAATTCTTTACGTAGCTTAGTTATTCAAAGAGCAGACAATCGCTGTGAGTATTGTGGGTTATCCCAAATAGGGCAAGAAGCAACATTTCATATTGATCATGTAATTCCTGTGGTGGCGAATGGTAAAACAGCAGCAGATAATTTGGCACTTGCTTGCGTTTCATGTTCGCTTTACAAGGCTGCTAGACAAATAGTGGAAGACCCAGAAACAGGTGAAAAAGTAAATATCTTTAATCCTCGTCAACAAGTGTGGAAAGAACATTTTTGTTGGGATGGTGTGAGAGTTGTGGGATTAACAGCCACAGGAAGAGCTACTATTCATGCGCTCCGTATGAATCGCTCTTTAATATTAGCAATACGAGCAGAACAAGAAATTTTAGGTCGTCATCCACCGCCTTAATAATCGTTACTCGTAGTTTATCTTTTTACAATCAAGCTAATACTGTGAAATTACTCATTGACAAAATTAATTCAGAAATCGGGACAATTTTAATTGTCTCTGATGGTAAAAAACTTTGCGCTCTTGATTTTGCTGATTATGAGCCAAGAATGTTGAAACTGCTTCAGAAGCGTTATGGTCAATTTTCGTTCCAGAATGTGAAAAATCCCCAGGGATTTAGTGATCAAGTTGCAGCTTATTTTAAAGGCGATCGCACCAGCTGCAAAAATCTGCCTGTAGATACTGGTGGAACTCCATTTCAACAGCAAGTGTGGCTTGCACTGCGAACTATTCCTTGGGGAACTACCATTTCTTACGGTGAACTAGCCGCCAAAATCAACAAGCCGACGGCTTATCGTGCTGTCGGCTTGGCTAATTCACTCAATCCAATTGCGATCGTCCTTCCCTGTCATCGCGTCATTGGTGCAAACAATCAACTCACAGGATACGCAGGGGGATTAGAACGCAAGTGTTGGTTGCTTAATCATGAGAAAGTTGTCAATTAGGGACTTCCAGAAAATAAATTATTCAATTTCCGAGAGAGAATATTTTGATTTTTCCCCCTGCTCACCACAGCGATTGTATATTTTTTAGTTGGAAGTCCCTTATCCTTGAGTCGTGGTTGGTGATGGGGGTAATATAACTTTTTTCGCTAAACCTAGAGTTTGTAAAAGCTTAATACTCCACCAAGTAACATCAATTTCCCACCACTGAAAACCAGCTTTGGCGACATGGGGATAGGTATGATGGTTGTTGTGCCAGCCTTCACCGTAGGTAACAATAGAAACCCACCAGAGATTACGCGCATTATCATCAGCATCAAAGGTGCGATAACCCCACATATGGGTTGCAGAATTGACAAACCAAGTACAATGCCAAAGTAATACGGCTCTGACAAACATTCCGTAGATGACAAAAGACCACCCACCCAAGGCGTAAAGCAACAACCCTAGAGGAATTTGCAACAGTAGAAAATAACGGTCTAACCAACGATAAAAAGGTTGTCTGGCTAAATCAGGCGCGCTTTTTTGATACTTTTCATCTTCAAAAAATTCTTCACGAGGGTAGAAAATCCACAGCATATGACTCCACCAAAAGCCACGTTTGGCAGAGTAAGGATCTAATTGTATGTCTTCTGTGTGGGCGTGATGTTGGCGGTGTCCTCCCACCCAAAAAATCGGCCCCCCTTGTAAAGCTAATGCACCGATGAAAGCGATCGCATATTCTAACCACTTGGGTACTTGAAAACTCTTATGGCTAAGTAAGCGATGATATCCGAGACAGATCCCAATACTGCCAAACAACCAGTGCAGAAATAACAGCAAACCCAAAGCCGACCAAGAGAAAAACCAAGGTGCTAATAAAGCTAAGGCATGAATAATGCCAAAAAATGCCACATTTATCCACCTGAGACGTAATGGTGTTTCTCCTTCAGTGGCGATCGCAAGATGTTTTGCAGTCATAAAAATTCCTGTCGATGGTTCATGTGAAGATTTGCTCTGGCAATTGAGATGACGGGGGAAAATGGTGATACGGTGGCTACTTTTGGGTACGAAAACTTATAAATGAATGATTTTTCTCCCCTGCCCCCTGCTCCCCTGCCCCCTGCTTTTTTACAGTAGACTAGAGCAAGTATCACTTACATTTGCCATGCTAACAGTTATGTTTTGTTTGTGCAAGTGCCACTTACATTTTTTATGACATCTCAACCTGTTTCTACCCGACAACGTTTAATTCAAGCAGCCTTGGAGTTATTTACGGCTCAAGGAGTTAGTGCTACTACTACCCGCCAAATAGCAGAAAAGGCAGCAGTGAACGAAGTGACACTATTTCGGAATTTTGGGCATAAACATGGATTATTGTTAGCTGTATTAGAGGAATCGGCATCTTTTAAGAATTTAGGCGAATCCCTAGTGAGACGGGCTACGCCTCCAGGTGATGTTTACCAATCCTTAAAAGATTATGCAAGTGACACTTTACAAGCATTGGAAAGAATACCAGAGTTAGTGCGGTCTGTGGTCGGAGAAGCTGATCAATTTCCGGCGGAAAATCGCCGTGCTTTGGGACGAGGATTAACCGAGGCTAATCGTTATGTCGCCCAATACTTAGCTACTGTGATTCAACATGGAGATTTACACACCTATCTACCAGCAGAAAAATTGGCTAGTTTTCTCAATGGGATGATTTTGGGATACGCAGTGATTGAATTCACCAGTGAATTTCATGAACTATGGGAAAGTCGGGATGATTTTCTGGAAAATTTAGTAGAGTTATTTTTGCATGGTGCGATGTCATCAAACGCCAATAGCTTACTAACAACTGGGAAGACTGAAGAAATAGCCGATTTACCGGCGGTTTTAGTTCACACAATTTTGCAACAGGCTAAAAAGTCAGGCTTGCAAGATTATGCGATCGCTTACTTATTATTTGCAGCTGGCTTATCATCCACAGAAATCGTCAATTTGCAGCGCAACCATCAAATTTATGATGCTAATGGTCACTTTTTGCAAATTACCACCCCTGGGTATGTAAGACAAGTACCTGTAAATCAATGGATTTTAGGTAAACGCTACGGTTCTTACACTGACAATCCTGTGACTAAATATTTGAAAACTCGTAAAGACAGCCAAACAGCAATGTTTCTGAATACAGCAGGTACAGCTATTACTGAATCTGACGTGTGGAAACATTGGGAAACATGGACTCAAACTTTGTTAACACCCCAAGGAAAACCACCAACCATCACCCAAGCACAACACACTTGGCGCGTAGAAATGCTCATGCGGGGAATGAGTTTAGAAAATTTGAGTATTTTGACAGGTTGCGATCAAACTCAATTACAATCCTACGCTCATCGAGCCAGAGAAAAAGCTGCTTTAGAACAAGCCACTAAATTAGATCAGAAGCCTGGTTGAAAGTAGGGATGAGTGCTGAGTAATGAGTGCTGAGTAAGAAGTAATGAGTAATAAGTAGTGAGTGGTGAGTATAACCTCCTAGTTCAAACTAAGAGATTGAAACAAGGACACATTTTTGTCAAAGTCCTGCGCGTCTCATAGCCGCAATGCGTCTCTTAGAGTCAAAAAATATAAATATTTTTATTTCTTGGACTTTTACTCACCACTCATTATTCACCACTCATTACTCAGCACCGGCTAAACGCCGCGCTACCGCTAACAGCACTCAGCACTCACTACTCAGCTATTAAGTAGTTTTTATTACTTCGCTATAGACGATCGCTCTTTTAAGGTCTGTCTTTATGTAGTAGTTTCATCAATGAATCAAGGGAGAAACTGACTTCAAATTGATGCTGGCTGAATTTTTTGCCTATTTTTAGTCAGAAAATTCACATCCGTTTATGGTATGGATCAGTTTTAATAAGATAAAACATATCTTCACTAAAATTCATCCGGTATTGCATCTCCGTATTTTGGAGTAAACAGCATCAACAAAAACAATCACACACAAAGAGCATTTCTATGAGCCGAAAAGTTAGCAAAATCTTCAAGCAGTCTGGTGTCATTCCCTATCGTATCAGAAATGGCAGAGTAGAAATACTACTGATTTCGACAAGCGATCGCCAACGTTGGGGAATGCCAAAAGGAGGAATTGTCAACGGTATGACCCCACCAGCTTCAGCTGCTAAAGAAGCCTGGGAAGAAGCAGGAGTAATTGGTCAAGTCGAGTCCAATAAATTAGGTACTTATAAATATCGCAAACGAGGCAAGGTCTACCGCGTCAAAATGTATTTATTACCGGTGGAGATTGTCAGTAGTAATTATCCCGAAGCTAAAAAAAGATATCGACGCTGGCTAGATGCCAAACAAGCCATGAAACTGATGAAAAAAGCTGCTCTTAAACGTATATTAAAAGGAATCATCCAGACAAAAAAGCGAGCTTGTGCTTCTTAGCAATAATTGGCTGATTTATCTTTATTTTGGTAATGTAATGATAAATTCTGCTCCTTGGTTTGGTGCAGAATTCACTGCTATAGTTCCCTGATGTTTTTCCACAATGATTTGGCGGGCGATCGCTAATCCCAAGCCTGTACCTTTACCGACAATTTTCGTAGTATAAAGATGGTCAAAAATCTTCTCTTGTAATTCTGGACTTATGCCTAAACCATTATCTTGAATACTAATAATTGCGTGCTTTTGATCATCACTCATTTTAGTAGTGATTGTAATCACATTGGGATGAGCTTTGATATCAGCAAAACTCCGTTCCGTATTTGACTCTTCTAGAGCATCGATAGCGTTGGCTAATAAATTCATAAAGACCTGATTTAATTGTCCTGGAAAGCAATCTATTTGAGGTAATTGACCATAATTTTTCACCACTGTAATTGCGGGGCGATTTTCGTTAGCTTTAAGCCGATGTTTGAGAATCAAAATTGTACTATCTAAGCCATCATGAATGTTAAAAGCTACTTTGTTATCAGAATCAGCGCGGGAAAAAATGCGTAAACTGTTACTTATTTCGCGGATGCGTTGCACACCTTCTTGCATCGAGCAAATTAATTTTGGTAAGTCTTCGCGGAGATATTCTAAATCAATGTTCTCTCTTTCTAACTCAATCTCTTCACCAGGATGGGGAAATTTATCTTCGTAAAGTTTCAGTAGAGCAAATAAATCTCGTACCCCTTCATATGCAGGTTGAATATTACCTTTAATAAAACCTACAGGATTATTAATTTCGTGAGCTACACCAGCTACAAGATTACCTAAAGCTGACATCTTTTCATTTTGAATAATCTGTAATTGTGCTTGTTGGAGGTTTTGCAAAGCTTGTTCTAGTTCTTGTGATTTTTGCTGTAAAGCTGCTTCAGCTTGTTGACGATCAGTTATATCTACAGCCATTGAAACACCACCACAAACCTCACCCTCAGAGTTAAACATCGGGGCATTAAACCACTCACAAATAATTCGTCGGCCATCCTTAGTCAAGTTTTCATTAATGGCGTGAGTTCCCCCACGTTGAGCTAAAATTTTGTCTCTCACATCATCTACATAGACATGATACTCTTCAGGAATGATGCACCGTAAACTCTTACCAATAATTTCTGCTGCTTGATAACCAAACACTTTTTCTGCGGCGGGATTCCAAGCTTGCAATTCAAAATCAGTATTCCACTCAATAATAACAATAGATGTTTCTTGAATGATGAGTTGTAATCTTCTTTGAGATTGTTCTAGATGTTCAGATTTCTCCCGTTCGAGTGCGTGGAGTCGGGCATTTTCTAGAGAAATGGCGGCTTGGCTACAGAGGAAATTTAATACAACTAAGCGATCGCTGGTAAATACCCCTTGAGTTAGTTGATTTTCTAGGTACAAAATCCCTATTAAATTCCCTTGGTTGAGAATTGGCATACATAGTACACTCTTGGGCTGGACAAAGTGCATATATTCGCCAATTACCCCAGGAATATCAGTACGTAAATTGTCAATTACTACTGTTTCTTGGGTATTTTTAACGTAATAAATCAGTTGTTTGGGGATACCTGCACAAGTATCTACTGGTTGTGTATCTAAAATAGTTTCAACATCAGTTCCAGAATAAGTAATTGCTCTCACTTGCCAAGTATTTTCTTGGGGCAAAATTAACGCAGTTTTCTTAGCACCAGAGTTTTCTAAAATAATTCGGGTGAGACTGATGAGGAGTTGATCCAATTCGATGGAACTGGAGATGGCTTGAGCTGCCTTGAGAATAGAAGTAAAATCGAGAGCATGAGCCAGATTGTTGTTGCTACTATTGGAATTACGGGTAGATGAAGAAGTACGAGTTAAGCTAAAATCAGCAATGGTTTCTAGTGGGTTGAGGTTGAGTTGTCGTTGCTGCAAAATTGGTTGCAACAGTTGGGGATAGCGTTTCTCTAAATCATTCACCTTGCTTAAAGCTCCCCAACGAGCATAGCAGTAGTAAGCTTCCTGCATATAGCCTGCGGCTACTTTCTCTTTGCCCCATTCTAAATAAAACTTGGCAGCCAGTTCATTAGCGATCGCCTCTTCTTGAATGTATGCGTTAGTTTTAGCTTCATTAATGGCGCGATCGTATAAATCTATAGCTTCAATAGCTCTACCAGAAATTTTCAGCATTTCCGCAGACAACAACAAATATCGATGTTGAAAGTTTTCTGGGCAGTTATCAGCCCATTTTTTGATAATTTGCTGCTGTTGTTGTAAAGTTACCCAATATTCTTGCTTTGCTTCTGGTGTCGCTGTTTCACATAGTCCTGCTAAACATAAGGGATAGTAGAAATGGTATTGAATAATCGGGAAAAACCCCGCGTTAGCAGGTAAGGTTTTCTGCGCTTCTAATGCAGCTGCAACACCATCCGCATAACTTCCATAAAGGTATGCAAGTTGTAGTTTCAGAAAACAGTACCAGTTAATTCCGTGTTCAAAGTTCTGTTTTTGTCGCCAAACATCTATGTATGGTACTTCCTGTCCGTGGCGATCGCTCAATAAGTCAGTCTTCTGAGTAGAGTCTTGCAGATTTAAGAGGAACTGTCGCTGTAATGTAAAAGCATACAGCATATTCACATCGTTTACTTGCTGCACATAACTCAGATACTTCTCCGTTTCAGCGTAAACATCCGCGAGGCGATCGCCTTTAATTAACATCGCCCAAATTAAAAACGAAACCGCCCAGACACCAAACACCACATCCCCTGCTTCTCGGCTGTTTTGATATGCTTGCTCAGATACCACTAAATTTGTTCGCAAGTGCCGATTATAGGGGTTAATTGTATGTGCAAAGATATTATTAGTTTTGTGTATAAACTTAGTGCTATTAAAATGGTGATCCAGTTTTAATCCTAATTCTCCAAATTCATAAGCAGTTGCATAATCTCCTTGATTGGCTAAACTCATCCCATAAAGACAGTAAGCAAAACCAGAGGCAGGAGCATTGCCATATTTTAATGATAAATTAATCATTAATAGGGAACTGAGTGCAGCTAGATTTTGATGACCCGCCATATAAGTAGCCGCCCAAAGGTCAGCTAAAAGGCTGATACAAACCTTGTTAACTGGGTCTGTCATCTCAGGTAAATTAAATAAAGCTGCTGGCTGAATTTGGGCTAGTTGATTGTTTAATTTTTCTAGTTCAATTTCGATAGCAGATTGTTGTTCTGTAATAGTGGATGGTAATTGCATCCCCATCACACTCAAACCTTGTAATCCTGCTTCACAAGCCGCTTGAATATTTTCCCCCTGAGTCATTTTCAAATACATTTGCACAGCATAAATATCTGCTTTGTCAAACTTATCTTGAGTATGATTCAGGACTAAATCAAATAGCTTTTCTGCTTGGTTTAAATTGCCAGTCAAATATTCACACTCAGCTAATTCTCGATATAAACTAAAGGTAAGTCTATAGTGAGTTTCCCAACTATTTAGGGCTAATAATTCCACACCATAACTTAAGTATTTAACAGCAGAAGTGTAAGCAGTAGAGGCTTTAGCTTTCCTCCCTGCTATTAAGTTTAACCGGGCTAAATTATATTTTTCTGCTTGTTGGGTGATGATATAAATCCCCTGATTTAACTGACCTACAATCTCAAAAATACTGGCTTCTAATGCTTCTGGAGATGTATTTTTTAAGAGTAACTGTCCAATCTTTAAGTGAGTCAACTGCTTTTGAGATTCAGGGATTAAAGCATAGGCTGCTTGCTGCACTCTATCATGGAGGAATTTATATGTAACAATCTCAGAAGTTTCATGAGTAGCTAGTTGATTAACATCCCCAACATAAAATTTATAGATGTCATTTTGGGGTAGAATTAAACCTTCTTGCAAGCCATTCCATAGACAAGCAGCAGTTTCTATGACTGACTGTTCCGAAACAATGGCGAGGACTTGCAAATCAAAATGATTACCAATGCAAGCCGCCAATTTGAGGACTTGTTGCGTTGATGGTGGTAGCTTTCGCAATTGTATACCCATAAACTCTACCACATCATCTGTCAGTGCTTGCTGATTTATTTGGCTAATGTCACATTGCCAACATCCCTCAAATGAGTTAAATTCAATCAATCCATCTTGGTGTAGTGCTTTGAGAAATTGGGTAGTAAAAAAAGGATTACCCTGAGTTTTTTGATAGACTAATTGTGACAAAGACCAGGAGGAATCTTCAGCACAACCTAATGTATCAGCTAATAGTTGATTGAGTTTCAAATAGCTGAGATTATTCAAGGTAATTGTGTGAATTCTGGGAGTTTTTTCCTGGATCTTAGCTAAAGTTAACATCAAGGGATGGGCTGGTGTTACTTCATTATCTCTATAGGCACCAATTAATAATAAATAACCATTATTGATATTACTGATTAATAAATTTATCAGATGTAGAGACGCAGAATCAGCCCATTGTAAGTCATCTAAAAATATTACTAGGGGATGTTCTGGGCTGGTGAAAACTTGAATAAATTTTTGCAATAATAAATTAAATCTATTTTGAGCCGCACTACCCGACAACTCTGGTACTGCTTTTTGCTCACCAATAATCAATTCTAATTCAGGAATCACCTCAATGATTAATTGACCACTTTCTCCTAATGCTGCTAGGATTTTATCTTGCCATTTTTGAACTACTGCATCTGGTTCTGTTAATAATTGCCCCATCAGATTACGAAATGCTTGCACAAATGCAGAAAAAGGAATATTGCGATTAAACTGATCAAACTTTCCCTTAATAAAGTAACCACGTTGTTTGACAATAGGTTTATGAACTTCATTGACAACTGCGGTTTTACCGATACCGGAAAATCCTGCAACTAACATTAATTCTGATGTGCCATGAGCAACTCTAGCAAAAGCATCAAGTAATATTTGTACTTCCCGTTCTCGTCCATAGAGCTTTTCGGGAATAATAAAGCGGTTACAAATATCTCTTTTAGCTATAGGAAATTCAGGGATTTCTCCTATGGTTGTAAATTGCTGACAACAAGTTTCTAAATCATATTTTAACCCCAGCGCACTTTGATATCGTTCCTCAGCATTTTTCGCCATGAGTTTGGTAATAATTTGGGAAATTACTATTGGAATATGAGGGTTGATTTGATGCGGTGGGGTGGCTAATTTTGCTAGGTGGGCGTGAACTAATTCGATGGGGTCATCAGTATGGAAAGGTAATTTTCCAGTTAACATTTCATAAAAAGTCACCCCCAAGGAATAAAAGTCAGTGCGATAATCAATACCTCGATTCATGCGTCCAGTTTGTTCTGGCGATAAATAGGCGAGAGTTCCTTCTAAAACATGAACACTTTGAATTTCTTGTATTTCTCTTGGTAGTAAAGAAGCGATACTAAAATCTATGAGTTTTACTTGTTTAGTTTGTGGGTTAATTAAAATATTGGCTGGTTTAATATCTTTATGAATCACACGCAGGTTTGACCCGTCGCCAATATTATTATGTAGTTGGTGGATGATATCTGCAATCTGAATGGCCACTGGTAAAAAATTGGCAATTAATTGAGTATTGCTTTGTTCTATTCCCCATTCTTTGAGGGATATACCGCCAAAATCTTCCATGACTAGAGCATAGCCATTATGGTAAGTTTCTAAGCCATAGGGTTGAATAATACCAGGTAAAGCGAGATTCTTCGCAATCACATACTGGTTGCGAAATTGTAAGAGTTCGTGAAAACTAGGGTATTCTACACGCATGAGCTTAATCACCACAGGTTTTTGGTCTTGCTCCCGCATTCCTCGGTAAACTACTGTGCGTGTACCTGAGTAAATTTCGTCTTTGATGATATAACCAGGGAGCTGAGTCTCAAATATCCTGACCATAATGACTATCTCTTACTAATCTGGAGTTAGTTTTCCCCGTCTACATTCCAAATTAGCAGGCGATCGCTACATTGCATCTATACAAAATTTTACAAAGCAGTTTTTTGACTGTTGACTGTTAAGCATTAACAGTCAACGCGTCGCATTGTGACAAATCTAAGCTTCTGGTGGTAAATCTACACTGTATAGAACTTGTCCAGCTAAATCACGTATTGATACGGTCATCACTTTGGTGACACCATTGATTTTAACCGCACCAAAGAATTGTAAACCTGCACTTGGGGGTCGATTTGCTCTTGTACCCAGGGGAAGGCTTTGGAAAATCAACTGTGGCCCAAAAGTATTTTCTAATTGGTTCGGCCCGAATGTCCCAGCGTGGAGAGGCCCGGCGACAAATTCCCAAAAAGGTCTGAAGTCTTGAAACTGCGCTTTATTGGGGTCGTAATAGTGGGCTGCTGCATAATGAACATCAGCAGTTATCCACACTACGTTTTTGATATTCTGCTGTTTGATAAACCGCAGTAAATCAGCAATTTCTAATTCTCTCCCTAAAGGTATGCCGTTGTCAGCGTTAGCCCAAGCCTCAAAGTCTGTGCTACCATCCCGCACTATTAATCCTAGCGGCATATCACTGGAAATAACTTTCCATGTAGCTTTAGATGTGAGCAGTTGACGTTTAATCCATTGTATTTGTTTGCTACCCAGCATATCAGTATCTGGGCCGGGTACTGGTTGATTATTGGGAGTATTTCGTCCTCTATAGGTGCGTTCATCGAGCATGAAAATATCTAACAAAGGGCCATAATTAAAGGCGCGATAAATTCTCGCTTGCTCGGTGTTATTGGTTGTATAGCCAATGGGCATATATTCTAAAAAGGCTTGTCTTGCTCTTTGCACTAGCAAGTTCACATCCTTAACTGCATAACGGGCATCAGTAAGGATTTCCCCAGGGTACCAGTTATTAGTCACTTCGTGGTCGTCCCATTGTGCCAACATGGGAACTTCGGCGTTAAACCGCTTCACATTTTCATCTAGTAAGTTGTATTGATAGTTCCCACGAAATTCTTTGAGTGTTTCTGCAACTTTCGATTTTTCTTCTGTGGTGATATTTTTCCAGATGCTACCATCATCTAGGGTTACTTGTGCAGAAATTGGGTTATCAGCGTAAATCGTATCACCGCAATGGACAAAAAAGTCGGGTTGGAGTTGGCGCATAGTTTCGTAAATTCTCATCCCGCCAAATTCAGGATTTATACCCCATCCTTGACCGGCGGTATCTCCACCCCAAACAAATAGTATGTCTCTATTGGTAATAGCGGGAGTGCGAAAGCTACCGTTTACAGGTTCACTATAGGTATCTTGATTTAAATCTTGGAACAGCACCCGATAAAAAATTTGTTGGTTGGGTGGTAGATTTCTTAAGTTTAATCTGGCTGTAAAGTCTGTGTTTCCTAAAGCTTGAGGCCCTAAAACACGCTGCACACTACTAAAAGAGGGGTTTGTGGAATATTCTACGATCATTCTGGAGGCGCGATCGCTCTTACTCCAAATCACCACATTATTACTAGTAATATCCCCAGTCGCTACACCATAGGGTATTGTAGGACGCATTTTATCGGAGGTAATAATTGCTGGTGCTTGTCCAAAAACTGGAGATTTCGATAAAACATTTGTGGTGATAATTCCACCTGCTGTTACTGCTGAATTGAGCAAAAATCGGCGGCGATTTAGCTTTAAAGGATGATGAGATTCCATACTAATTAATAGAATATCCAGCGAACGTTTGACAGGATCAGTGTTTACCACACGCTGTGATGGCAACAAGTAAAGATAGAGTTATCTAGTGGTTAATAAAAATTACTTTAGAATACTTTATATAATTTAATATCTCTGCTAATAATATCATTTTACCTGCTATTAAATTTTGCTTAAACTAGCTGCCAAAAAATACGACTAAATCTAAACATCTGTGCTGACACCACCAGTAAAAAAAAACAGTATTTTTCGTAAATTTATTGAGGAAAAACAACCGTTTTACTTCTGCACCCGATGTTGACAAATTTAACCAAAATTTAATTTGAAGGTAACTGAGATGAAATTGTGGAAAAATTTAGTTTTAGCTACTGCTAGCCTGGCTGTAGGGCTTTCTGCTGTTAATATTGAAACCGCATCTGCGGCGATTGTGAACTATGCTTTCACTGTTGAAAGTTCTATCAAAACTGGTAAAGGATTTTTTAGTTTTGATGATGAAACTTTCAGCGATAGTATTTTTCCAGGAACAGTAGTTAAGTCCTTATCTTTCCAATTTGACGGCGACATTAATGTTTACACAGAACAAGATGATATTGCCTATCCTGATTTTCCTATGGTATATTTAGTGTCTTCTAGCAATGGTAAGCCATCTGTAGAATTAAGTTATTTCTTCTTTGATAAAACTAATCCGGCTGAATTTTATTATGAAATTGTGGGAGAAGATTTGACAATTTTAGATGCTAATTTTCAAAATACTGAAATTGGTTTTGGTAAGGTAACTTATACAAAAGTACCTGAACCTGCTACTGTGTTTGGTGCTGTCGTTGTTCTAGGTACTAGTTTGATTATCAATAAAAAATCAAGATTGCTCAAACAATAAACGTTTAATTTTGTGGTCAACTCGCAAACTAGATCCCCGACTTCTTTGAGAAGTCGGGGATCTAGACACCGCAAATTTGTTAATAGAAGATATGCCAGCAGGGTTGATGATAGCTATTGAAAGATTAGCGAATAAATAATAATTCGTTGACATAGCGTTTTTTAGGATCAAGATAAAAACCTTGATCAGCTAATTTACTCTCCACGAATTTAGTTTTTTCTGATCCTAGAATATGGGAATGCAGTTCAATACATATTTTGCGTACATTGTGTAAATTGGCATATTTAAATAATTCATATTCACCACCTTCAATATCGAGAATCAGAAAAGTTGGGTCAATTATTTGCATCTCTTGATTGAAGCTAATTACAGGGACTTGAATCTTTTGATCATCAGGTTTGCGTTGAATAGTTGAAGAAGACCAAAAGCTTTTAGCAACATAAAAATCTTGCATTCCTGGAGTTTCACCTAACAAGCAATTATGGAAATGGGGATTGACATTATTTACCGCAAAAGTCTGTCGGATAAAAGGTTCTAAGGCTGGATTTGCTTCATAGGTAAATACATTATCCGAACCTAATTTTTGCGCGCAGTAACTGGCCAATAAACCTAAACCAGTTCCCAGTTCCATGACTCGATCATGTTTTTCTAAATTGGCTTGAATGATTTTTAACTCAGACGCTTCATAATAACCGGCATAGAGGGCTTCTAGTGGCCCTCGACTGATGTTGGGTGGAATAGGCAACTTAATACCAGCAATTTCCACAATCTGTGGTTTGGTAAATTCTCTGATTTTGAGCCTTAACTGACCAGCTAACCTGTTGATTCGATACTCTACTTTTTGCATGGATGAATACATAAGATTTGTATCTAGTAAAAGGGTAAAATGTCTGTCCTCAGTCTGGCGTAGCTCTTATTTATGGGTGATGACTACTTCACCTGTAACTTTTGCTGAATCTGATGATACGTTATCTGCTTGCTCAAATTCTCCAGTCCGCCATGAATCAGTTATATCTTTAATAAAACTAGCTGTGGGGATAGCCACTAATAAACCTAAAACGCCGCCTAATTTCGCACCTAATAGTAAAGAAACTACAACCCAAACCGGATTTAAGCCAGTCAAGTTACCGAGAATTCGAGGTGCAACAAAGTTAGAGTTAATTTGGTCAATAGCTACAGCTACTCCCAAAACTTCCACGCCTAGCCAAAAGTTTTCTAAAGCAACCAATAAACTAACAATAGTAATCCCGATACCTGTACCAAAGGGAAATAGGGAGAAAAAACCGATACCAATACCGAATAATAACGCTAGAGGAATTCGCAAAGCGACGAACGCCAAAGTGACTGTTACCGCTAATATTGCGCCTAACGTTGCCTGACCAATAAAGTAATTATGGAAATCCTCCCGCAGTAGTTGGCGGACTTTCACACCGATGTTTGTAGGAAACCACTGGTAGAGACCATCCCACAAGCGATCGCCATTTAATACCATATAAATAGTCAGCACTACCGTCAGCAGCACATTTACCACCACACCGATAGTATCGAACGCCAAACCCAAAATTTTGCCAGTGACAGCCTGTAATTGATTAGACAATCTTTCTATCAGTTGTGTGAATAAACTACTCAAATTTACAGGTAAAGTTTGGGTAGCAATCCAATTTTGGAAAGCGTCAAGCTGTTGTGAGCCAGAATCAATCCAATTAGGCAAAATATTCACTAATTCATTGAGCTGTTCAATAATCAGTGGAACTAAAGTCAGACCTAAAGCCACTAAAATCACCACAGCCAACAATAACACCCCACCAATCGCCAAGTTACGTTTCACCCCACGGCTTTGAAAAAATTGGATGGGATAATCTAAAACAAAAGCCAGCAGTACAGCCGATGCAAAAACACTCACCAAGGGTTGAAAATACTGCACAACCTGAAGTAATAACCAACCGTTAAGAATCACAACAGGAAACGCCAGCCCCACAGTTAACCATCGTGGCAATTTATTTAATGATTGCATTGAATGGTGACTCCACATGAACTATAACTTTATTTTGCCTGCTCGATGGTAATTGGGCATGGAGCATCGGGAAGACGAGGGAAAGCAGGGTAAGGAAGAGTAGTGAGTGCTGTTAGCGGAAGCGGGGCGTTTAGCCCGTGCTGAGTAATGAGTAATGAGTAATGAGTAATGAGTTGTGACTAATGACTAATGACTAATGACTATTGACTATTGACTAATGACTATTTCCCCATAAAGTCTAATAAAATTTTCTGGACTACAGACCCTAGAGGTTTTACTTCACCTAGATTTTGAGAATAAGCTTTACCTGCGTGAATATCTTCTGGTGTTACTAAAGCCATATCCGCCCCTTCATTTAACTCTAGCTGATGCAATTCCACTAGCAAAGGCGCATGAAAAACATGACGGACAACTGTCTCACTAGGATAACAACCAAATTCAGAGAATGAGGGGAGTTTGTAAGCGATTTCTTCTAAAATTTCTCTTTGTACCGCTTCTGCTGGTGTTTCTCCTGGTTCGATGTGACCACCAAACAACGCCCAGTGACCAGGATAGGGAATATTCGGAATATCATCCCGCAGCTGCATTAAAAATTTATTGTCTCGATAAAGAATAGCGATCGCTACATGGACTTGTTCGTTATTCATAAAACTTTATAGAAAATCTATGTCATCAATATTACTCCTCTTCTAAATAAACTTCCCCAAATTCCTGATTAGCTATAGGAATGCTTTGGTATAGTATTTTGCCCCTCATCACAAATGATTCCCCCTCTTTGACGTTATTTTGATTAGTCACAATCCAGATTTTGCCCGTGGAATCATTAATTAAATATGCTTGACGTTGTAATAAGGGGACTTTTCTTTCTACCTTCCCTTGGACATAAACAGTACCAAGTTTTTCTCGCTTTGCTTGAATTGTCTTGATTTCTGTGACATTACTCCCAAAACCAAATTTATTACCTTGTAAGTTAGACGAGTTTAAAGAACCACACCCACAAAGCAGCAGCATCAAAAGTAAGCTAATACCAATTTTTAGTTTGTAATTCATAATTCCAATTCAACAATCAGTCAATGGTCAATAGTCAATAGTCAACAGTCAACAGTCAGCAGTCAACAGTCAACCACCACTCAGTTTTTCTTCTCCCAACTCCAAAATCCCTAATTCTCCATCCTTGATATGAGAAGATAGACAATCGGACAGCAACGCCATAATAATCTACAAACAAGAGTTCTTGACTAATGACTAATGACTAATGACTAATGACTAATGACTAATGACTAATGACTATTGACTATTGACTATTGACCAAACTTTAGGAATTCCTATGGAAACCAAAATTGCCCAAACTTTAGACGGAAAAGCTTTAGCGGAAAAAATCCAAGCAGAATTAGCTGACCAAATTAAGGAATTACAAACTGAAATCGGTCGTCCTCCAGGGTTAGCAGTGCTGATGGTGGGAGATAACCCAGCTTCTGCGGCTTATGTGCGAAATAAGGAAAAATCTTGCGCTAAGGTGGGTATTGCTTCTTTTGGTAAGCATTTCCCCAAAGAAACCACCCAAGAAGAGTTAGAAGCGGTGATTGCTGCACTCAATGAAGATGAACAAGTTGATGGTATTCTTGTGCAGTTACCTCTACCAGAACATTTAGATTCTGTCAAGTTATTGCATCAAATTGCCCCAGATAAAGACGCTGACGGACTGCATCCAGTGAATTTAGGGCGACTAGTGAGAGAAGAAGCAGGGTTACGCAGTTGCACCCCCGCAGGAGTAATGCGGTTATTGGCAGAATATCACATCCCCTTAGCTGGAAAAAATGCCGTAGTTATAGGACGCAGCATTTTAGTAGGTAAACCTATGGCCTTGATGCTCTTGGCAGCTGATGCTACGGTGACTGTAGCTCACTCGCGATCGCAAGACCTCCCCAGTATCACCAAAAACGCTGACATTCTCGTTGTAGCCGCAGGTATCCCCGGATTAATTACTGCTGACATGGTGAAACCTGGTGCTGTTGTGGTAGATGTGGGGATAAATCGCATCACTGATCATAGCGGCAAAAGTCGCTTAGTTGGTGATGTGGAATTTGCCGCGATCGCTAATGTCGCGTCCTATCTCACTCCCGTTCCTGGCGGTGTCGGCCCCATGACCGTAGCTCTGCTGTTAGAAAATACATTCGTCAGCTATTTGAAAGCAGCAAAGGAGAAAGGAATCTTAATTGATAAATGAAAAATTATGAAAATTAACATAACTCATCATTTATCATTTAACTTCCATAATTACTCAAGTATTAGTTAATCTTTTCGCTCCAGAGCATCTTAAAATTGTGACGTGTACGACAAACAGCCAAAAGCCAAAAATTTAAGGAATTATAAGGATGGTAGCAGCTGATAACCTTCAGAAGATGCCAGAAACAGCCTCATTTAACCTAGCCGCTTATCTACAAGAACGCAAAAAACTTTGTGAAGCTGCTCTAGATGAGTCTCTTCCTGTGGTTTATCCAGAAAAAATTTATGAATCAATGCGCTACTCGCTATTAGCTGGAGGTAAGCGTCTGCGTCCCATTCTGTGCCTAGCTACCTGCGAAATGATAGGCGGGACAATTGAAATGGCTATGCCTACAGCTTGTGCAGTCGAAATGATTCATACCATGTCATTGATTCATGATGACCTGCCAGCAATGGATAATGACGATTACCGTCGTGGCAGACTCACCAATCACAAAGTTTATGGTGAAGACATTGCCATTCTATCTGGCGATGGCTTACTGGCTTATGCTTTTGAATTGGTTGCCCTTCGCACACCTGAAAGTGTAGCCAGAGAAAGGGTATTACAGGTAATTGTCCATCTAGGGCGAGCATCAGGGGCTGCTGGCTTAGTTGGTGGACAAGTAGTAGATTTAGAATCTGAAGGTAAATCTGATATTCCCTTAGAAACCCTCAACTTCATCCATAACCACAAAACAGCAGCCCTGCTAGAAGCCTGCGTTGTCTGTGGTGGAATTCTCGCTGGCGCATCACCAGAAGATGTGCAAAGACTCTCACGCTACGCCCAAAATATCGGACTAGCATTCCAAATTATTGATGATATTCTCGATATCACTTCTACCCAAGAGCAATTAGGTAAAACCGCAGGTAAAGACCTTGTAGCCCAAAAAGTTACTTATCCTAGTCTGTGGGGTATCGAAAAATCCCGTGCCAAAGCCCAAGAATTGATTGAATCAGCCTGTGCAGAACTAGAACCATTTGGGGAATCAGCACAGCCACTCAAAGCTCTGGCTCAGTTTATCACCAGCCGCAATCATTAAGATTTGTATCTGGAAAAATTCAAAATCAATAGTGAAGTGCTAAGTGCTGGGTGCTGTTAGCGGAAGCGCGGCGTTTAGCCGGTGCTGAGTAATCAATTTTTGAATTTTGAATTTTGAATTTTGTAGGCGCAAGCCTACCCGTAAGGGTATTTTGAATTGAAGAGTAGCGACAGTGGCTTTTGGGTTGCATCTCAATCTCAAACCAACACTAACTACTGCTAACTTTGACTAACCGAACCAAAAGACCATGCAGGACATAGGCGAAATTTTAGACAACCGGGTGCTACTGGTTGCCCTAGTAGCTTGTTTTTTAGCTCAAGCATTGAAGTTAGTAATTGAGCTAGTTCAACACCGCAAACTGAATGTCCGCGTTTTAGTAACGACTGGAGGTATGCCCAGCGCGCATTCAGCCTTGGTGACAGCTTTGGCAACCGGTGTAGGACAAACCCTGGGTTGGGCATCGCCTGACTTTGCCTTAGCCACAGTTTTTGCCATTATTGTCATGTATGATGCCGCAGGGGTGCGTCAAGCCGCAGGCAAACAAGCCCGCATCCTCAATCAAATGATTGATGAACTCTTCCATGAAAAACCAGACTTCAGCCAAGACCGCCTCAAAGAATTGCTAGGACACACACCTGTACAAGTCATAGCAGGTTCAGCTCTAGGCATCACAATTTCTTTATTGGCTAGGTCTTTATTAGTGATTAATCGGTAGTTAATGGTTGATAGACAGGAGACAGAAGAGGCAGGGGGGCAGGAACAAGAGGCAGGGGGGCAGGGGGCAGGGAGCAGGGGGAGAAAAAACAATGCCCAATGCCCAATTCCCCATGCCCAACTACCAATGCCCAATAACTTACTGTGCTGCTACAGTCGATCGCAATAGCGTTACTCTCCGACTATCTACTAGCACAGCAGAAAAACCGCGATCGTTGAGTTTCCTTAATGCGTTGTAAGCTTCTTGTTGGTTAGTCGTGTAGACTGCCAGCAAATAGTGTCTTTGTCCATAGGATGCCAAACCAACTTGACTACCCATCGCTTGCTGTACACTATTGGCGAGTTCTGGACGATTGTAATAATCCACCAAAACAGCAAAACCTTCTCCTAGTATTTGCGGATTATAGGTAATTTGGGGTGGCTGCTGCTGGGGCGACTGGGGTGCTTCCCCTGGTCTTGTGCTGATAATAGCCGACAACCCGACAATAGTTTGAATATACCTAGCCCAACGGTTAGCATCATCAATCTTGCGAAAACCTCCTATCCTTGTCACCGTATCCTTTAAATATTGACAGGTAGTGGTTTTAATTTCATTGGGTAAGGCGTTACGTAACTGCTTCTGATTTTCTGCCGTGGGTGAGACTACTAGTAACAGATACTCCCCAGCAGTGGGAGGCTGGCAAACAGGTAAAGGGTTTTGGGCTGTGGCGGAATTTATGCCCCCCATCAACCCCGCGATCGCTAGTCCACATACACTGGATAAAGTGGCAAATTTCTGCACAGAACTGGGACGCATAAGTAAGTTTTATTAAAATTTTTTAGCAATTAGTCAATAGTTCCTAGTCAATAGTAAACGAGCTAATGACTAGTAACTAATGTACGGGCGGGTTTAACTAGAATATCCGTTTTTTAGGGTGAATATCTCACATAACCCGCCCCTACTGACTAATTACTCAAGATACAGGAGCTAAAGATGCTAATGGATTGGGTATTGTTGCAGAAGGAGCTTGGAATTCTCCGGTAATTACGTATTCTAAGCGGAGTTTGAGCCAAGTAATAAATTGGGAATTGGTAGAAATAATCGCAGCTGCGGGTTGAGGACATTTAGCCTTGATATCAGCCATCTCCGGTGCTTCTAAAAAAGCAGGTTGTGCTACCAACCAAAAATCAATTTCTTTTTCTTGTTCGTGGTAGTGGCGGGTGCGTTCTTTCAGCACTTCCTCCATCGGCTCCTCTTGTAACAAAAAGCGTCGGCTAGCTAAAACGTAATAGTATGTTTGCATCGTCATCTTAATGATTACTAACTAATAATTTTAAAGCTAACCCTTACCGAATGCTGACTAAATAAGTGGGGCATGGGGCATAGGGAATTGGGCATTGGGAATTGGGAAGATGGGGAAGTGTGGGGAGAGAGGGGGGAAAGATTTCTTCCCTATCCTCCCACACCTCCCACCCCTCCCACACTTCCTTCTTGCCCCCTGCACCCTGCACCCTGCCCCCTGCCTCATCTAACTCTTGGGGGATTTCTTGAACCAAGAACTAAAGGGACAACTTTTTGCTGCGGCTTCTGTAGAGACTTTACCGCCTGCTGTTAATTTTTCTAAAAACAGCGTGTTGTCAAAGTAATGTTCCAAAGAGATGATTCTCAAATCATCGGTGACATGAGCCACACTCAAGCCGATAATTTCTACTGTTTCGCCAGTTGGCGCGTAATCTTTATACGCACCTTTGAAATGTCCCCAGTGTCGCCACTTGAAGGTTACTGTTGGGGGGCCAGAGTAAACTTCTAGCACTTCCCAGGGGAAACCTTGGGGAAATGTCGTGTGAAAGAGTTTAGCAGATGTTTCAAAGCTTTCTTCAGAAGCCTTGTAATGGTCTGAATCACCCATAAATATGTTGTAAGTCCCTTGGGCGGATACATCTGCGGCGGTGAACTCCTGACCCCCATTAGTAGTGATGCGAAACTGATCATTTACAACTGACAACCACTGCTGCGGGTTGGTTTTGAAAGATACCTCCATCTCAAAGGTTCTCACCAAATTCTGCACGATCGCCTCTAGCGAACCTTCAAGATGGTTACGTGTACTCTCTTTCGCTAGATTCTCCTTAGAACGAGTATAGTCTGGCGCAGTACCGTAACGCCACTCAACATTCGTACTTTCAGCAATAACGCTATCTCTGTCTTGTACCCAAAGCGGCAGTTCGTTAGATTGTGTTGCGCTCATAACCATTTAAAATTCGTAATTCACAATTGGGAAAATCATCAGCATGAGGTGTCCTGAATGTTCCAAACCACTTCTGAAACATTCCACCACACCAACAATTTTCGAGATTACGCAGTCACAACCCCTCTAAGGTAAAAGGCAAAATTCAAAAGTCAAAAACTCTTTAATTTTGAATTTTGAATTTTGAATTGATTACTCTCCTCGTATCGCTTGTTTCATTTCTCGGACGGCTCTTTCCATACCGACTAAGGCAGCCCGGCTAATAATGGTATGACCTATGTTTAGCTCTTCCATACCAGGCAATGCAGCCACAGGATATACATTCCAATAAGTCAAACCATGACCAGCATTGACGCGCAAACCCGCTTGAATAGCTTGTGAACATCCTTGAGCTAACAAGGTTAGTTCTTGACGACAACTGGTTTCGTCGCTGGCTTCTGCATATCTACCAGTGTGCAGTTCAATAAACTTTGCTTGCACCTTGACAGAAGCCTCTATTTGTGCAGGTTCGGCATCAATAAACAAGCTAACAGGAATGCCAGCACCCTGCAATTTATCGACGATATCACCTATTCTAGCAATTTGCCCGACTATATCTAAACCTCCTTCTGTAGTTACTTCTTCCCGCTTTTCCGGTACCAAAGTCACATAATCGGGTTTAATGTCAAGGGCAATTCCCAACATTTCTTCTGTAGCAGCCATTTCCAAGTTCAAGTGCGTCCGTACTGTCTGACGCAGTAAGCGGACATCCCTGTCTTGAATGTGCCGTCTATCTTCCCGCAAATGCACTGTAATTCCATCTGCACCAGCTAATTCGGCTAATACCGCCGCCGCCACCGGATCTGGTTCTACCGTCCGCCGCGCTTGGCGAATAGTGGCTATATGGTCTATGTTTACACCCAGTGTAGGCAACCCCAGTATCTCCCTATCCACAACAGAAATTTATCTTACCTGAAATTGTTAACAAAATTATTGGTTAAGAATGTTTAAATCATTATTCATAAGTAATGATTAAAGAGGCAAGAGCAAGACAAACAGAATAAAAATTTTCAACCTCATCATTAAATATATGTAAGCTATGTTAATGATGATTGTGGGTGAGTATAATGACGGGCTAAGTCCCAGCATAGGTAAGCGTGAGCAATCAAAGGCAAAAAAATTACACCTTTGCCTTATGTTTGTACAATGACCCGTTTGTGTAAGCTTTAATCATAAAAAACAATTTTTGTGGCTGAATAGTTTCTGGACAAGTTATTTAAATAGTTTTACTAAGTTACTAAACTCAGGGCATTTGTTTTAAAGACTATGGCAGAATTGTGGACTTATTTGTTTAATGGTGGGCCATTCGTTCCCCACGGACACTGTTATTTATGGAATACAGAATTAGTTTGGTTACATTTAATTTCAGACACAATAATTGCCACAGCTTATTATTCTATTCCTACAACACTTTTTTATTTTGTTCGTAAGCGGCAAGATTTACCTTTTCATTGGATATTCTTATTATTTAGCGGGTTTATTGTCGCTTGCGGTACGACTCACATTTTAGAAGTTTGGACAATTTGGCATCCTACTTATTGGTTATCAGGATTTGTCAAGGCTTTGACAGCTGGTATTTCTTTACTGACAGCCATAGAACTCATCCCTCTAGTACCCAAGGCTTTAGCACTGCCTAGTCCGGCTCAATTAGAACAGGCTAACCAACAATTACAAACAGAAATTAGGGAACGTTTACTAATAGAAGCAGAACTCAGAAGATATCAAAATCAATTAGAAGAATTGGTGGCACAACGTACCAATGAAATTACTAAAACCAACGAGCAATTACATCAAGAAATTGCCGAACGTCAACGTCTTTTAGAAGTTGTTAGACAGAGTGAAGAACGTTATCGTTATTTAGCCGATGCGATTCCGCAACTGGTGTGGACTGCTAACGCTCAGGGAGAGTGTGATTATTTTAATCAAAATTGGTGTAATTACACTGGCTTAACATTAGAGGAGTCATTGGGTACAGGCTGGGTAGCAGCTTTACATCCAGATGATGTACAAAAAACCTATGATGTCTGGACTAATGCTGTCAGGAACAGCACTATTTACGAAAATGAGTATCGGTTTAAACGGGCTGTAGATGGTTCTTATCGTTGGCAATTAGCGCGAGGCTTACCACTAAAAGACAAACAAGGTTATGTAGTTAAGTGGTTCGGTACTTGTACAGATATCCATGAACAAAAACAAATACTAGAACAACGAGCGCATTTACTGGAATTAGAGCAAGCAGCACGAGCCAAGGCGGAAACAGCAAATCGCATCAAAGATGAATTTCTTGCAGTTCTTTCCCATGAGTTACGCACACCCTTAAATTCAATTTTGGGTTGGTCTAAATTGTTGCAAAGTCAAAAGCTCAATCAAGCCAGAACATCCCAAGCACTAGCTACCATTGAACGCAACGCGATATTGCAGGTGCAACTTATAGAAGATTTACTAGATGTCTCTAGAATTTTGCAAGGTAAACTAGTGCTGAATATTACAAGAGTGAACTTGCAGGCTGTAGTTTCGGCTGCACTAGAAACCATGCGTCTAGCAGCAGAAACAAAGATGATTCAGATAGTAACAGTCTTTGATGCAGATATTCAGTCAATTAGGGGTGATGCGGCTCGTTTGCAACAGGTAGTCTGGAATTTACTTTCCAATGCTGTAAAATTTTCCCCCCAAGGAGGGCAAGTAGAGGTAAGGTTAGAACAAATCAATGGACTAGCTCAGATTACTGTTAGTGATCAAGGTAGGGGAATCAGTCCTGATTTTTTACCCTATGTTTTTGATTATTTTCGGCAAGCAGATAGCAGTTCTACCAGGAAGTTTGGTGGCTTAGGGCTAGGACTAGCAATTGTCCGTAAAATTGTAGAGATTCATGGGGGTACAGTCACAGCCGCTAGTCCTGGTGAGGAACAAGGGGCAACATTTACAGTTAGACTACCACTGCTTGTGGAAGATGACTGGAATACTACAGGTGATAAAAATTACCTTTCATTATCAAAATCTCTGTCTTCACAACTAGTTGGGATCAAAGTTTTAGTGGTTGATGATGACCTGGATTCCAGAGATTTCTTAGCCTACATTCTAGAACAAGAAGGGGCTGAGGTGAGAGTAGCCGCTTCTGCGTGGGAAGCTTTACAAATCTTAGCTCAGTCCCCATTAGATTTGTTAGTCAGTGATATCAGTATGCCTGACATGGATGGCTATATGATGATTCGAGAAATCAGAACTTGGGTAGAACAGGAGAATGGAACAATTCCCGCGATCGCTCTGACTGCCTTTGCTAGACAATACGATCAAGAACAAGCCCTAGCAGCTGGCTTTCAGATTCATTTACCTAAACCTATTCACGCTGAAGAATTAATTACCGCCGTGACTAGGTTGATTGTGAAATGAAAAAGCAGGGGAGCCGGGAGAAAAATCACACCACTTGCGGGTGTTAGGGTACCTGGAGGGGAAGCAAGCTACGCGTAGCGTCTCGTAGAGAAGCAGAACATAGTTCGGTTTGTACCTTTAGTTCCCCCTGCTCCCTGCCCCCTGCCCCCTGCCTCTTATGACTATTGCCGTAACTGATTTACTACCCGATCTAAGCCTACAGAATGAGCAGCTTTGAATAATAAGCGATCGCCTGCTTGCATAAATGTTTTTAATCTTTCCACTAATTCGCTATGGCTAGTAAAGCATTCGGAGGGGATACCTACAGCACTTTTGGCGATAGTTGCAGCATCTTGCCCGTCAACTAATACTAGCAAAGCATCTAGTTTTAAATCTCGCACTGTTTCGCCAACGCGTTGGTGTAATTGCAGCGATCGCTCCCCTAATTCTTTCATCGCTCCTAACACCGCAATTTTACGTTTTCCTGGTGTGTCTGCTAATAACTGTAATGCTGCTAGCATGGCTTCTGGTGCAGCATTATAAGTCTCATCTAAAATTAATACATCATTGGGTAAGCTAAAACGCTGGGATCTACCAGTAGGCATATTGACATTTACGCCCTCTTGTAATTTTGTCCAATCGATACCCAAAACTTGAGCCACGGCTAAGGCGGCTAGAAAATTCGTCGCATTGTGTCGCCCAGGTAAAGGTAAAGGTAGCTTGATTCCTCCCACCTCAATAGTTTCACTATCAATAAGTCTTCCTTGAATGTCGCCACCATCTAAGCCATAGGTTAATACTTTCCCCTGCCAAACTTTGGCGGCTGTGGCTAATAACAGGGGATTGTCATGATTGAGGATAGCAATACTATCTTGAGGCATTTCGGCTAATAACTCACATTTAGCCTCAGCGATCGCGGCTTCTGAACCCAATAACTCAATATGCGCTGTCCCTACATTAGTAATTACACCAATTGTGGGATGTGCAATGTGTGTGAGTTCGGCAATTTGTCCCCTTCCCCGCATCGCCATCTCAATGACAGCATAGTTGTGTTCGGGACTTAATTCTAAGAGGGTTTTAGGTACACCGATTTCGTTATTAAAATTGCCAAAGGTTTTATGAACTTTCCCCTGTGTACTCAAAACGGCGGCGATCAGTTCCTTGGTGGTGGTTTTACCGACAGAACCCGTCACCCCAATCACTGGAATTTGAAAGCGATCGCGCCACCATCGCCCAATTTTTTGATAAGCCTCTAGAGTATTGTTAACTTGTAATACAGGCAATCCAGAGTTTTCATATTCAAAATCAACAATAGCCGCGATCGCACCTTTCGCGATCGCACCAGAGACAAACTCATGTCCATCAAACTTTTCCCCGCGTAAAGCCACAAACACTTCACCAGGTTTAATGATGCGACTATCTGTTTGAATACCAATACTGACTTGAGCTAAATCAACCGTACTTAAATTTACAGGCTGTGCTAAAAGAACTTCTACTAGTTGAGTGAGAGTAATAGACATAATAATTCAAAATTATCTTGAGAGTGCTGAGTGCTGAGTCATGAGTAGTGTTAGCGGAAGCGGGGCGTTTAGCCCGTGCTGAGTAGTGAGTTAAAAAATAAAATCTACCTTGTCTACCTTGTCCCCCTTGTCCCTCATTCCCAGTCCCCAATCCCCCCTATAAAAGTGTGCCAAAGCAGTTTAACTACTTTGGCACACTTAAGTATATATGCTATTTGAAATTGGTTAATGGTTAAAATTGCTATTCAGGGGTGAACCGAAAATTAAAGCAATCTCCAATCCCTAGTCAAGAATCCCCCAACTCATGCCTGATATTTGATGGCAGTTGCTTGTAAAATCTGTATTGCTAAATCACGAGAAATATCTAAAGCTTGATAAAAATCGTTTAAGAAATTTTTTTCTTCATCGGTTACTGAGGCTTCACCCAGAACTAGATCAGCAGATAACGCGAAGGCGGCTATTCGTAATTCAGGGGATAAGGACTCTTTAGCTAAATTAAATAAGGCGTTAAAGCCATCTTGCCTAAGAATATCTAAAACTTTGTGCAGTAACTTATGGATCGTATCTGGAGAACAACCTCTCAAGGGCTTGGAATGGGAGAGGATATAGGAAATGTGACGCTCTTGCTCATTAGTTAAATAACTATCTGACACTGTGGCCAGTAAAACAATTGCCGCAAAAGCTTCTGATTCGCCGAGTAATTCTGGTGTGGGAATTTCCGCGTCCAGAACTGTGTCTAGTAAATTCATGATAGTTGCTCCTGGATGGGGTGTCTCAATAGCGTACAGTCACTTGACAGTTTTTAACCTAATCTGGCAACTTGCAACGCTGTGAGACTTCATATTTTAGTGTTCCCAGGATTTTTGGACAGTGAACACCTTGGATCTATATGGTTTTAGCCAGATGTACAGTGTCAGATTATTAATTTATCTATCGTTGCCCGGTTTTTTCAATAGTTTCAATAACTGCTAGCCCAATCCCAGATGCTGCAATTAAAAGTATAGCTGACAGCAAGTAGGCGTTGGTTAACATCCGAAGGGCTTCATCAAAGAAAATATAGGTGGTCATAGCTTCACCTTTTGAACTATGTGCTGCTAGTGTTGTTTATTTCTCCACCTGCGGAGTAGGAAATTCCGTTGATAAACTGCTAGCACTTGCATCTTAACAAAACTTTAGCTCTTCTAGGAAATGAATAAGATTTTTTCTTTCTGAAGATTCGATGAAAATAAGCTGAATTTGGTTGCAGAGAATACGGAAAAATTTTTTATGGAGGATTTTTGAGACTTAAACTACCTTTTGCAGAACTTTTATGATGTTATTCCTAGCACCAATAAGTGTTTTCTGACCTGAGATAGATTAAATCTGTAAAAACTTGATTTTAAAGAGCAATCCTAATTTTTTTCTCATCAACTTCAGTAAATTTTCTGAAAGTTTTTAATTTGGAGAATATTAATATCACACAATTTCAATCAGTAAATAAAATTTAGGAATTTTTTTATATGATCTAGCTAAAAACAGGAAGAGTAGATTGATGTTATTTAACCACTCACTGTTAGATTAAGAAAAGTAAAGAGTGCCTATATATACTTAATAAACAGAATTTTTTACTGTTATCGAAACCCACGAAATGAAATTATTGTTTGTAATCCAAAAAAAAACAACCTTTATGAGACTTATTGCAGCATTAAACTTATAGCAATATATTTTTACATAAACATTTGTTTTAAGTATTTATATTGGTAAATTGTTTTCGAGCATCATCAAAAATCATCTCAAATTCTTTACATTACTTAATATTTTAATTTATAGGAAATAGGGACTGTTTGTGACGAAAAATTTCAGCAAGCCTCAAGACTTACCACCTCACCTATAGGTGGTAGACTCAAACCCTGTTCGGTGGGGAAAACGAACAAATGGACTTTTCTGTTGCCCGTTGTCTGTTCCCTTTTCCCCCTCCCGCAGGGAATTCAAACTAGTTATGCTGTCATACATGGATTGGTTATCAAAATTGCAACAACAGCGATCGCTGGCAGTGATTCGCGCCCCCAAACTGGAACTAGGATTAGAAATGGCGATGGCTGTAGCATCTGGGGGAATGAAGTTAATTGAAATTACCTGGAATAGCGATCGCGCCGGAGAATTAATCACCCAACTCCGTAGTCAATTACCCGAATGTACGATTGGGACAGGGACATTATTTAATGTGCAGCAATTACAAGCGGCGATCGCAGCTGGGGCGCAATTTTTGTTCACTCCCCACGTTAATCCGGCAATGATTCAAGCAGCAGTAGCCGCACAAACACCTATCATCCCCGGTGCGCTAACCCCAACAGAAATTATTACAGCTTGGTCTTGTGGTGCTAGCTGCGTCAAAGTCTTCCCTGTGCAAGCAGTGGGGGGTGCTAGTTATATCAAGAGTTTGCAAGGGCCACTTGGTCATATTCCCTTAATTCCCACAGGGGGAGTCACCCTAGAAAACGCGTCAGCTATGATTCAAGCAGGTGCGATCGCAGTTGGCTTAAGTGGCGAGTTATTTCCTAAACAGTTAGTAGCACAAAGAGACTGGGAAGCGATCGCCCAACTAGCCAGTAATTTACTCCGCAACTTAGCTGAATTTAACATAGACAATAGGAGCTAGGAACATCATGTTCCCTGTCCCCTGTAATACCAATTCATCAACATTCAGCCACGAGTTCAAAATTTATTTGGAATTTTGAATTGCTCTAACTTGTGGTGTTGTCCGTATACAGCCCACAATAATAACTTGTTAAGCTCAAAGATAAGACGACAATGCCATGATCATGTCCATACTACGCAAATTTACTGTTTTTCTTTTAGCTGTAAGTTTGTGCTTGACAACTGTCGCTTGTGGAGGCGGAAACCAAACCACCCCAAGCAATCGCAACGTCAGCCAAACCGCTACACCCACTAAATTAAGTGACGGTCAATATCAAGTCCAACAAGCCACCTATGACGATGGTTCAGGGGAGTACACTTTATTTTTACTCAACAGTACACCTCCAACCTTTGCCACCGAAAACTTGCAAATGGCTAGGCTAACTGATGATGAAATCAAAGAAGGTAAGAAAACTTATCTCAAAGTAGACAACGGACAACCAGTTTTATATTTGACAGAAGACTTTAAAATTGAGTACGTCCACAACGTCACCGAAACCAAAACCAACCCCAACACCGGACAGCAAGAAACCGTCGTAGTTCGTCGAGAAAGTGGTTTTTGGGCTCCCTTTACTGGTGCGTTAGCTGGTCAAGCAATAGGTAGCTTATTGTTTAGACCCCAATATTATGTACCTCCTGTATATCAACCAGGCGCAGGATTAATTACTGGCTACGGTGGTTATGGTACAACCTATGACCAAGCCGTTAATAGTTACCGCACCCGCTATAATTCAGCACCAGCAGCCGTAAGAAATCGCACTGCTTTCAGAACCACAGGAACAATCAGAAGATCATCTGGTAATTCTACTGTCCGTTCTACAACACGCACCAACCGACCCTCTGGTTCAGGTTTTGGTACCAGCACCTTAAGATCCTCTGGTAGATCAACTACCACCAGACGCAGCCCCAGCAGCAGCAGTTTTGGTAGTGGTCGTTCTCCAGCCCGTCGTAGCACAGGTTTTGGTAGTAGAAGACGCTAATTAATTGCGAATTTAATACCGAGTTGCCGTCAAATTTTGGAGTAGAGATTTGGAATATTGATTCTGAAAAACTTCTCTGTTGATGTTGTTGAAATCAACTAAATATAATTCAAAACTATAGGGGCATTTAGCCCCTTTTTTATTATTTGACTCTATGACAAATAGTAGCGATCGCTAACACCCCTCTGATGTTTCGTGTAATGATGATCACTAGCTATATCTGGACGACGAAGCACGCCGGAAATTACTGGGAGGGTGAATAAATGTGTAGTAGACAATACAAGGCACGTAAAATATTTAGCAAGTCCTCCGATACACCAGCGTCAAATCCATTGGAATTACGCCCCTTTGTCGTCCAGCCCCGACCACAAACACCAGAGTTACAGGCTCAGGAAGAGAAATTAGCACAGTCTGATAGTTTGTTGAGGAATATATCAACTTTTCGTCCAGGCTATGAACCACCGCCACCACCACGTATTCAGACTCAGTTAACAATTGGTGAGCCAGGGGATAAATATGAGCAAGAAGCCGATCGGGTAGCAGCAGATGTAGTGCAAAGAATTAATGCACCTCAAATGTCTCCGGTTCAGCGATCGCAAGTTATAGAAGATGAAAATGAGCTGCAAGCGAAACCACTGGTACAGCGTATGTCGAATGTAGGTAGTATGGCTGCACCACCCGATTTAGAAGCATCCATCCAAGGGTTAAAGGGTAGTGGACAGCCACTAGTAGACAGTATCCGAGAACCAATGGAACAGGCATTTGGGGCTAATTTCAGTGGGGTGAAAGTCCACACAGATTCTCAATCTGACCAATTGAATCAATCAATTCAGGCAAAAGCTTTTACCACAGGGCAGGATATCTTTTTTCGGCAAGGCGCATACAACCCCAGTAGCAATGGAGGACAAGAGTTAATTGCCCATGAGTTAACTCACGTTGTGCAACAGAATGGAGGTGCAGTACAGAGATCACCGCAACCCTCAGAGCAAAACGCCTCAATGTCGTTTACAGCTAACCCTGAACACTCCATTCAACGTCATCCCGTACACTGGGAAAGGTCTCAAGACGTGCAGAACTTCCTCGGTGTCAACCCTGGTTGGGCATTTTTCGGTAAGACAAAACTAGGAAGATGTCAAAAAGCGATCCGTGAGTATCAAAGTCTCCCAGAAGATGGATTTGCTGCCAGAAAACAAAAATTGACTGCGATCGAAAAAGAACTGGTGGCATGGCAGGCGAAGTATGGAGTTACCAAAAAAGATAGTGAAGCAGCACGGCTAATTCCGGTCATACAGAAGATGGTCAACTATGAGAGAGAAGAAATCGATTTATCAGAAAAAAGAGCATCTGGAGAGATAGACCCAGATAAACCATCTTCATGGCGGCAGGCGCGAGACTTTCCCACTAATGCTGAATACGAGATTACATTTAGAGCTTTAATGAAGTTAAATCTCGGAAAAACAGGGATAGATGTTCCTAGATTGGGAGAGATGGATGCACAGGATAAAAAGAGTTTTCAACAGGCAACACCGGACGCTGTATGTAATTACGCAAATACAGGTGCAAATATATCTGCTAGCCGCAGTTTTAAATTTACAAATCAGATAGCAGCTAAGTCTTCATCAAAAGGCAAATCTAATTTGATAGTGGTGCAAGTTATACGTCCCGGATATGCAATCGATGTAGAGCAGAATGCTTACAATGAGGAGGAGCAACTAGGTATTGATAGTGGCATCACAGAAAAAGATAAGCGGAAAGCCAGAGAGGCTAAAGAGATCGCAACGCTGAAAAATCCGCCAGAACTGATTCTTGGCTGGGTAGAATTTCCGACAGATGTCATAAATGAGGCAGGTAGTCTAGAAGATGCAGTGCGAAATAACTTGATCAAATTCGTATTTAACCCTGCCTATGGCAAGGGGGAACTGGGGGAAGACTTACCAGAACTCAGTGAGATGAAAAACTTTGATGAATTGTCACTTATGTGGGCAACATACCCACCAACCTGAGTCGCTCAATGCACCTTGAAGAGCGATCGCCCTTCCCGTCAGCTTGCTAAACTAAAACCATCCCGCAGCCTTCAGGAGCTATGAACTCTACAACTACCCAAAAACCAAGCTTAGAAGAGTTTCTCAAGCTCCCAGAAACAAAACCAGCTAGTGAATATATCAATGGTGAAATTTGGCAAAAACCTATGCCAAAAGGTAGACACAGTCGCTTGCAAGGTAAACTGATTGAGGTTATTAATCAAGTTAGTGAGGCGCAGAAAATCGCCTACGGATTTCCTGAATTACGGTGTACTTTCGGTAATCGCTCAATTGTTCCTGATTTAGCTGTATTTCAATGGAAACGTATCCCATTCACTATTAATGGTGATGTACCTGATAATTTTCAAATACCACCAGACTGGACGATTGAGATCCTCTCACCTGAGCAAAAACCTAACAAAGTAATTGGTGATATTCTTCACTGTCTCCAATATGGTAGCCGTCTAGGATGGTTTCTTGACCCAGATGACTTCAGTATTTTGATCTTTTTACCAGAAAAACAGCCAGCCTTACTTCAAGGAGAAGATTCCTTACCTGTCTTACATGAAATTCCACTGACGCTAACTGTCAATCAAGTTTTTGCATGGCTAAAAATGGGTACTTGAGCCTAACCACTGAAATTATACAGTCATGACAGCGATCGCTTCTTTTATAAAAAATCATATCAATGGAGGCGATCGCTATTTGTGCATCTGCATTTTATTTTTTAGGGCGATCGCCTGGGGGACGAGATGGAACACCCAACGCCTCAATTAATTGTTGTTCACTCACACCCAATTTTGCGGCTGCACTTTTGAAATCAGGGCGGGGAGGTGGGCCTGATGGTCTTTCAGAGGGCGGATTTTGGGGAACTCCTAAAGCTTGTTTTAATTGAGTTTCACTGACTCCTAATTTTTGGGCGGCTGCTGCAAAATTGGGAGGCTGGCGATCGCCTGGAGGTTGGGGTGGAACACCCAAAGCCTCCATTAACTTTTCTTCACTCACACCCAATTTAGCTGCTGCACCTTTGAAATCAGGACGGGGAGGTGGGCCTGATGGTCGTTCAGAGGGCGGATTCGCTGGAACTCCTAAAGCTTGTTTTAATTCAGCCTCACTCACCCCCAGCTTTTGCGCCGCCGCCGCAAAATTAGGTCTGGGTGGTCTTTGTTGTTGATTCGGTGTTGGTGAATTTTGGGCTACCGTCGTAGATTGATTAGCGATTAAACCAAAAGTCCCAATAGCTAACGGTAGACTAGCAGTAATGAAAAGCCGCTTAATACGCATAAAACCCTTCCCTGAAGATAAATTTCGTGTGGTCTATGTTTCGATTAAGCCAACTCAAAATTACAATTCTATATTCTCTTAAATTACAGTTTTGTCATCAGCCAAGAGTGCCAATTAATTCACCATAGAAGAGAATAGAGATATTTATACTAATCCGACTCGATTATTGAAATTACTTACGTAAGTAGAGCAAGGTGAATAGATAACAGAAGTATATTTACCTTCGCGGAAGTCAAATATACTTCCCAATATTCAATATTTTCAACTATTACCCATTCCCGATTCCCAATTCCCCATTCCCTTGATTTTATGCACATTCTCTTTGTCGAAGACGAACTAAAAATTGCTAGCTTTGTGCAAGCTGGTTTAAAAGAGCAAGGATTTACCGTTGATTACTCTGATAATGGTGATGAGGGATATCTGCGCGCAATAGAACAAGAATATGATGCCATTGTCTTAGACATCATGCTGCCAGGGAAAGACGGGTTAGCGATTTTAAAAAGTTTACGACAAAGAAAAAAGAATACTCCAGTCATTTTATTAACGGCGCGCAACGAACTAGACGATCGCCTCGCCGGATTGAATTTAGGCGCAGATGACTATATAGCCAAACCCTTTTTTGTAGAGGAATTAGTGGCGCGTCTTCATGCTGTGGTTCGTCGGAGTAGCGGCGATCGCCAAAATCTACTTTCAGTTAGTGGATTACAGTTAGATAGAATCTCACGAGAAGTTAAATGTAATGGGGAGATAGTAGAACTAACTAGCCGTGAGTTTAACCTTTTAGAATATTTAATGCGATCGCCCGGAAGAGTTTTTACCCGCACACAAATTTTAGAACACGTTTGGGGTTACGACTTCAACCCCAATACCAATATTGTTGATGTTTGTATTCAAAGAATTCGCAAAAAAATCGAAATCGTAGGTGGTTGGGGTCTAATTGAAAGCGTGCGCGGCGTAGGATACAGGTTTAAGAATTAGTCAATAGTCAATAGTCATTAGTCAATAGTCATTAGTCATTAGTCATTAGTTTTTGCTACCTTGTCTACCTTGTCTACCTTGTCCCCAATCCCCAATCCCCAATCCCCAATCAATCCCATGTCCCAATTTCGACTCCGTGTTGCTTTGTTGTCTGCGGCTTTAGCTGGTGGTGCTTTAGTTGGTTTTGGATTTGTGTCTTGGTGGTTAATTTATGACGCTAAACTCACCCGCCTAAATGCTCAATTAGAAGCTCAATTGATGAGACCACCTATAAAAGATTTTTGGCGTTTTCCTCGACCTGAATTAGCAAAAGAATTAGATATCAAGGGGGAAATGTCGAATTCTTTGTTAGTTACAAATAACAGTGGTCAAATTATCTATAAATCTACTACATGGCCAGATGAATTGAATTTAAAGGGTTTGTTCCGTCAATATCCACCGCTATCACCATCAGCAAAAGTTCCGCCGAAAATTCCCCCAGATGTTCAGGGTTTTTTAGGTCAACATCCACCACCCCCTCCCCCGCGTTTACCGCCTTTACGTCCACGATTATTAACGCAGCAGACAAAAACGGGGACTTGGCGTTTTGGTGTGATGAGTTTTCCTGAATATCAGGTGGCGATCGCTGTTAGTTTACAAACAATTGATCGGGAAATGAATCTCATCCGTGATGTGTTTGTAATTGCGATACCTGTCCTACTTTTTTTGGTGTCTGGTGGCGCGTGGATAGTATCAGGAAATGCTTTAAATCCGATTCGTCAATTAGTGGTTGCTATTCGCCAAGTCACGGCTACAGGATTGGATCAAAGAATTCCTATCGGTGCTACAGATGTGGAATTTATGGAACTAATTCAGGTGTTTAACCAAATGTTGGAACGTCTGAAACATAGTTTTAAACAAGCATCCCGCTTTAGTGGCGATGCAGCACATGAACTTAAAACACCATTAGCAATTCTCCAAGGAGAACTAGAACGCAGTCTCCAACAGGCTGAACCAGGTTCAGAAATGCAGCAAAGTTTGGGTAATTTGCTAGATGAAGTCCGCCGACTGAGTGGGATTGTCCGCAAGCTGTTGTTACTGTCTTTAGCTGACGCAGGACAAATGAGTTTACATCGTGTGGAAGTGGATATTTCCCAGATGTTAGTCCAAATGTTGGAGGACATCGAACTTTTAGCACCCCATCTGCAAGTCGAGATCAAAATTACACCTGGATTGCAGGTTGATGGCGATCGCGATTTGCTCAACCAAGTTTTACAAAACCTCTTGAGTAACGCTATCAAGTACAATCTCCCAGAGGGTTGGATACAAATTGAGGCTCGACAACGAGGAAAAATCGTCTACATCACTATCAGCAACGCTTCTCAAGATATCCCAATTGGCGATCGCGATCGTCTCTTTGAGCGATTCTATCGCGGCGATCTCTCCAGAAATCGAAAAGTTGACGGTACAGGATTGGGACTTAGCCTAGCTAGAGAAATTACCATCGCACACGGTGGGGAACTTTATCTAGAACCTACTGTGTTGGGTCAAACTGCTTTCACCTTACGCTTACCCAATAATTAAACCATGAATATCTAGTCTTAAAACTTGGTAAAGCACCCAGAAATCTAACTAATACTGAAAACCGACAAAAAACTGATCAAATCAGCCTTATTTACTATTAAATTTTGCCTTTTTATGGGGGTTAGGGGCGAAAATCCTCCCAATTTATCGATGCTTTCTTCTGCACCCTCACAACCTACATACCCCTTTACCCATCACTCTCGACATACACCTTAAATCGCTGCTTCTTCACGCTGACAATCAAAAACCACCATAAAAGAAGCATTAGGAACTACTTGGCATAGATGCTGCATATAACCATCAGCATCGGAACGACTGCGAAAACGGGCAACAATCTCACGCTTGGCATCGGGAAGTAAACGTGCGATCGCCCAGGAATTGAGGCGTTGTTTATAGCCTTTAGACGGAGTTTCAGAGATGGTTGCTTTGTATTCAGAATTTTGTGGCATGATTATCTTAACCGTATTAAGTTTCAGTAAAGGCGATGGTGAATATCTTGAAGATATTCACTACTCCTTTTTTATATTTCTGCCACCTTGTTATTCGATTATTTATAAATTGTCAACACCGAATGATATATTTGAGACTACACCAAGACTTAAATGATCATTTAGTCTGAACCAGCAGTTATTTACTTAATAAAAGCTTAAGTAGTCAAGTTATAATTTAAACAACATAAATTTATTAAAGTAAAGTAACACTAGTATTTAATTAGACTTATTTTCTCATTTACATTACATAGCAGACAGTTTTGAGCAATTATGAAAGCTGTGTTCTTCAATATGAAGAAAAATCACAACTTGCAGCACAGTTGACACAAAACTCTAGCTTGAGCAAGTCAGCAATGATTTACGAAATCTAACATTTTGACTAGTTTTTGAGCATATTACTTCATAAAACGTGATTAACTCAATCTGGATTAAATATTTAAGACTTTACTAAAAATATCGAATCGGTTGACCAATAGTTGTAGGTTAGTTAAAATCTTGGCAACAAATTATACTTGCAAAACATAAAATGGCATTAGTAACGTCAATAATTCAAAAAATTGCGCCCCAAATTGGTGCGGTAGTCGTTCTAGATCCAGAGTATCAATTAGTAGGTCATATTACTTTTAAAAATGGACATAAAGCATTTTTCAGCACTACAAAATTAAATATTAATGGTTTTGGATCAGCAGAAATAGCTAAAGACAAGGGTTATTCAAACTTTTTTCTCAAACATTTTGGGTATAAAGTGACCGAAGGAAAAACATTTTTTAGTCATAAATTCTGCGAGAAAATTGGTAATGATAGAAATATTGATGTCGGGTTTGAATACGCTAAAAGCTTAGGATTCCCTGTAATTGTTAAACCTATTAATCTTAGTCAAGGAAAATTAGTCACCAAAGTTCATAATAAAACTGAGTATTATCAAGTAGCAAAAAAAATTTTGCGAATCAATACAGGATTAATTGTAGAAAAATTTTATTGTGGTAAAGACTACAGGGTTGTCGTTATCGATAATGAAGTAATAGCAGCTTATCAAAGAATGCCTTTATCAGTGATTGGTGATGGACAATCAACAATTTTAGAGTTGTTAGTGCAGAAACAAGAGAACTTTCTTCAGAGTGGTAGAAAAAAGATTATAGATACTGATGATTTCCGTATTAAACAGAAGCTAAAAAAACAAAGTCTCAACTTAAACAGTATTATTCCCAATGGTAAGGTAATCTATCTTTTAGACAATGCTAATTTATCTAGCGGTGGAGAGGCTGTGGATGTCACTGAAAGTATCCATCCAGACTTTCAAAAACTGGCGTTAAATGTTGCTAAAGATATGGGGTTGAGGCTAATCGGTTTAGATATTATTACCCACGACATAACCAGGCCAATGGTAGATTATGTGATCATCGAAGTGAATGGTTCCCCTAGCTTAACTCACTATGCTGCTATTGGAGATATCCAAACTCAAAGAGTTGAACGTCTATACTTAAAAATTCTGCAAGCCTTAGAAAGAGATTACAATAACCAAAATTAAGTAAGAAATCATACCTCATACCATTTCACAGAAATCACGATCTACAGAGATTGGTGGTAATAGTTGAGAACTCTGATTTTCTTTGTGTCTCATAAATTAAGTGAAATGGTATTACCGATGATAACTAAACATAAATTTCAACTGTAAATTGAAAATATCTATCATAGTGATCATACTTAATTTATAAAAATCTTTTTAACTTCTATTCTGTGTAGTTTCTGTCTTGTATAGGGAAAATATTATCAATATTATGGTACACGCCGAAAACTGACTTAAAACTATCAAATGCGTAGAATTGTAATTCGACCACAATTGAAACCTATAAACAAAGTATTTCCGGCTTTTATGAAATGGTTATTAACGGCTAAGTGGTACCACATTTACTACGCACTCGCAATATTTAATATACTAACTGTTTTCAGTAGCTTGTACCTGAATCATCAGATGATGACTAGTTATTCAAATTCAGTAGAAGTGAATCGGTACTGGGCTGAAAGTATACAAATATATTCAGAAGCTAATCAATTGTTAGCAGCGATTAATGCTCCAGGAAATAACGTTTTTGAATCGCTAGATGTTGAGTCAGAAAAGAAAAATTTAAGTTCAGCCCAAGCTACTTTTGATAAACTGATCAAATTCATCCGAGCCGAATTAAAAACTCAAGTTCCTCCAGATAGATTACAAATATTACTGCAAAGTTTAGATGAGTTGGAAATCGTCAAAATAGAAATGGTAGGTGAGGTGAAACTTATTTTTTTTCATCTCCAAAACCAAAAACCGGAGCTAGCTGCTAAACACATGGCGAAAATGGATCAAAAATATCAGCAAGGTAATAAAATAATAGCTAGATTCCGTAGAGATGTTAGCCAAATTCAACAGCAGATTTTAGAGCAGCAAAAAGTCAAGGCTAGAATATTCCTTGTCTATGAGATTGCGATCGCAATAGCAATGCTGTTCATGGTATTCAGTGTGACTTACTATGGACATCAGTTGGCTATAAAAATGAAGTTAGATGATCAAGCAAAAGAAAAATCAATCAGAGATTTACAAGCAGCAGAATCCTTGTTAAAGGAGCAAAAACATCAGCTACAAGTAACCTTAGACCATCTCCAGAAAACGCAGTTACAACTAATTCAAAGTGAAAAGATGTCGAGTTTAGGTCAGCTTGTATCTGGTATTGCCCATGAAGTCAATAACCCTGTTAATTTTATCCATGCTAACTTACCATATATTCGAGATTATTCCTCTAATCTTCTGACTTTAGTGCGACTTTATCAAGAGTTTTATCCTCATACTGTAGAAGAAATTCAAGCGCATCAAAATAATATTGATCTAGAGTTTTTGTCTGAGGATCTAATGAGCATCATGAATTCTATGCAACTGGGGACAGAACGCATTCGTCAGATAGTCTTATCGCTGCGTAATTTCTCACGCATAGACGAAGCCGAATATAAAGCTGTGGATATTCATGAAGGCCTTGAGAACACATTACTAATTTTGCAACATCGTTTACAAGTTACTAATACCCGTCCAGAAATTACCGTACACAAAAATTATATGAATCTGCCACCAGTAGAATGCTATGCTGGACAGATTAATCAGGTTTTTTTGAATATTCTAATTAATGCTATTGATGCTATAGAGGAATTACATAAACAGCAAGCTTGTAAGGTGATGCCACAAGAGCCATATCATATTTATATTGCTACATCACTTGTTGATTCGGATTGGTTGAATATCATTATTGCTGATAATGGAATTGGCATTCCTGAATCTATTCAACAGCGTATTTTTGATCCATTCTTCACCACTAAACCTGTAGGTGCAGGGACAGGTATGGGTCTTTCTATTAGTTATCAAATTATTACTGAACAACACGGTGGCAAGTTAGACTGTTTTTCTCTACCAAGTCAGGGAACAAAGTTTGTGATTCAGATTCCCATGAAGAAAACAGCTATTGCATATGTCTAACTAACACCAATTCTCCAAAATCAAGCAACAGATGCAGACCTGAAAACCCAGATAATACCTGACTTTACTTAATTGCGTAAAGCCTGCGGCATAGCTGCGCTTAGAGCGGAGCGGGGCGGGAGCATCGTTGCGAATTGGTATAATTCCAGTTGTGATTGAAAAGAAATCTGGTCTCAGTTCAAGACCAGTTCTTTGAGTTGATTTTGTACAGGTTACAGGTTAACTTATACCTCATCCAATTTGAATAATGATGGCGACAAAGAGATTGCTTTACTATTCAAACAATCCAAAATCCAGCTATTACAGCCTTTGCAATAGACTTAAACCGTGGGTATCCGTACCACAAGTATTGAACAGGTGATATTGTTCAGCTAGTTGCTGTACCTGCTGCGATTCTGTAGCACTCGGTTTCCAGGGGTTAGGGTTGTTGTAAGCATAGAACGCTTCGACACCATCAATCCCGTATTCTACGGCTGCGGGAATTAGCTCAAAATGCGATCGCTTATAACGTGCAGGATGCGCTAACACAGCTAATCCTCCAGCAGCATGAATCGCCGCAATCACGTTACCAGCCTCATATTCTTTTCCTGTAGTTACCCTTTTTTGTAAATAAGGTCTCATACTCAAGTGTTCTGGTTGAAAACCATAGGCTAAAATATGAACGTCCACATTTAATAAATTAGCGTTAACTTCTACACCACTCCACAGGTAGGGGGTAAATGCGCCAGGATTGTTCCACTTCCAGTCTTCTAGCCAACTTTGGGCTGCTTCATAGCCGCCAATAGTATGATGATCTGTAATCGCCAAACCTTTTAAACCAATCGCGATCGCTTGTTCCATCAACACATTTGGCTGTAATTTCCCGTCTGAGTAGACGGTGTGCATATGAAAATTAAATAACCTCGGACAACTTTGGGCATCTATATTCTGGAACACTTCTTCTAAGAGTTCACAATTAACAGATGTCCGGGCAAAATTTACAACCATAACCCCCTCTGAATAAAAATACGTGACTCCTTCACACCAACACGCCAAATCCAGAAATGAGTACCTTGCAGCACTTGTCACTAGTGCCGAAAGCTATTTTCTCAGTTTTATCAGTCAGATTTTTTCAATATGTTAAGACTACGTTAGCAAATCTAAATGCTAACGGTCATGAGTATATTCAATTGCCATCATAAGTAGTAGTAACAAATGTTTGTTTCTCTGGTTTTACTTACTGAAACAATACCTGACGTAATTCTTACTGTGTAAGTATTACAGTAGGACTATCCTGCCCTAACATTGAGTATTTCAGGAATTTTTTGGTATCAAAATTAACTTTTATTACAACCCTACTAACGTCCCTTCACCAGCTATGACTTCACCAATAGCAAAAGCTGAAATATCCTTGGCGGCAAAAAATGCAATTGTCTGTTCTACTTGCTGGGGTGGGATGAGTAGTACAAAACCAACTCCCATATTGAAAGTGTTATACATCGCTTCCGCACTTACGGAGCCAGCCTGAGCCAACCATTGAAAAATCGGGGGAATCGTCCAACTTTTGGGGTTAATTTGAATCGATTGACCTTGAGCCAAACACCTGGGTAAATTTTCTGGTAAACCCCCACCTGTAATATGTGCCATCCCGTGAATGTCTATACCTGCTTGTCGTGCAGCTAACACAGGTTTCACATAGATGCGTGTAGGTTCTATAAATGTGGCACCGATAGTTGCACCACCTAACAATTCTGGTGTGTCCTCCCAGCTAAAACCGCCATCTTGGACAATCTTTCTAACTAAGCTTAAACCATTACTATGGACACCGGAACTAGCCAGTGCGATCGCCACATCTCCCACTTGCACTTGAGAACCGTTAAGCATTTGGCTTTTTTCTACGATTCCCACACAAAAACCCGCCAAGTCATATTCTCCCACCGAGTAGAAACCAGGCATTTCCGCCGTTTCTCCTCCCAATAAAGCACAACCAGCCAGTTGACACCCTGATGCAATTCCCGCTACTACCTGCGTTAGTTGCTCTTTATCTAACTTACCTGTGGCGACATAATCAAGGAAAAATAAAGGTTCAGCCCCTGATGTCAACACATCATTGACACACATAGCCACTAAATCAATCCCAACGCTGTCATGACGGTTGAGAACTTGAGCAATTTTGAGCTTTGTTCCCACACCATCGGTACCAGAAACTAGTACAGGTTGTTTGTAACCACCAGGGATTTCAAAACAACCCCCAAAACCACCCAACCCCCCAATTACTTCTGGTCTAAAAGTGCTGTGAACTAAATTGCGAATTTGATCAACAAAAGCTCTACCAGCTTCTACATCAACACCTGCGTCCCGATAATCCATAGTCAATAGTCAATAGTCAATAGTCAATAGTCAATAGTCATTAGTCATTAGTCATTAGTCATTAGTCATTAGTTTTTCTCCCTTGTCTACCTTGTCTCCCTAATCCCCAGTCCCCAGTCCCTAAAATACTTCTTCCTCAATACCGCGCCACCATTCACCTAAATTCATCAGGTCTTGGTGGATGTCTGCTAATTCATTGGCGTATTCGTCCTCTGAAATCAAGTCTTTGCGTTCTTGGAGTTTTTTGAGCCGCAATTGCACTAATAACCAGGGTTTGGCTATGCTATCGGTGGCTTCCATGTATCTTGCGAGTTCTTGACTGTTCATTTTAGAGAATTTTCCACTATTTTGTTAATATCAAGGTAATTTTAAGGATTTATAGCGATGCTGCGTCCGGTTTTTGGCGATCGCTCAAGGTGAATCCTTAACTATATCGCTATACATTCTAATTAGAGAATAAAACAGCCACGATTTAAGTCGTGACTGTTGCTTTATGGAAATTTTTAGTAAAACTGCAAAAATTACTGCAAATTAAGCTTTAGCTAAGTTTTCTGCAACAAAGTCCCAGTTTACCAGTTGATCTAAGAAGTTTTTAATAAATGCTGGACGAGCATTTCTAAAATCAATGTAGTAGGCGTGTTCCCAAACATCTATGGTGAGCAGTGCTTTTTTACCATGAGCTAGAGGGTTCTCTGCATTTGGTGTTTTCATTACTTTGAGTGTACCACCATCGTCAATCAACCAAGCCCAGCCACTACCAAATTGAGTTGCAGCCGCATTAGAAAATTCTTCTTTGAATTTGTCGAAGCTACCAAAATCTCTGTCAATTTTAGCAGCTAAGTCGCCGGTAGGTGCGCCACCACCTGCGGGTTTTAAGGAATTCCAGAAGAAGGTGTGATTCCAAACTTGTGCGGCGTTGTTGAAAATCCCAGCTTTGGAGGGGTCTTTAAAGGAAATTTGGATGACTTCTTCTAGGGATTTATCAGCTAAGTCTGTACCTTCGGTCAGCTTGTTGAGGTTATCTACATAAGCTTTGTGATGCTTACCATAGTGATACTCGAAGGTTTCAGCTTTCATACCATATGGTTCTAAAGCATTAGAGTCGAAAGGTAAGGGGGGTTGAGTGAATGCCATTTTGTGAAGTCCTCTCTTTACTGTTTTCCAGTTGAAACCTATTGCGGCAGCTTAGGAAATTACAGGTCTTGTGTCTACCGTTTTTATATCCCTAATACTTAGGATATAAAACTTAACATCGTCATTCTACTACCAAAGTGAATATTCGTACCCAATATTTTTTAAATCAGCCGAATTAAGCAAAATATATATTTATAAGGCAATTCTCTTTGATTTTATCAGCAGACCGACTTAGAGAAGGAACTGTTAAGGAAGAAGGGAAAACAGGAGAGCGATGAAATGGAATTGTGAAGTGCTACTGATACTCTAGTCAAATTTTGCTTATATCTGAAGTATAAAAATCATCCTTTAGTCAGATGATTTTATCGGCAGAACCTTTAAGATGTTATATACGAAACTTTTTTAAAAGTTAATTAGGGTTGACTCTTCAATTTATGTAACCGTCCACAACCATTTGCTTTTATTCCTCAAATTGCTAGTTTGGGTTTTTCGTGGGGAACAGAGAAACGGAGCAGGACAGATAGAGGTGTACTGAATGCGTGAGAAACTCAAATGCAAACCGCGCCTCTATTCATAGATATGAAAACAGGGAGTAAGTTTTAAATGCCTTACTCCTTAAAATTTCTGATATGGGGGAATGAGGAAAAAGGTGGAAATTTTTCCTATCATCTCAAAAGTCAACACAATTTTGGATTTTAGATTTGCGATAGCGTAGCGTTAGCGAGGCAGGAGCGTCTTTTTGATTGACCCCGACCACTCCTTGGGTGCGGGGCTTGGGGATTTTAGGTTGGCGTAAAGCCTGCGACATAGCTGCGCTTAGAGGGTAGCAGACGCAGCGCAGCGAGTATTGTAGATTTTTCCACCCACGGTGGGGGTTGTAACCCAAAAAATCCAAAATCCAAAATCCAAAATCTAAAATTTGGAGGGTCAACAATTTTCACTGAGAAAAACATTGCTGATAGTAGTTAACAATCTGTTCTGTCACATCTGAGATACTCAGACCGTCTGTTGACAGTTCGATCGCGTCTGGGGCTTTTTGTAAGGGAGAAACTTTGCGGGTGCTGTCTTTCCAATCACGTTCAGCAATGTCTTTTTCTAGTTGTTCCAGACTGACTGTTGGTTGACCTTGTTTTTGGAAATCCTGTAGCCGACGACGGGCGCGTTCGCTAACGGAGGCGGTTAAGAAGATTTTGATTTCAGCATCAGGGAAGACATGAGTACCAATGTCTCTACCTTCCGCCACTAACCCGCCTTTTCTTCCCCAGATTTGCTGCTGTTTGACCAAGGCTTCCCGCACAGCAGTTTGGGCAGCGATCGCGGATACTTGAGAGGTAACAGCAATGGAACGAATGGCTTGGGTAACATCATTGCCATCGATCCAAACCCGCACCGGAGATTGTAAATCTGAACTAGGAGTCAGTTCAATGTGACATTGATTTGCTAACTCAGCGATCGCGCACTCATCATCAATGGCAATACCTCGTTCTAGAACTAGCCAAGTCATAGCCCGGTACATAGCACCTGTATCTAGATAAACTAGACCCAAATTTGCTGCCACTTGACGGGCGACTGTGGATTTTCCCGCCCCAGCCGGCCCATCAATAGCGATGATAGGTTGGCGATCGCGCAAAATGATATTATCAATCAATCGTGTAGAACCAAGACGAGCGGCGATCGCTAGCATTCCTTCCTCCGTAATTTGATTTAAAGACATTAATGTATTTGGTTCAACTAATTCAATATATTCCACTGCTACTGTACTGACCTTGGCTAATTCCTGTTGTACTGCGGTTATGAGCTGATGGCGATCGCGTATACCTTTTTGAAACGCTACTTGAGCTTGTTGCAAACCACGATACAATACTGCTGCTTGCTGTTTTTCCTGGGCAGTCAAATACTGATTACGAGAACTCAAGGCTAAACCAGAAGCTTCACGCACTATCGGACAAGCAACAATCTCCACTGGCAAATTCAAATCAGTCACCAACTTTTTAATAATAGCTAGCTGCTGACCATCCTTTTGTCCAAAATAGGCTCGGTCAGGTTGTACTAAGTTCAAAAGCTTAGTCACAATCGTGGCCACACCCTGAAAGTGGCCTGGCCGAGAAAGGCCACACAAGCCAGATATCATAGCAGATGGAGGGATTACTTGTGTTACTGGAGATTCTTGTATATTATTCTGATTAATTCCCATTTCTTCCGGATCTGGTGCAAAAACTGCATCAACTCCAGCTTGCTCACATAATTTACAGTCTTGCTCTAGAGTCCGAGGATAGCGCGCAAAATCTTCATTGGGGCCAAATTGCAGGGGATTCACAAAAATACTGACAATCACCGTAGAATTTTCTGGTCGCGCCCGTGTAATCAAGCTGAAATGGCCTTCATGCAAATTGCCCATAGTTGGTACTAGACCAATGGCTGTGGGATGCCAGTTCATCATTCCCTCTAGGGCTAGATCATCTGATTCTGTCTGCTGATTTGCCCAGCGATGTTTATTGAGAAAGCAACGTAAAGCTGCAACTGTCTTCAACAGGCGCACAAAAATACCCCTAGTTCTTCTTTAGCATCTCCTCCGTTAGTTTATCTCTCAAACAGAAGGAAGAAACAGAATAACTAGGGGAATTAGGGATGGGGCATGGGGCATTGGGGTAAAATCTACCCAGTCCCCAATCCCCAGTTTCCAATATCACCGACCTAGAACTTCGATTCTAACTGGTGCAATGCCGCTACCAATCATACCGAGAACTCTAGCTGCACCAGTCGATAAATCAATCACTCTACCCCGAATGTATGGGCCTCTGTCGTTGATTCGCACTATCACAGAACGACCGTTGCGGGTATTGGTGACGCGTACTCTTGTACCGAAAGGCAAGCTGCGGTGAGCTGCGGTCATGGCTTCGGAATTGAATCTTTCGCCGGTAGCAGTTGGTCTGCCGTGGAAACCTTGACCGTAAAAGGAAGCTATCCCTTGGAAGGTGAGTCTAATGTTGCTAGCAATTTGTTGGGGCAAATTGGCTACAGACCTTGATACACCAGAACGAGATGGTAAGTTAGCAATTTCTGTAAGGGGAGAGGCGTTGCCGATGAGTCTTCTTAGGCGATTTGTTGCTTGCAACGCATCTTTGGCTAAGTCATTGGTGGTATCTGCCAGGCGGGTGTTTTGATTAATTTCCACCAATTCTTGGTTTTTGATTTTGATAGTGTAGCGATCGCCTGGCTGTTGTTGGTTGGAGACACCTTTGTTCTGGTTTTGTCCCTTCCAACTGACACTGATTTGATCAGCTTGCACATTATCCCGGATCATTTGGTTGATCCTCGCTGCCATCAGACTGGCTCTCTGCACTGGGTCATTTGGTAGCGAGCCGACTAGGATCTTGGCATCCGCTAAATTTCCTGCACTTGCTACCTGAACTGAGTCACTAGCATCGCCAACTGCACCTAATTTCTTTTGGGTGCCAACGGTCGATTGAGAACTCAAAAAGGTAATAACTGGAATGTTTCGGATATACAGAGTTGCCGCTTTCCGTCCTTCAATGTTGTGAGTATGAATTCTCGTATTCACAACGTCATCTGAAGATTTTAATTCCCCTACCTTAACCACGTCACCGGCTGTTGCTTTGGATGCAACTAGTGAATCGAGTTTGGTGGTTTGAGTCCGACCAATTGAGGGTGTCCCCAAAATGGTTACAGACAGGGCGGCAATAGTCCACAAATGTCTTTGATTCATGCGTCCGATTTTAAAGCGACTATAGAACAGCAGTTTCTTAGTTTGTGGGAGTTTGTTTCGTAAGTTACTTATTAGCAAACTCGCCTAAGATGCGAATTCGTTCCGCTTTTACTTTCTGTTTTATAACTGCAACAGACTAACACGAACTTTCAGGGTTGGGGATCAGGGTTTTAGCGTAGGAATGACCACCTTTTGAAAATTTAAGTTCCGCCAACAAGGTCAAAACCTTGTTCAAATGCGGATTTTGACTATGTATCCTTTTTTTCGGAATACTAGTTTTTTATTTACAAAAGTTTACATTTTTTGGGTTTTGCTTTGTCCTGTCTTGGCTTTGTATTTTACGTATAAATATTTATCTTACTAGTATTTGTATACACAGATAAATAAAACCTATATTATTTATAATAATTCTATATACTACAAAATGACCTCAAGAAAATTACTGAAATGAATTTGCTTTGTATTTTTTTAACATTGTCGCAGAAAGCTTTTAAATTAATGCTCCTGGCTCCTAAAATTCTATCTTCAGCTATGAATTTATATTTAAATTTATATATTTTTCATGATCCAAAATATGTAATAATACTTTGTATGTAGGTTAAAGATGTAGTTACAGTGACATTAAACTACAGTAATCATGAGTAACAAAAATTGCTAACACTTGTAGCAGAAGTTTGATTTGCTCACAATGAAGTTAATGTCAAAAAATTGCTTAATCAGCATCAAAATTATGTAGAGTATTTTTACCTCGTATTAAAATTTACATTTAATCTGTAAATTTGGACGCAATGTTCAGCAAAAGATTGATAAAGTCAAGCTATTAGCCTCATGATTAGCAAAACCAATCAAGGAGATTTAGAAATTATCACCTCTGCACTTAGCGATGTGATTAATGAACTGCATGATAAATACAAGTCATTGCAGGATGGAATCGTTGCTAACTATATTCCTGAACTCGCAAAAGTCAACCCGGATTTATTTAGTATTTGTATTGTTACAGTAGATGGTCACGTATACGAAGTAGGCGATTCGCAACAACTATTTACTATTCAATCGATTTCTAAAGTATTTGCTTACGGACTAGCATTAGAGGATCATGGACGAGATTATGTTTTAACCAGGGTGGGAGTAGAACCCACAGGGGATGCTTTTAACGCCATTATTTTGGACGAGCAATCTAAGCGACCCTATAACCCAATGGTAAACGCCGGAGCGATCGCCACTACTAGTTTAATTAAAGGTGCAGGAGCAACCGAACGCCTCAACCGCTTACTAGATATGTTCCGCCGCTACATTGGTCATGACGTATTTGTCGATATTTCCGTCTTTACCTCCGAACGCAGCACCGGACACCGCAACCGCGCAATGGCGCACCTCATGCTCAACTTTGGCATGATCAACCAAAATATAGAAGAAGCCTTAGACCTATATTTTCAACAATGCGCCGTCATGGTGGACTGTCGGGACTTAGCGGTGATGGCGGCGACTTTAGCAAATCGAGGGACAAACCCCATCACAGGGGAACAAGCTGTAGATAAACGCTATATAAAAGATATCCTCAGTGTGATGTACACCTGTGGGATGTACAACTTTGCAGGAGAATGGGCTTATAAAGTCGGAATTCCGGCTAAAAGTGGCGTTTGTGGCGGTATTTTGGCAGTTGTTCCCCATAAGATGGGAATTGCTGTGTTTTCTCCACCCTTAGATCATCGGGGAAACAGTGTGAGGGGGGTGAAAGTCTGTGAAGAACTATCCCAGCGTTTAGGCTTACATTTATTTGATTGTTCGGTTTAATTAGGGGTGTAAGGGTATGAGGGTATGAGGGTATAGGGGTTGAAAGTGTTGGACGAGGATTATTGGAAAAAAGCCCAGCACGGTTTTGCCCCAATGGGCAAGGCTTTTAACTCTTGGGTCGTTGGCTGCTCTTTCTTCCCCCTACACCCCTACACCCCTACACCCTTACACCCGCCCCAACGGGGCTTGGTAATTCAGACAGTGTTTAACCAACGTAAAATATTGGCTTTGCTGTCTGCTAAACCTTTATAAATCAATGACTCTGGCGACATAGACTCAATTGCAGCACACAGCTTAACCCGTAATATTGCATCTTGCTTGAGGGAAGTACAATCTCTGAAATAAGTGCGAATCGTAAATAATGCTGTCTTAGACTCTGGTAGACCCCAAATTACTTGTCGCTCAATTCGCAAGTAAAGTTTAGGGTTTTGGGGGTCAAAACTTCTACCTTCCCACTGGCTAACTAATAAACCAGGTGGTGGTTCAGGGTGGTGATTCAGACGCGTATCTGTACTCAAACCCCAAGCAAAGCGCACCATTGGTTGACGATAAATCATCGTATTAACGATCGCATCTGCCCGGCGATTAATTTTTTCTATACCCGCCACGGGTGTATGTATTGCAGCAAAGTCCTTACCGATTTTTTCCTCAGCTGACCAATGGTTGGGATAACACAAATGAATGGCACTCAGCCAATTACGTCCATCATTACCACAGCAAATGACTGTAATATCTTCCTGTATCTGTGCTGCTAAAGCATCGAGGGTAGAAGCATAAACAGGAGAAACTGTACTACCCTCGACTCGCTGTAATTCCCAGTTTGCATCTAGGTAAAGTTTTTCGTTGGTCAGTCGGCTATAAAATATGAAGCTGTTAGCCGTCGATTTTTGGTAGTCAAAGTATTGTGGATGCTCTTGTGTAAGACGCTCAACTATCAAACGAGCGATTGCACCTGCTACAGTCTGAGAATAATCATAACTCTGATAGTATTTACTCAATCGTTCTGCACGGGCTAAAAGTTTAGCCTGACGGTAATCAGCAAAGTTTTCATCGATTTGAAATACTTGCTTATCAGCTTGACCATTACCGAAACATGAACCAAACGCCATCATCCCTGGCTTGACTTCGTAGCGTCCATTCATCAGGGGGAAGTAGCAGGCGGGACTATTCAAAGCTGCGGCTTTCTGCATTTTTACAAGCTAGCTATTGTAAAGAAGTGCCATTTATATTGATGTTTAGGTAAGAGTAGTTGAGTTATATCGGCAATTGTCTCACACGGAAATCGCGATCGCTGACGGAAATAATTGCCCCGGTGGCTAAATCTTGCTCAAACCGATTTAATGCTTCTGCCAATCGTTCATTAATGATTTCATAACTTTCGTTCCCTAATCGAAACAGAATTACGCTTGGTAATGTTGCACCACTCACTGCTAACAAATAACCAAAATCCAAGTCTACTGTTAATAACACTCGTTCCTCCAAACGAGCTTTTACCAAAATTTCATCATCGGGGAGTGTTTCCAGACCTTCTTCAACCAGATGTACTGCATCATAACCCGCAGTTTTTAACCAATTGACGGTACGTGGTGAGATCCCCATATCTGCCAGAAATTTCATCCCACTTTCTCACCCACTATGGGATAAACTTGTTCGCGTGCCAACCAAGCAGCATACATTAAGGATTGTTGAACATCTTCCGGTTCTAAATAGGGATAATCCTCGATAATTTCAGTGACAGTTTTGCCATTAGCGACCAAATTCAAAATTAACGAAACTGGAACTCGCATTCCTCGAATACAAGCTTGTCCAGCCATAATGCGGGGGTCAAATGTAATGCGGTCGAAACCTAACATTATGTAATTCTCCTGTCGTGTTCAGGTTTAGGGGTGTAGGGGTTGAGCTACTGCCTTTTGACTGAGGGACGCAAAAATCAGTGAAATTTCTTAGAATGGGATTAGGTAAATTTGTGAAGTTACCTGAAAGTTGTGACAACATCTGCTCCAATCCTACCACTGGTAAAAGACCCAGAACGCTTAGAAGCTCGGCTGGTGGAAATTCCTCCAGAACCGGGAGTGTATTTCATGCGCGACGGAAGCGATCGCATCATATATATAGGTAAGTCGCGAAAATTGCGATCGCGTGTTCGTTCCTATTTTCGGGACGGTTACAACAAAACTGAACGCATCGCCACAATGGTCAAGCAGGTGACGGATATTGAATTTATCGTCACTGATACTGAAGCCGAAGCCTTGGCGTTGGAAGCAAATTTAATTAAGCAGCATCAACCATACTTTAATGTGCTGCTTAAAGATGATAAAAAATATCCCTACGTCTGTATTACTTGGTCGGAAGACTATCCCCGCATCTTCATTACTCGCAAACGCCAGCTAGGCAAAGAAAAGGATAAATATTACGGGCCTTACACCGATTCAGGCTTATTACGCGGTATTTTGCATTTATCTAAGCGGATATTCGCCCTCAGACAGCGACCACAACCACTATTTAAAGACCGTCCCTGCTTAAATTATGATATGGGTCGCTGTCCTGGGGTGTGTCAACAGCTGATTTCACCGGAGGAATACCGCAAAACTGTGCAGAAAGTGGCGATGGTATTTCAGGGACGGACGCAGGAACTCATCGATATTTTGACGGAACAAATGGAAACAGCCGCCACCGCACTTAATTTTGAATCGGCGGCGCGCATTCGTGATCAAATTGCTGGGTTAAAGTCTTTGAATGCACAGCAGAAAGTTTCCTTACCAGATGATACAGTTTCACGGGATGCCATAGCTTTAGCAGCTGACAATCAACACGCTTGCATTCAATTATTTCAAATTCGCGCCGGTCAGTTGGTGGGACGTTTGGCGTTTGTGGCGGAATCACAAGCGGAAGCTGGCGCGATTTTGCAACGGGTTTTAGAGGAACATTATCAAACGGCTGACTCGGTGGAAATTCCCGCAGAAATTTTAGTCCAGCATGAGTTACCGGATGGGGAAATTTTGGCAGCAGCTTTGACGCAACGCAAGGGAAGAAAAGTCACAATCTTAGCTCCCCAGCGTCAAACTAAGGCAGAATTAATAGAGATGGTGGAACGTAACGCCCAATATGAACTACAAAGAATGCAAAAATTGGGCGACTATAATCACGCAGCGATGCAAGATTTAGCCGGAATTCTCGACTTACCAGACTTACCCCATCGCATCGAAGGTTACGACATCTCCCACATTCAAGGTTCTAACGCCGTCGCTTCCCAGGTAGTATTTATTGATGGCATACCCGCTAAACAATATTATCGTCACTACAAAATTAAAAATCCCACAGTCACTATCGGACATTCTGATGATTTCGCGAGTTTAGCGGAAGTAATTCAACGACGCTTTCGCAAATACGCCGAAGATCCCAAATTACCACGGGTGGATAATCCTGACTGGCCTGATGTGGTGATGATAGATGGTGGGAAAGGTCAATTATCGGCTGTGGTTGCAGTTTTGCAAGAGATGAATTTATTAGAAGACTTGCGAGTGGTGAGTTTAGCCAAGAAGCGAGAAGAGATTTTTTTACCTGGAGAGTCCACACCTTTAACGACTGACAGCGAACAACCAGGAGTGCAATTACTCAGACGACTGCGAGACGAAGCCCATAGATTTGCCGTGAGTTTCCATCGTCAACAACGAAGTGATAAATTAAAGCGATCGCGTTTAGACGAAATTCCAGGTTTGGGACACCATCGTCAAAAGTTGCTGTTAGCTCATTTTCGCTCTATTGATTATATTCGCCAAGCCTCACCCGCACAAATCGCGGAAGTTCCAGGGATTGGGACAAAATTAGCTCAGGAAATTTACAACTATTTTCATCCTCTAGATACTTGACAAATAGGCTAGTTTTTAGTTACAAGTTCTGTCACCAAAGTATAAAACAGTAATTCCCAGTTTTTCAGCCGCAAAATTTAGTCATCGGCTGAATCAAAAGCTGATGCAAACTATTAAGAATATATCTTATGGATTTATTTACTTACTGTTACTTGTAACTAGATAAATTCATGTAGCCAATATCTGAAATTTTGGATATTGGCGATTTGGTGGTGATTAAATGTAGAAATGTTTATGCTAAAAAATATTAACCAAACATTAAGAAAATCATTTTGTTACCAAAGCTACAGTAATTAACTGATTTTGATATTTGAATACAAAGATATCCTTTTATTTCCTTGAAAATGACTATAAATAGCTTTGTCTCAAGGAATTAGCAATTGGGATCAGTCGAATTTGCAAATAACGTTGTATACAATAGTAGTTTTATATCTCAAGTAGGATGGTTAAATCACCTGCAATTTCAGATAATTACCAAATAATTCTGTTCAATTTTCAAATCTAAAGTTTTGTTTAAAATTAACAGCGAAGTTAATCACTGTTAACAGCTTTCTAGATAACTAGAAATTTTTCTAGCTAAATTGGCATTTTTTTTCGCAAATACCAGAATTACAACCGGGGTCAACTATGCACATCGTACAAAAAATTTACTGCCCAAACTGTGGCAGTGCAGCTGAACGTCACTATATTGCTGATAGCCAATTAACTAGAACCCAATGTCATAGTTGTGATTATTTGATGATCTCTTGCACTAAAACTGGTCGGGTGGTGGAAGCTTACGCACCAGGAATTCATGCGCGGAGGTAGGAATTTTGGATATAAGAATTAATGATCTTGAGGACACAGAGAGCGATCGCTCTGGGTTAATTTCGAGTTAGTCTGTAAATAATCGTGGAGAAAATGACAACCACGCGTTAGTAGCTGGGCTAGTTTGAAGTCGTCTAAATTGCGGAAAATCACCCTACCCTTACCGCTACCGACTGCTAAAATTTTGCCATTGGGACTAAAACTGACGCTGGTTAATTCTTCTTTGTCGCCTTTTAAGGAAATTAATGCTGTTCCTTCTCTGTTCCACAGCTTGATTTTGTCGTCACTACTGGCGGCTAGAGTCCGACCGTCACGGCTAAAACCGATACTGGTAAAATTGTCGCCATCACCGGATAGAGTTTTTAGCAGTTGACCGTCCCGACTCCATATTTTCACAGTGCTATCAATACTGGCGGAAGCTAAAATTTGACTATCAGGCGACCAAGCTACACCATTAACTGGGCGTTTATGGTCAGCAAGGTTGTGTAAAAGTTGACCATTTAAATCCCAGAGTTTGACGGTTAAATCATCACTCGCAGAAGCCAATAACTTGCCGTCTGGGCTGAAACTTACCCAGTTGACTGCATCTGTATGGCCTGTAAGAGTATGAATTAATTTACCCTCTCGACTCCATAATTTTACGGTATTGTCTTTACTGGCTGAAGCCAAGACTTGATGATTTGGCGACCACGCTACAGCCCAAACTGCATTGGTGTGACCTTTCAAGGTATGGAGTAATTTACCATCTTGACTCCATAATTTCACCGTTTTATCTTTACTGGCTGAGGCGATGACTTGACCGTCACCAGACCAAGCTACGCCCCAAACTTGGTCATCATGTTTGGGGAAAGTCCGCAAAATTTTACCATCACTACTAATAATTTTGACTGTATTGTCACGACTAGCAGCAGCCACCATCCGACCGTCAGGACTAAAACTAATGCTAGTTATCCAATCATCTTCGTCGGTTTGGGGGTCACGCTGCAATACATCTTGCCAACGCCACAACTTAATAGTTTTATCGCGACTAGTAGAGACTAAGGTTTTACCGTCAGGACTGAAACTCACACTATTGACCCAGTTGTTATGTCCTTTGAGTGTCCCTAGTAACACACCTTTTAAACTCCAAAGTTTTAAGCTTTCGTCGGTACTAGCAGATGCAATAGTTTGAGCATCTTGACTAAAACTGACGCTAGTAATTGCCCCAGTATGACCAGTAATACTTCTGACTAGTTTTCCTTGAAGATTCCAGAGTTTAATTTTTTGGTCTAAACCACCACTAGCAATCATGTCACCTCTAGGCGACCAAGCTACAGTCAAAATTGCACTGTCGTGACCATTCCAAGTTTGCAGCAATTGACCGTCACGCTTCCATAGTTTAATAGTTCTGTCAGCACTCACAGAAACTAAAGTTTGACCATCAGGCGACCAAGCTAAACTTTGGACGGCTTGTTGATGTCCCAAGAAAGCTTTGAGTAACTTACCGTCACGACTCCAAAGTTTGATGCTTTTGTCGGTACTAGCAGAAGCGATCGCTTGTCCGTCTGGGCTAAAATTAACACTATTGACTCCCGCCTCATGCCCTAAAATGGTATGCTGCAATTCACCTGTGCGACTCCACAGTTTAATTGTTCCGTCTTGACTAGCAGACGCAATTATCTGACCATTGGGACTGAAGCTCACACTATTAACTACCTTATTATGTTGTAAGGAAATAGGTAACATTAAACCATCAGCCCGCCAAAGTTTAACGCTATTATCTGCACTAGCAGAGACAATTAACGACCCATCAGGACTAAAAACTGCACTATTCACGCCAGAAGTATGTCCCTCTAGGCGGTTATATTCTTTCACTCCCACCACAGCTTGATATAGTGCTGTTTGTACCTTTTCTCTGGTGTAAGGATCTACCCAAATCGTGGTTTGTAATTTGCGTCCAGCTTTGATTCCTTCTTTGAGTGCATCAAGGCCTTTTTGGGATGCAAATAACGCTTCACTAGAAACACTCAGGGTTTTAATTTCACTATCTACGGCGATGATAATGGAAACACTCAACCCCAAAATCGCTAACGCCGAAGCCGCCAACGCCATTTTTAAGGAACGATTTAATTTGGCTTCACTGAGTCTTTGTTGTTTTTGACTTTCTACAAGTTGGGCGGTTAACTCTTTTTCTTTGAGTTCGGCGCGGAGTTGTTCCACTTCTAATTGACTGAGTTCTTCTCGCTTGCGTAACTCGCGCAATTCCGCCAGTAAATCTAATCCTTGCTGGGGTTGAGGATCTAAGAGTTTGCTGTTTTGCTTTTTTTGGCGGAGTTCTCGCTTGAGTCGTTCAATTTCGGTTTGACTTTGTTCGACTTTTTGACGCAGCTGATTAAGTTGGGCTTGGAGACTAGATTCTTGTTCTTGCAAATAACGAATTAAATCTACTAAATAATCATGAATTAATTGATAGCGTTCTGGAACATCGGGGAACAATACCACTAATCCAGAACTGACTAAAATATTTAAGACTAATTCTAATTTATCGGCATCTTCCAATTCTGCCAATTCTGTTGCTAATTCGGCACGGGTTTTAAATGGTCTTTGATTACTTTCATCTGTTAATAAGTATAAAACCAGTAAAGCCGCCCGTTCATTTGTGGGGCCGCAATCTTTGATCAGTTCTTTGATATACCTTTCAATTAATTTATTTGGTCTGTATTGTTGATATTGGGCGAGAGTTGTAATACCTTCATCTTGTAATTGCGCTCCTGCCACTTGTAGTTCAATAGGGCGAATTTCTCCGGTGTCTCTGGATAAATCATCAACCAAGGCATTAATTAAAGCTGGTTCTAGATTGGAGTGGGAGCGGGCAGTGAGTTTTTCAATGATGGCTTTGGCGTATTCAGGAGAAAAATTATTTAATTGATAACGAATCTGTTTATCGAGAATGTTATTATTGATTGCTTCGAGATTTGCTAAATGTTTAAATTCTAGAATTTGGTGTAAATAATCTTCTCTCAAAGACATGATGACTTTGACAAAAGGTATATTCAGACAATCACTGACAAACTGGTCGAATTGCTGTTTTTGGTGGCGGTCAGTACAGCCAAAGAAAAATTCTTCAAATTGGTCAAATATTAAAACCGTAATGAGATGATTATTCGCATTTTGATGTAATTTTTCTAAAATGCTGCTAATAGTCACTGGCGTTTCTGTCACTGGTAAAACTTCTGATGTAATAGCTGCGTCACCTTTGAGTTGCGAAATTGCCACCTTTAAAGATTTACCCAATTCTCGCACCCAATCTGTATAAACTTGCAATACTACAGGGACAGCAATTTGATCACCAATGGCGTGATTTTGTAAAGCTGGAACTAAACCAGCCGTCACAGTAGAACTCTTGCCCACCCCAGAGGGGCCGTGAATCACAATTAATTTTTGGTCTGAACGGCTAATTCTGCCAATTAAGTTATTAATATCCCGTTCTCGCCCAGAAGCTGCAATTTCTAAAGCAATACTACTACTACCAGAGGCGGACATTAACGCCGGGTTGGTAGCTTGTCTTTGGGGTTTAAGACGACCTGCACCAATAAAAGCCCGTAAGCCATATTGTTGTTCGATAGAACGGCGTTTTTGGCGGATGCAATAGGCTTCTAAATAACGCCCGGCTTCAAAATAGAGCGATCGCAGTTTCCGCAACATCCTAATATAACGATGTGCGTCATATTGGTGCGCGCTATTTTCTAAAGCTGGGGTTAATTCCTGGGTGGCTTTATCTAGATAGGCTTGGGCTACAGCGTTTTCACCCAATTTTTGTTGGGCTTTAGCTAAGACTAAATAATAAATCTGCGCTAACAGCAGGGGAAATAAACAATCATGGGGTATGGTGTCTTGCTGTTGGGCTTCGTCTAACTTGAGTAAGGACACATGGGCTAAAATACTCGCCTGTAACCACCGCGAAGCTTGAACGGCGACTTGGGCTAAAAAACCATAGTCACAAGCTAACTGAATTTGACTCCCGTAGATTTGATGTAACTCTAGGGAATGTTGGGCGACTTTTTGTAATTCATCCCATTGTTGCAGATGTTCCAAAACCTCTGCTAGTTGACCGATAAATTCTGCTGCAATATCCGGTCGGCGCGCCAATTCTAAGATTTCTATGCTTTGTTGTAAAGAAGATTTCGCCTGTTCCCAATATTCACGGTTATCTAGTTGATTTTGTGCCGCTAACCGACAATATGACAAGCCTAGATAAAACAGTAATACACTCTGTCTTAAAAGTGGGGAAGATGGGGGAGTCGGGCGGGGAAAAGTTGAGATTTCCGCTTCAGTTGGCTTTTCTGTGGATGACTGAGTCACAAGTTTTTGCCAAATCAGCAAACTTTGTTGAAAATGATCTAAGGCGGGATGAATGCGATCGCTAATATAATTATCTAAACCAAAAACGAACTTTAAACTGGCGTTTAATTCTGGTTCTAGGGTAATTCCCCTCTCATGCAATTCACCGATAGCTGAATGTAGTTCGTCGCTATATTCCCACACTTGCGTTAGGGTGGGATAATTTGGGGCGAGTTTTGCTTGTCGCCGTTGTCCATGTTCGTTGGTTAAGACTTTGGCGAATAAAGCATCGGTTTCTTGACGCAGAAATTCTAATAATTCTGGTGTCGTCATGGTAAACCGAATCGGTGTCGCCGCCCAACTGGCAAAATCGGGGGCTAAACGCACGACTTTTTGTAGTATTTCCTCATTTACCCAAAAAATCATCGGAAATGAATGCTGTTTAGGCAATTCATCCCGAATATGATTAATTGACCTGAGTAAATCGTCAATTTCTTCGACGGTTTCTAAACCCAAAACCATCAACGCCGATGGGGGTTGATTATCTGTCTCTAACTGAAAATGCAAAGCTGAGTAAAGACTTCTGGTGTTTGGGGGTAAAACTACCTTGTGAATGCGCGCCACTCCCACCGCTAATTTATCTAGTGATTGCAGCACTCGCTCCTGTAACACACGATAATTACAGCAGACTACCACTACAGAAAAGTGACCACAAGATAGGGTAATCGCTCGCCATAAACTTTGTAAAGCCTTACCGTTGGCTGTTTTAATATCTACTGGGAATTGTCCTTCAACCATGACTTAAATTTTGGTGTCTCGGCTAAAACTGGATTGACAGCAAACCAAACCCCTTGATGGTCGCGGTATTCAAAGACAAATAAACTACGCAATAAGGTATGGTATTCTATATCTCCCCTAACCCGTTGTTGTTTGACCACTTGGAAGATTAACTCCCACTCTTGGCTATCGATAGGGTTAGCGCGGTAGTCTCGTTGTCTTTGAATGACTAACTCGACACATGCTTTTTCAAAGGGTGGATCTTGTTCTCGCAGACAGTCAAACAGCAACCCCAATAAATCGCGCACATGACCACCACTGATCAGGCACAATCTATCTAGTGTTTCTAAATTATCGAATACCTCTGTAATTAAGCTTAAGCGATCGCTCGGTTGAATGTCAGGGAAAGCCCTAGCTAAAACCATTTGACGCATCAAATCTAAGCCTTGCTGGAAAATCTCCCCAGAACGTAACCTGACGGGAATCATCGGTAATACCTTCGGTGCGACTCCACCACCTAAACGGTGTTGTAGTTCCGCGCTGTCGTTGGAAAAGGTTAAAGCTAAGGGGATGGTGTAAACTACATGACAATGGAGCTTACGCAATTGTTCACCCCTATCGATAAATAAATATTCTGGCAGCGATCGCCCCGATGGTAAAGGACGAATGGCGACTCTATCTAAGTTATCGACAATTACAACTAGGCCTTTTTTCCCCTTGGCTTTGAGTTCCTTATCAGCCCGTTCTAAGAGTTCTTGGTTAATTGATTGCAAAATTCCCTGGGTGCGGGGTTCGAGGTAATCTCGCAAACGGCGACGCAATTGGGGACTTTCTTTTGTTTTGGCGGTAATTTTGGCAATTCCCACTGATAATTCCGCTTCTACCCCCAAATCAATGGGAGTTTGCAGAAAATCCATCACCTCACTAAATAACTTAGTAAAGTAGTTAGGCTTGAGGCGGATTTTCATTGCTTCCAGACTTTCGCTCACCTGTCCAGCGATCGCTAGTAAAATATCAGTGACATCCACATCCGCCATTTCTAGGACATGGGTAGACTCAAAGTACACTACATGAAATTGCGCCTCTTCTAACTCCGCCTTCAAGCGCAATAGTTCCGTAGATTTACCGCAACCCAAGTGTCCTGTAAATAACTGACAGGTGGGTGAATTGGGAGAAATGCGAGTAATAGTACGCAGCAGTGCTTCAATAATTTTACCGCCCCGCACCGATGCAAAATCAATATAGTATCGGCGATCGCTGTTATTTCCCATCATCAACGGTCTGCTGGGATTACAAGCCTGATAGAATTTTTCTAAATCTAAGGGCATATTGGGATTTTGGATTTGGGATTTGGGATTTTGGATTAGGGGCTTCCAACTAAAAAATATTCCATCTGTAGGGTGCGTCAGCGTGAGAAACCTTCGCTATATCTAGATATTCTTTATACTGACGTACCCTACGAACAGTCAATTTGGGATAATTTAATTTTTGGAAGTCCCTTACAGCATGGTTTCATGTGAGCAATCACTGAAAATCGGTGAAAAGTCGCAGAAATTTCTTCCTTTTGCCGTTTGCCTTTTTACCTTTACCTTTTTACTAGATGCTTATCGTTAATTAATCATCGTTTTTACAGTCTCAAGCCCTTAGACTCTCGCTTCACATTGAAAATACGTTGCTTTTTGACAACTTATGCGTTGATTTCAGCACTTATTACCCAAATTACTCAATAATTTAGCAGTATTCAGGATATTTTTCCCATCAGGTTGTAGTTTTATACACAATTGTCACAGTTGTAAATTTTACAAAAGTATAAATAAATCAAACAATGGTTTGTTCAAATTCCCGACGTTTGGAAAGAGTCGGCGGGATATGACTGATCATAAATTTGTGTGGCGGACTACCAGCATGATTGAAAATAGCTATTAATTAATAAAGATAGTAACTAGTAGTGGTGTGGCAAACCTTAAATGATGAATTAGGCCTAGGTTGGGTTGAGGCTTTGCGTTCGCCCTTGGCGTTCCCGTAGGGTAGCCCAACGCTATAAACAATGTTGGGTTTCCTAACGTCAACCCAACCTACAATTTTTTCGCACTATTTTAGTCTAGACAGTCCACTACACATACTGAGATTTTTTTCAGAAATCAAATCGGATGCCTATACTATTATAAATATTAAGAAGATCTCACAAATTAAAATGTACTTAACAGTACCTTTTGAATTTATTTTTCGTGTATTAAATAGTTTAATATCTTAAATTAGAACCTCGATTTGACTCAAATCGAGGTTCTGAATTTGTTTATAAATAATTTAGAATTCACAGAGAGTCAAACCAGTTAATTTTTCTAGACTGACTGGCTTTTAGTCAGTGATTGAGCCTCTTAAAAGGAACACAGAGCATGAGAAACTATATTGTACACTCTCGCCTAATCAAACAATCTTCAGGCTGTTGCTCTCTACCAGCTATTTGCCATGAATTGATAGTTTTCTGAGCAAAATGAGACTCTATAGGAAAGGTTTCTGGTTGAAATACTTCCCTATAAATAATCTGATTGACACCAGCATTATATAAAAAGATAGGTAATGCAATGATGCCTAAATAAATCCTCCTGAACATGATAACCTCAGTTCAAAACTTCCGATTGTGCTACTTTGTAGATGCCACCTGATGAATCGGAATTTCCACACGGAGTATGACATATTTAACTTGTAGTTTCGTATGTTTACTCAATGCTACTACCCGCAAAGACGTGATAAACCAATCACCTTTTCCAGTGTGATTGTGTCAGCCATCTTTAACTACATTGTGAATATATAAGTTTTCCTGGATTGACGCAAAAATTGACTGTTGAAGCTGAATTACAGGAACTTTCGTGTTGCAAGTCAATCAATTTTAGATTATGGATTTTAGATTTTAGATTGACTGCACCCATAAAGGGATACAGCTTAGGGATTTTGGATTGAATATTTTAGATTTTTTCCGCCCACGGTGGGGTTTGTACCAAAAACAATCCAAAATTTAAAATCTAAAATTCCGAGATCCCCATATATTATTTTCGCATACTCGGTGATGTTTCAAAATAGGAAATAATAGGAAAATAAACAGTGCTGAGTTAAAAAACCGGTCACAAGGTTCAGGGCTGGTATCAAATACATAATTGATGAGTATTTCTTCTCACTCAGCACCGATGTTTCCCAATGCCGAAAGTTATGTTCAAAAAATGGTTTGTTAAATTACTGATAGTATTCTTGGGGCTGTGGCTATTGGCGGATATAGGTGCGCGCTTGGGTGCAGAAATTTTCTGGTTTCAGGAAGTTGGTTATGTCCGAGTGTTTTTAGTCAGGCTGGTGACACGCGGTGGTTTATGGTTGTTGATTACTGGGCTAACTGCTGCTTATCTGCTGGGAAATCTCACCTTGGCGCAACGACTCAAGTATCCCCAGTCTGCGAAAGTTGAGGAAGTACAACCAGAATTGGTGAGTTTGAGTAGTAAATTACAAAAAATGCTCAGTCCAGGATATACCCAACATCCTCAAACCCACCCCAGAGAAGACAAAAATCTTTACCCGTTAAAATTAAGGTTTTTATTACCTCTAGCTTTAATCTTGAGTTTATTAGTCGGTTTAATGCTAGTCCACTATAGTCAAATTGCTTTTGGCTATTGGTTTGGAACTGACAAAAACCAGATGATTCTTCCGGTGAGACTGGAAACACTTTGGCAATTGGGAATAGAGATTTTCAGTCAGCCTTTATATTTAGGTTTAGTAATCGGTGGCGCGATCGCTATTTTAATTTACTCTCGTTTTTTATTAACTGCGATCGCTCTCCTGTTCAGTGTTGGCTTAGGCAGTATCATGTACCACAACTGGGCTAAGGTGCTGCAATACTTCCAGCCGACAGCTTTTAACAGCACAGATCCCCTATTTGGCTTAGATATCAAGTTTTTTATCTTTTCTCTTCCCTTTTGGGAACTCTTAGAAATCTGGCTGATGGGGATGTTTTTATATGGTTTTGTCGCTGTGTGTCTCACCTATCTTTTATCAGCAGATAGTCTGAGTCAAGGTATATTCCCTGGTTTCTCATCTCCACAGCAGCGTCATTTATATGGGATGGGTGGCTTGTTCATGCTGCTGGTGAGTTTTAGTTATTGGTTGAGTCGCTATGAGTTGGTTTATTCTCCCCGTGGGGTGAGTTATGGCGCAAGTTACACTGATGTTTATGTTCAATTGCCAGTTTACAACGGTTTGTGCGGTTTAGCGTTGGCGATCGCCACCTACCTATTATGGCGGACTATCTTTTGGCGTGCGGCTTCCCGCTATCGTCCGTTTTTCTTCTATGGCGTAGGTTTATATTTACTATTTGTGGGAGTAGCCGGTTATATCCTACCCACAATCGTGCAGTATTTGGTTGTGCAACCCAACGAACTGCAACGGGAAGAACCCTATATTCAACGTACTATCGCCCTCACCAGAGAAGCATTTGGTTTAGAAGCAATTGACGCGCAAACATTCAACCCCCAAGGAAAACTCACAGAGGCGGCTCTCAAAGCCAATGATTTGACGATTCGTAACATTCGCCTTTGGGATCAGCGTCCACTTTTGGACACTAACCGCCAATTACAACAATTTCGCCCCTATTATCGCTTTCCTGATGCGGATATTGACCGCTACACCCTCCAAGAACAACCAAACCCCATCAAACGCCAGGTATTAATTGCAGCTAGGGAATTAGACTATAGTGCTGTTCCCCAACAGGCACAAACTTGGGTAAACCAACATTTAATTTATACCCACGGTTACGGGTTTACCATGAGTCCGGTGAATACAGTCGCAGCCGGAGGTTTACCAGAATATTTTGTCAAAGATATTGGTAGTAATGAACAAGGCGCACTGACTACAGCCAACGCAGCTGTGCGCGAGAGTATACCCATTGGACAGCCCCGCATTTATTACGGTGAAATTACTAATACATATGTAATGACGGGAACAAGAGTGAGAGAGTTAGACTATCCTAGTGGTAGTGATAATGCTTACAATACCTATAATGGCTTGGGTGGTGTCAGGATAGGTGCGCCGTGGCGGAGGGCGTTATTTTCCCTATATTTAAGAGATTGGCAGATGTTATTTACACGGGACTTTTTACCAGATACTAAGGTATTGTTCCGGCGGAATATCAAACGCAGAATCCAGGCGATCGCACCGTTTTTAAGATATGATAGTGACCCCTATTTAGTCGCCGCTAACGCTAACAGTGAATTTCCAGGGGAAAATAATCGTCTATTTTGGATAGTGGATGCTTACACAACTAGCGATCGCTATCCTTACTCAGACCCCAACAATAACGGTATCAATTACATTCGTAACTCTGTCAAAGTCGTAATTGATGCGTATAACGGCACAGTGAAATTTTATATCGCTGACCCACAAGATCCCATCATCACCACTTGGTCTAGGATATTTCCCGACTTGTTCCAACCCCTCAAAAATATGCCTGTGACTCTCCAAAGTCATATCCGTTATCCCCTAGATTTCTTTACCATTCAATCAGAACGGTTAATGACCTACCACATGACCGACCCGCAGGTATTTTACAACCGGGAAGACCAATGGCAAATACCCAATGAAATCTATGGTAGTCAAGCGCGTTTAGTCGAACCTTATTATTTGATTACCAGTCTTCCCACCGTTCCCTTTGAAGAATTTCTCTTATTTTTACCCTACACACCCAAAGAACGGACTAACCTGATTGCTTGGTTAGCGGCGCGATCGGATGGGGAAAATTACGGTAAATTACTGTTATATAACTTCCCCAAAGAACGCCTAGTATACGGGCCAGAACAAATAGAAGCGCGAATTAATCAAGACCCAGTCATTTCACAACAAATTTCTCTGTGGAATCGTCAAGGGTCGAGAGCCATTCAAGGGAATTTACTAGTGATTCCCATTGAACAATCATTATTGTATGTTGAACCGATTTATCTAGAAGCCACCCAAAATAGTCTTCCTACCTTAGTGAGAGTAGTGGTAGCCTACGAAAACCGCATCGTCATGGCGCAAACCTTAGAACAAGCCTTGCGGGGAATTTTCCAACCAGAAGTCACACCCGCACCAGCTATTATTCGTCCTGTAGAAGAACCTCCGGCAAGTTAAGGGACTTCCAATTAAAAAAATATACTATTTTGTTGATGGCAAGGGGGCAGGGGGCAGGGGGAAAAACAGTTGTTTTGAAGAAGATAAATTTGGATAGTTTATTTTCTGAACGTTCCTAACTGCATCTGGGAAGTAAAAAGGCAAAAGGTTTTTTTCTTTTGCCTTTTTACTTTTTACTTTTTCCTTCTTTCACGCATTCATGCCGCCATCAACATCGATGGTTGCACCGGTGATATAAGAAGCTTCTGGACTGGCGAGGAAAGCTACTACAGCTGCGATTTCCTCTGGTTTACCGTAGCGTCCCAAGGGAATGAAAGACTTTTGTTGGGCAGCAAAATCAGTGTCTGATGGATTCATATCAGTCTCAATTGAACCAGGCTGCACGATATTGACTGTAATTCCTTTGCTACCAAGGTCACGCGCCCAGCCTCTGGTATAACCTGTGAGGGCTGCTTTAGTTCCTGAATAATCAGAGATTTGCGAAAAAAGGGAGTGAGTTCCCAAACAAGAACCGATGGAAATAATTCTTCCACCTGCACCCATCAAAGGTACAGCAGTACGCACAGCAGTCACTACACCGCCTACATTGATAGCCCACTGACGATCTAAAGCCGCAGTATCGATTGCAGAGTCTCCTACGGAGCCACGAACGAGTACGCCCGCATTATTCACCAGAATGTCGAGACGACCAAAATGGGCAGCAACCTGCTTGACTAAATTCTCGACCTGCACAGGATCAGCTTGGTCAGCTTGGAAGCCTAGGGATTTAACTCCCTGTGCTTCTATTTCTTGAACCAGACTTTCAGCTTTGGCGACTGAGTTGGCGTAACTAATGGCGACATTTGCACCATCTTCCGCCAGACGCTTGGCGATCGCTGCACCAATACCCCTTGAAGCACCTGTGACCAAGGCCACCTTACCTAAGAGTTTTCGAGGGTTCTGATTCATAAATGCGTTAATTGTATTTTTACTGAAATAGTGCTGATCCCAATTCTCGATGAAAACGTGCTTAATTATTTGAGAAAATAGCAACTTATCTAAAAAAATTTCTCTGTGTACCTTTGCCCTAACCTCTGCATACCTGAGCGTTAAAAAAGTGCAGATTTGACCAACATTGGTTTTTTATTGCTGTTTCTGTTCTATACCTCTAAATCCCCGCACTAGATACTTGATGCTTGATTGTTGGGTGTAATGAAAATGTCATATTTTAGTTTTCGTTTCGATTTTTACTGAGCAATTCAATATACAATCTAGAACTTAAAATCTGGAATCACCATGACGAACCTAACTCCTAATTCTAGTTTTAGTGTGACCCTGCGGTTGCAAATCCCTAATCGGGTGGGGATGTTGGCAGCGATCGCCCAAGCTATTGCTACCACTGGCGGTAATATCGGTACAATCGATTTGATTGAGCAAACCCGTCAAGTTTCCATCCGTGACTTGAATGTGGATGCAGCTAGCACTGAACACGCAGAGACAATTGTGCAAGCTGTCAAAGCTATCCCTGATATTAAACTGATCAGTGTTTACGATCGCACCTTTAACTTACACCGTGGTGGCAAAATCAGCATTGCCAGCCGCATCCCCCTGAAGAGTGTGTCTGACTTGGCAATGGCTTACACTCCTGGTGTGGGACGCATTTGTACAGCGATCGCCCAAGACCCAGCAGAAGTATATAATTTAACTATCAAACAAAATACCGTCGCTATTGTCACTGATGGCAGTGCCGTTTTAGGTTTGGGTAATCTCGGCCCCCATGCCGCTTTACCAGTGATGGAAGGTAAAGCGATGCTATTTAAGGAATTTGCGGGGTTGGACGCGTTTCCGATTTGCTTGGATACCCAAGATACAGAGGAGATTATCAAAGCCGTAAAAAATATTGCACCTGTATTTGGCGGTGTCAACTTAGAAGATATCGCAGCTCCCCGATGCTTTGAAATTGAACGGCGATTGCGTCAAGAATTAGATATACCAGTATTTCATGACGACCAACACGGCACAGCAATCGTTACCTTAGCGGCATTATTTAACGCGCTGAAATTAGTGCAGAAACCCATTGCAGACATCCGCATTGTAATTAATGGGGCTGGTGCGGCGGGAGTAGCGATCGCCCGTCTCCTTAAAAAAGCGGGAGCAGAAAAAATTTGGATGTGCGATTCTAAGGGGATTATCTCTACTAGTCGCACCGACTTAAACGAAGAAAAACAAGAATTTGCTGTCAAAGCCCAAGGTACACTAGCCGGTGCAGTCCAAGGTGCGGATGTGTTTATTGGTGTGAGTGCGCCAGGGGTATTAACACCAGAAATGGTGAAATCGATGGCTAAAGACCCCATTGTCTTTGCAATGGCGAACCCCATCCCAGAAATTCAACCGGAATTAGTCAGTAAAGATGTAGCGGTGATTGCTACCGGACGCAGTGACTACCCCAACCAAATTAATAACGTCTTAGCCTTCCCTGGTGTCTTTCGGGGTGCTTTAGATTGTCGGGCGCAGACAATCACCACCACCATGTATTTACAAGCAGCAATAGCGATCGCTTCTTTGGTGAGTCCTGCCGAGTTAAATCGAGAACACATCATTCCTTCCGTATTTGATCCGCGCGTTGTTACGGCTGTAGCGGCGGCTGTACAGCAAGCAGCCCGTGAAGAAGGAATTGCTAGGAGTTAATTAAGCTCAATAGGGGATGGAGTAAGTCTTCCATCCCAGAGTTTTAAAATGAAACTAATCTCTGATATAGAATCAAACTTATGATCATTGCTGAACAAATTTATGCAATTGTCAAAGGCCTTCCTGAAGAACAAGCCAACGAAGTTCTCTCATTTGCAGAATTCATTCTTGCTAAACATTTAATGACTCACCAATCAGCAAAGACATTAGATACTCCTGTTGCTTGGAAAGAACTGGTTGATTCACTAGCTGGGGCTTGGGAAGATGACTTCCCTTCTTTGGAAGAAATTCGTACCGCATCAGGATATTAACGAATTTTCTAGAGTTTCGGGACTAGCGATCGCAGATTGGTATTGATTACCTAACTTTAATCTTAAGTTTCACTAGTCATCAACAACTCAGTACACCATTCAGTTAATATTTCTCTGGCTAAATTGACACCGCGAATTCTCACAAATCGGATAGGATTGCTATATAAAGCTTGAACATTAAATTAATTTAATGATCAATCTCTATCTTAATTGCACATCTTGCTCAAAAACTAACACACAATCGTTGACGGTTTTTTTGTACTGAAAACCATAATCTAACAAAGCCTGTTTTAAAACTTGCACTTCCCACTCGTTGAAAATATTTTTATTAGGAGCTATCTCAATAGCCTCATCATTGACAGTAAAGTTGAAAGCTTCTTTAAATTGTTGATAATCCCAGTTTAATTTTCTAGCTGCATTTAACTCGATAGCAGCTAATGTCTGATCAAATTTGTTCGTAAGCATAACCTTTTCTCTGCATTAGCTTACCGATATCTTAACAAGTACAAGCAATAACAAACTAAAGTAAGTTCTTAATGATGAGCTGATAACTAAGAAAAATCATTTGCTCAATGTTTCAAAAATCAACCTCTTGGTAAATGTTTAAAAGAACGTCATATGCTAGTTATTTCTAGTTACCAAAAGATAATTAATCGAATGAAACAAAATTTAACCAAAATCATTCCAATCTTGGGTAATATTACAGAGAATAATCAAAAAATTAAACAATATATTGTGCTATTTTATTAATCTAGGATACACTCCCTTGATTGTTGTATTCATCAAATGTGCAACTGGTAGCGTTACAGAAAGTCGCTCACTCAAAAAGTCAATGGGAATAGTTTGAATTCACCATGTTAATAAGAGGTGCGACTTATTATTTCGTTACAAAGGTTGGGCAGATAAACTAGGGAGGTTATAGAAAGTGTTTGAACATATTAACCTCTCCAGTTCGATGAACTTGTTACCGAATATTAATTTGCACATTGCCTAATGAATAACCAAACTGTAAGCTTTTTGGATAATCTGCCAATAATTTTGGCAGGGCCAATACTGAAACATACTGACTCAAAATCAGTAACTGTACTGGTGGTACTCAAACAAGCTTGTCAGGTGGTACTTAAGGTTTATGACACCATAGATGATGGTGAAAGGCTAAATAATTGCTTACTCATCGGGCAACGTTATACAGTTGCGCTGGGAAAACATTTACACGTTGTAGCGGTTACGGCTGTGTCTGGCAATGGGGAAAATTTAACGAGCCATCGCATCTACGCCTATGATTTAGAATTTACCCTACCAAACAAAACTACACTCAGCCTCGAACAAGCTTTATCTTCTCCCCGTTTTCCTTACGTTAGTATTAGTTACTTCCAACATCAAAAACCAACTTTCATTCTCCCACCACACCGCCTCGAAGATTTACATATTATCCATGCGTCCTGTCGGAAACCCCAAGGTCACGGATTTGATGCTTTACCAATTTTAGATAGCTTAATTGCCACCACCAAACAAATTCGCGATCGCCCCCAGCAACTATTCCTCACAGGTGATCAAATTTATGGTGATGATGTCGCAGATGCTTTTTTGTGGTACGCCAGCCCCTTGGGAGATACTTTACTAGGATGGGAAGAACAACTACCCATCGGTCAAACTGATCGTACACCCCAAGAATTACCAGCCGGAACCAGAGCGACAATAGCCACAGTCAACGCAGGCTTTACGGCGGGATTACACAATAAATCAGAGAAAGTCTCTAGCCATCTTTTCAGTTTGGGTGAATACTACGCTGCTTATATCCTTGCTTGGTCGCCAGTCTGCTGGCCGGATACTTTTCCCGATGCCCACACCATTACTCAAGACCCTGATGTGATCAAGTTTTGGCAAGAGTCCGTTAAATATCTCCGTCAATTCATGGCCACACTACCACAAGTCCGCCGTGTCTTGGCGAATATTCCCACATACACTATTTTTGATGACCATGATGTCAGTGATGATTGGAACTTAAATCAGGCTTGGTGTTTGCGGGTGTTGGGAAATCCTCTAGGGCGAAGAGTAGTCCAGAATGCTTTATTAGCCTATGCAGTGTTTCAGGCTTGGGGGAATACACCAGAACGATTTGCTAAGGGTGAAAACGGCGAAAATTTACTGAAAGCGGCTGCGGCTTGGTCACATTTTCAAGGCAAGAACGAAAACGCAGAGAAAGCGATCGCCCGCTATGTCGGTATACCCAGTATTAATCCCCACACTAATTTACCTAATTTTGTCTTAGAAGATGGAGTATTTACCTTAGAACGCGATCCCCAAGTTTTGACTTGGAATTATACCGTCACCAGCAATTGTCACCAAGTCATTGTTTTAGACACCAGGACTTGGCGGGGATATCCAGCCGATGCCAAACCCATCGCCCCACCAATGTTATTGTCTCCCAGCGCGATGCAACAACAATTACAAGCACCTTTACAACAAACAGCACACCATCAACATCTCACCTCATTTGTGATCGCGCCTACCAATGTTTTTGGTTTGCAAGTCATTGATTGGATTCACCACTGGCAATTAAAACGCGAAAAAGTGTTTTCTACAGATGTAGGGGATGCTTGGAATATTCATTTTCCCGCATTAGCAAGACTATTAACAACTCTGTGTGAACAACGCCAAAAACTGGTCATTCTTTCTGGTGATATTCACTATAGTTGCACAGCTAAGTTATCTTATACCAAGACTCGTAATCCTCAACAACCATCTGTTTTAGTACAGTTAACTGCCAGTGCCTTAAAAAATGAAGAACCAATCACTAGAATCATTCACACCAAATTGAAAAATTGGTTATTACCAGAAAAAAAGAGATATTGGATAGGCTGGAATCAACCACCGAATCTACAAGAAATTTCAGCCAGAAAACTGCGTCATCATCAAGCTAAAAATCATCCTGATTGGTATTGTTTATTAGAATGGATACCAAAACAAAACAGAAGAAATTTCCACCAGCTTACAGATATATCTGGTTTAGTACCTGCCCACAAACCTACTATCAACCCTAAATGGCGATGGTTAGAACCTTTCATGTTTTGGCGATCGCGCTGGTTTCAAGATGGTAGAGAAGTAGTAGGTGTAAATAACATCGCCTCAGTGCATTTTGATTTAACAGAAGTAGAAAATGACTACCAAGTTATTCATGATGTTTATTGGTTTGATTCCATCTGCTCCAATCAAGTTGTCTACAGTCGTTTTACCACTAACTTTCGACCAAATAACAAATCTTAGGGTATAGGGCATGGGGCATGGGGCATTGGGCATTGGGCATAGGAGTAAAATCTACCTTATCTACCTTGTCTTCCCCGATTCCCAATTCCCAATTCCCGATTCCCAATTCCCGATTCCCAATCCCCAATCCCCAACCCCTCACTCCACTTTGACAAACTCTAAATACCCTTGACTAAGTTCTTGCACAGCTAAGTCATAAAATTGTTTACCATGTTCTGGTGTAGCTAAGGCGGGATTAGAACCCATACGCCCATCTGGGTAACGTAATCTAAAATCTGTGGCACTATAAATTTTATGTCCAGAGGCTACATTTGGGTCTAAATATGCTTGTTTAATCGCTTCTGGATAGACGTATTGGGTAACAGCTACTTCACTGGGAGTTGCATGAGAACCTTCTTGATCCCCATATAATTCTTTGGCTAGTTTATATACGGAACTGCACATAAACCAATTAGCAATTTGACATTGCACATTTTGAGCATTTTTAATTTGCAAGTCTTCTAAATGTGCGTAGGTTTCTGAAAATGCAGCTTTGAGGGTGGCGATATTTCCGCCGTGTCCGTTGATAAAGTAGAACTTAGTAAAACCTGCTTTAGCAAGACAAGTTACATAGTCGCGGATCACTTGAATTAAGGTGCTGGGACGCAGACTCATAGAACCAGGAAAAGCAGTATGATGTAATGCCATCCCTACATTGATTGTAGGGGCAACCATCGCACCTGTCACTTCACCCACACCACGGGCGATCGCTTCTGCACAAATCGCATCAGTTCCTATTAAACCAGTGGGGCCATGTTGTTCTGTAGAACCAATAGGAAAAATAATCCCTGTGGAAGTTTGCAAATAACTTTCCACTTCTGGCCATGTGCTTAGATGTAATAGCATTTTCAATAAAAGTTCCTTTCAATAGCCAATATGAGATTCTATCGTGTTTGGTAAAATCTCACTGGCTAAATGTAGGATTTGTATGATCTTCTAGTCTGCTTTCTACTCACACTTGGGCTGGACGCTACATTTTAACCAAACACCACAAACTCTTAACCGCTAGTTTGGTAATCTTAGCAATCTGACATGAAACTATTCATTTTTACAAATATTGTTTAGGGGATGGAGTCGCTACGAGTTTTGAGAGATAAGGATACAAACTATATTACCGATACTACTACTCTAACCTATGACACTCGCTGCGAGACTCCATGCAATGTTTAACTCATGAGTGAGATTACTGTTGTCAGAAAATTTGAGGAGACGAGAATACAAGGGAAATAACCCTGATGCTCAACTTTTGATTAATCAAAAGAATAATGTTTTTTGACTGCGCTTTTAATTTCCCATGTACAGGACATTCCAGCCGGGAAGGTCACTAAATCCCCTTTACCCATCTGTACTGGTTTACCGCCATCCGGCGTAACAATTACATCACCTTCTAAAAAATAACAAGTTTCTTGAGTATCATAAGTCCAAGGAAATTTAGAGATTTCTTTTTGCCAAATTCCCCATTGGAACACACCTAAATTCTCTAGTGTTTCTTGACTTGGTTGATGCTCAATTTTAATTTCCATTGCTCACTTTCTGATTTTGTGACTTAGCAGTAGGATTGGATATCCTCTCCACATTTATCTACTAAATAACACAAGGCGCGAAAACGCAAGCCTACAAATTGATCATATAGGGGGTTAAGTTTGCACATGGGAGGAATGTGAGCAATTTTCCGCCCAAATAATACAATGTCACGCTCGAAAGGACATTGAGCCGGAATTAATTTGGCGATAAAGTACGCTAGTTGACGATTTTGGATTTCTAGGTCGTCCAGCCACTGACGCAGGGGTTTCAACAGATCAAATTTTTTGCGTCTACCTGCTTGTGTAGAAATATCCATAGGTTGGATGAAAGCGGATAGAACAATATCTTGATGATCTTGATGAATGACACTCATAAGCAAGTTTTTACCTTTTAGATAAAGATTTGGTGAATTTTGTCGATTGTGCAACCTACCATACATTTTTTTTAGCAAAAACTATCCCCCGTGCAGATAGATTAAGAACTGCACAAGTAAAGGTTAATTTTTAGAAAATTTGTAGGTAAATTAGGGGACTAATTGATATTTAAACTGACTGCATAGTCAAGAACTGTCCCGTTAAATACAAAATAACAAAGAAAAAATAAAAGTGGTATTTCTTTAACTTATCGATTTCTGATATTGCAGATAGCAATCCCATATAGTAAGTTAAAATCTCCGGTTTTGAAACTATACAGTATGTAGAGATGTTATTTTACCTGTAAAAGTTCCGAGATACTGATGTCTCAGCTATGTTTATTAGGTTTTAACCTCTACGGACAACTGATTGTATGATACGCAGTAGCGAATAAATTGTGCTGTACGCTACATAAATTCCCCTGAATATTATTTAATAAGTTACTACCCACTGTTTGATAAGCAGAAACTAATCTTCAGCCGCAAGTGCAGGATTAACTTCTGAGGAAAGTTGATTTTATTCCCAGAATAAAATACCCTTTTCTGCTATAAAAATATCAAACGAGCGGAAGAAAAAAGTTATTAGTCATTAGTTATTAGTCATTAGTCATTAGGGAACAGTTTTTCTCATCTCCTACCTTGTCTCCCCCTACCCCCTGCACACCTGTACCCCTGCACCCTGCACCCTGCCCTGCGCCCCTGCATCCTTACACCCCTACGCCTCTAACTTCTCCTTTCCTCCGAGGGCTAACAGCCAAACTAAGACGACAACCCAGTGTATGAGGACAATTATCCAAAAACAGCCGGTGAGGGCGTAGGCGACTGTGCAGCATAGCCCTAAAAGTCCGGCTAGAGTAAGGAAAATGGGGTGTAAGAAGGTGGGGGAACCTTGGGGGAAGAAGGTTTTGGCGTTGAGGGGATGATAAATGATAAACAGAAAGATGATGAATATTGCCCACAATGCCCATATGTACCAGTTGATGACTTCTATGGGGTGGGGAAGGGATAAAACTCGAAAGACTAATTCTTCGGAGATGGCTGGGAAAAACAGGGCTTGTAGGGCGATCGCTATCTGCTCTATTCTCTCAGATGGGCTGAAACTCCAATGCAGAAAGCCGAATTTCCAACCCAAAGGTATGGCGATCGCCCCGTAAACTATTAATATCACTCCCATCACTAGCCAATCTTGGGCGCGGGGAAGTACCAAGGACGCAAGTAAGCGATTGAGCAAAATGGTAATGGGTGCAATGTTGGTACCAGGAATAGTGAGATATCCTAAGCCCATTGTCGGTGCGAGGGGGGCAATATCGGGATTTGTACCGCCAATTTGATTGGTTCTGAGAAACCACAGTTTTGCACCATGTTTTAAGAATAAAGCGGCTAGTTCGTCGTGGGCTTGTCTGGGTAGCATTGTCCGCCAACTGGTTAATGCCGCCCAAATACTGCGATCTCGTTCTGTTGGTTTTCTTTCACCAGTACCCATTAAATAATCTGCACTACTTTGCCAGTCAGCGCGGACAATTCCCAATGGTGTTAATTGTCTTTCTAAGGCTTGACCAAGATGCACTAATTTTTGAAAGCGTAATGTCTGGGGATCATTGGGATGATTTTTTAGCCATTGCTGAATTTCAGGACGGGATTTCACCTGTTGGGTAATGACTTGAATGGCAATGTATAATGCTTGGCTAGCATCTTGGACGCAAGAAGTGGCGGGAGAAACCGTCGCGCTACCTGTACCGTCACCTGTGCGATAACGCGCCATCATAATTTCTAACTGTTGCAGAAATTCTGCCGTGGGAGAGAGTTTCACCCCTGCAAAATCATAGTCTTGGGTAACGGCGGGAAACTTCATCAACACATCAGAAATGGGGCGTGTGGCTGCCCATCCCCATTGCAAGTTACCCATATAATCAACCCAGGAATGTTTACCGGAGATGATCCCATCGGGATTATTGGCGTAAATTTGGGCGTAGGTAATGGCAAACTGTAATTCTTGGGTGATGGGTTCACGCACTACCTCTGCTAGCCCAAAAGCAAAATGTCCAGTGACGGTGAACGCGGGGAATCCTTCGGCTTTTTTCCCGCCAATTCCGCCAAAACTGTGAAGAAGAATAGCTTTATCACCTTCTCGCCAATCTAATAAGGCGTTGGGTGGTGCTTTGGTGGTGGGATCAAGCAAAACTTTGGTAATTGTTCCTTGGTCTTGTGGTGGAATTTGCCAATTTTTATCCTTGGTGTAGGTAAGTCCGGCTGCTTCTCCCAAGACTATTTTACTGGGCTGGAGTTGCAGGAGCGATCGCGGCACTAATCCCTGGACAGTAAATATTCCTTGGGGGTTTTTACTACCGTAGATATACCAGCCAAATGTTCCCACTGGGGAAGTTTCGATTTGTCTGGGGGTAGATGGGGGGATATTGCGGGTGTCGAATACCTGTTGGGGGATGCGGATGGTTTCTTCTACGCCATCAAATTGGCGAGTCACTCGGCTATAGTGACGCACCCGAAAAAAATCACTAGGACAGGGTGAACTCCCCGGACAGGCGAAAGGTGCGGGATATTTACTGCTAGTGGGTTCGGGATAGAGAATTTTAACTAAGCTATAAAATCTACCCGTAGTTAATACTGGTTCCTGGGAAATTCGCAAGCGTGGTTCACTATTCCCGATTTCTACTAGTTCCGCATCATTTAAACTGACAATCACATCATCATTAGGTCTAGCACCAGCCAGTGATTGTAAAGGCCCCACCTGAAGACGACCATCTAAACGTGCTGGATGAATAATCCCCCCAGCTTGGCTTTTTTTCGTACTCTCGGTAAATTTGACATCTCGTTGTACAGCCTGGACGTAAGACTTTAACTGTGGTTGATCTTGCCATTCCAAGCGGATGATTTTACCAACTAGAGACTGCGCTGTGGGGGGTGCGTGTTGAATTTCTATCCATACCCAGTCTTCCCCAGGTGGGATTTGTTGTGGCGTGGGTAAGAGTAATCTCCCTACCCATTTGGCGACGGGTTGATACAAATCGGGGTTAACAGTTTGATTGAGGGGATAATAGGTGGTTTGATTAAAGCTTTGGCGTTTGTGGATGGCGTAGTTACTTTCCTGCCGAATAATTGGTTGCGATCGCGGATAAAACAGGAAAATAGCGATCGCACTTATAATCACCAACAGCACAAAAACCCCAAAGCGAAATTTTCTCCTGGGACGTAACTTTAGTTTGGTAGAAGATTCTTCATTTGTCATTGCCCTGATTTGTACCCTAGTCTTCAGCAGCAGCTATGCGATTATATAATGCTGCGTCACGCACTCGATACACACATCCCCAGGCGATCGTTTTTCTACGTTGCTCTTAACAAAAAGACAAAATAATAATTTAGTCTATTCCATTTCAGACAAATATCATCATCTAAAGTCTTTTTATTTCTATCAGAAAACAGCGAGATATTATTTTTTTATAGAGTCATGTTGTAAGTTAATAAATGTGAGCAACCAAATATAGATGCCATATTCAAAAAATATGGTTATTACTGTTTCCAGTAATGAAGAGATTCAGCTAAACCCATATATTAATAAGCAATGCTGAAGTATTTAAATAACTTAAAACCAGGTATAAGTCCACCAATCAATAAAACCAAGGAGTTAAAAGATGAATTTACCTGCTATCTCTGCCGGTAAGTGGTTACAATTTGGTCTAGTTTTTACAAGTTTAATTGGCAGTTTCAGCTTGACATCAACTCCAGCATCAGCACAAGTCTTGATAGAAGATCCTATCGCCGACTTTGGCTCTGGAGATCCCGGTGCTTTTGCTGGAGTAGCTGTATTTGTTACTCCCAGTGCTTATTTGTCCACAATTGCGGCTGAAACTGTTGCGCCTTCAGGAACTTTCTTTAGAGGAATTAATGGTAGTGGTACGTTATTAGTTACAGCAACTTCATACATAGATCCGGTGACTCATGTCGCATATCCCAGCCTGGCACTGCATACAGGTGGACTAGGTGTACTCCCCTATGATGCAGGTGGAGGATCTATTAGAGGTGCTGTTGTAGAAAGACTAAGATTCGGTAATCTTACCTTAGATGAATTCACAGCACTAGTGAGAGCTGCTGTTGGTAACGATGGTTTAGAATAATACAATTCTGCTCAAAATTTTAATTGTTAGTAAAACTTGTTCACCCTGATTTTTGCAAGCAATCGGGGTGATGTCTTTAAAATGCCTAAAAACTTATATAGCAGTCCTATTTGATTGGTGAGAACTCGCGGTGTCCAGATACCAGGCTTCTCAAAGAAGTCGGGGATCTTGTATCTCATGAATGATTTATGATTGCTATATAAATAAGGCGATCAATTTTGTCTGTGATTGATCAACTCCAGTCTTTAAAATCTAAAACCTCCTTCAAAACTGGCTTCAAAGGTATCACCACTCATTCCCAAACGAGACTCCCAAAAAGAGCTACTTTGTGGAATACCATACTGAATTAATAAGCCGTAGGAAAAATCATCAATACGATTTCTAATTCCTCTGTCAATATTTCTAAAATTTTGCAAATAGGCTCCTAAAGACCAGCGAGTATTTATTGGTGTACTACCTTCTAACGTATAGAAAATTTGCTCTCTGATTTCTACATTACTACTTAAAATTAAGCCAGTATTGAATATCAATCTACCCTGTAAAAATCCCAAAGGTCGAATCGTATCTTGCTCATCCACAAGTGCGATCGCTGTAGATAGAGAATAGTTCAAATTCCTATCTTGACGAGAAAAAAAGTAACTTAAATTTAGGTAAGCTGGATTTTGGAAATTAGCCGCACTATTCCAATTAAATTGCAAGGATGGAATATGGTTAGTAACAGATTGCACTCTACCTTCTGCATCAATGTCCACATGGGTATTGATATAATTCAAGGCAGCATTAGTATAAATACCCACTGTTGGCTCTAACAAACCAAAATTGTTTGTCACATTAAAAGCGGTATCTGCATTTAAGTTAAACCATATTCCTGAATTGATAATATAGTTCCATTGACTAGAAGAACCTGACCATAAAACTTCTATACTAGGTAAATATAAATATCCATCAAAAGTTTGAAAATAAGTCGTTAATTTCCCATTTTGGCTTAATTCAATGTTATCAAAAGCAATATCAAACGAACGAATATCAATTGGAACAGATGCCATATTAGATGAGTTCCAATTTTGAATATATTGCTGACCGTTAGGAGCAGTTAAAGTCACCTGTGTAGCTGATGAGCGATTTGATGTTTGTGGTGATGGAATCGGCACATTAATAGAGTTTAGATGACCAAAACTGTTTTGAGAAACTTCGGCTTTAGAAATAAATGTTTCACCATCCCGCCAAGTACGCTTACCATCTGCAAACTGAATTAAACGCCGATGATTTCCTGTGCGAATTTGTAAAACACTAGAACTATTGGGTGTAATTATGCTAGGAAATGTCAACCTTCCAGAAACCTGTTCTAAACCGCTATTACGATTCCCTAAAAATAAACTTCTATTCAATCTTTGATTGATTTGTCTTCTTTGCGCTAATGTGGATTTTGCATCTATATTGGCAAAACGCTCTAATCGAGAAAAACGTTGTTGACCTTCTTGTAAACTTTGTGTTAAACGGGGAATGTCAACTAAATGAAAAATTCCGCCTATAAGCATTCCAATTGTGGTATTGGCTGTTTGTAATTCATCAATTTTGAGTTCATTCGATGATAAAGACAAGGACAGACCAGGATTAGTATAGATATTAGTGTAAGTTGCTTTAGCTTCTAGAGAATCATATTCTAAGAGAGTCCGATTATGAGGATAACTAAAATAAAATCTTTGCCAATCATGTTTTTCAGATATTTCTCTTAGTCCCAAATAATTCTGTCTCTCACTTAGAGCAATCCAATAGAGGGAATTTAAGTAATATAAATCACGTTGATTTTTATTAATAGATGGATTGAGCAAAATATTGAATAAATCAAAATTATCAAATTCTTCTCTATTTCCGACTTTAATTCCTGGAGTAGATGTGATCACAGGTTGAAATTGGGTTCTTTGTCTAGTTAAAGGATTTCCCCAAATAAATCCTGCTTCCCTTAAGGTAGCACGAGGGATAACTGAGCCGCGAGAAAGATTTACTTCTCCTAGTAATGGTTGTAGATTACTAGTGGGAAATGTCTGTAAAATTAATGGGTCTTGATTATCATTAAAATAAGAAATATTAGGCACTAAGGAAGTTACAGAATTATTGTGGCTATTGCCATTAATAATAATATTACCGGGATTAACACCTACAGGACTAGTTACTTCTGCTGCAATTGATTCAATAGAAAATTGATTAAGTCCTGTTTCTTTTGTTAACTCTTGCAAAGATTCAGGAAGAGTAAAAACTGTTTGCAAACCCCAAAGTCTTTGAGTTAATCTAATTGTTTGTACCGTGATGGTATCATTTGATTCTCCTTGATACAAAACCCCACTTTGCCAACCTTTACTTTCCACTACAATCCGATTACCAGGTAGTACCCAATAAAATTGATCCTTTTGAGGGAAATTAACAAATGTAAATTGGCTAAAAACTGAATCTGCTGAGGAAAATTTAATTTTGAAATCTATGTAATTAGTATTTTCTAAAGGATTGAAATTTGGAGAATTATCATTAAAATTATCTCTAGGATCAATTATCCAAGGATATTTACTAGCACTGTTAGTAATAGCATTTAAGATAAATATTTCTAATTCATTTTTGCTCAAGCTAGGCTTTTGGTTTGCTGCATCATGATTATCTATTGGTGTCTTGTCAGTCTCATTTAAATTATCCTCTGAATTTTGTAAAGGATTGCTTGGTGTAGGAATATTAATATTATTAGGAATAGAAATAGTTTTTGGCGGTGTTATAGGTGTATTTTGTGCCAAAAGTTTGTATTTTAGTTTTTTGTGTAACTGCAATGATTTATTTTTAATTATTTTATTTTCTGTTGATTTATGTTCTCTATTTGCTTGATTTTGTGCATTTACTTTATGTATGATCAAATTATTACTTAACAATGCCAAAAATACAGATAAATTAATTATCATCCGTAAATACATTGAATAAATTCGCATTTTTTAAGACATATATAGGATTTATATGGAATTTCTGCGAAGCTAGGTAAACTTTTATTCCTTCTTACTTACTGTTCACTTTCTACGCAAATTATTTCAGCAATCAAAGCAGATTCTTATATGTATCAAATAGATTACTGAAGATGATATATAAACAGTTTAATTATTTCTATTTAACTAAGGACTGAACTAAATTCAGTGCAGACAAGATATATTAGATAGTTTTGAGTATTATGTTAAGACAAGAGGAAATAACTAGCGCAGTGATGCACTAGCAAAACCAAAAAATATGCCTAAATTAGCTGATATTTTTAGGGGTTGAACACCGTTCAACCCCTAAGATAAACTTGCTTTTAAGCGTGGTATATATTGAGTATTTTCTACCATTCAATACTAGGGAATAGGGAGCGATCGCAATAATCGCTCAACGACACTGCGAGAATTACGTCCTCCCCTGGGAATCAGTCGATGACACAGCACATGAGGCGCAAGCATTTTTACATCATCAGGAATAGCGTAATCACGCCCCAACAAAAAAGCTAAGGCTTGGCTGGCTTTTTGTAACGCTACCGTTCCCCGTGGACTGACACCAAGGGTAATTTCCTCATCTTGGCGAGTTGTCCGCACTAGTTCCAAAATATATTGTTGCAGGGAAGTTTCTACTTTGACCTGAGAGCAAGCTTCCCGTAGTTGGGCAATCTCTGCCAAACTCATACAAGACTGTAAGTCATCTACCTTAATACCCTTTTGGAGATTTTGCAGCATTTCCAATTCTTCATCCGCAGAAGGATAACCCAAACTCAAAGACAACATAAATCGATCCATTTGGGCTTCTGGAAGCGGGAAAGTCCCTTGATATTCCACAGGGTTTTGAGTTGCAATCACAAAAAAAGGTTCAGGGACAGTACGGGAGACTCCATCTATCGTCACTTGATGTTCTTCCATAACTTCCAACAAAGCTGACTGCGTGCGGGGTGTAGCACGATTAATTTCATCAGCTAACAAGACATTAGCAAACACCGGGCCAGGCAGAAAACTAAATTCACCGTTTTTAGGATTCCAGATATTAGTACCTGTGATATCCGTCGGTAGTAAATCGGGGGTACATTGCAAACGTTGAAATTTACCATCGAGTGAACGCGCCAGAGATTTAGCCAGGAGAGTTTTACCGACTCCCGGAACATCTTCTAACAAAGCATGACCACCAGCTAATAATGCTACTAAAACTAGGCGGATAGCTTCGCTTTTACCAACGATGGTACGATTAAGGTTTTGGGTTAGAGCGTCAATTTTGTCTCTCATGCACCACAAGGGATTGGTGATTGGGCTATAAGAAACCGGAGTAGAAAATAACCTATGCCTTATTTGCCACTCCAGTATTTACAGTATTCCCACTTAAGCAATTCAAAATTCAAAATTCAAAATTCAAAATTGGGACTGGGAGAAGAAAGAAGGCAGGGGGGCAGGGAGCAGGGAGAAATGGGGAAGTTTTTCTCCCCCTTGCACCCTGCACCCTGCACCAATTCCTCTTCTATGCCCTATACCTGTTACACGGCATTATCTGTATTTTTTTGTAGTAAAAGTTTTTTGGCGATCGCACAATCTTGTTGAATTTGATTTTTTAGGGCTTCTAGTGAAGGGAATTTTTGCTCTGAACGTAAAAATTCTACTAACTGGACGGTAAGTTTTTTTCCGTATAAATCACCACTCCAATCCAGCAAATGTACTTCCACGGAAGAATAAGTCCCGTTGACGGTGGGACGATTACCAATATTCATCACTCCTAAAATTTCACTTGCTGTATTCGCTGTGGATGTATCACTCAAAATCTGCGCCCGCACGGCATAAACTCCCTTACAGGGAATAAATTTATCACCTGGTAACTCTAAATTAGCGGTGGGAAAGCCGATAGTTCTGCCTAGTTGTTCACCTTCGACCACAGTACCAATCAGAGTATAAAGCCGTCCCAGACATCGACTAGCGTTTTTAATATCCCCACTGGCTAAAGATTTACGGATAAGTGAAGTGCTGATGGGGGCATTTTCGCTGAAATTCAAACTGCTACAACTATTGTTGTCTTCGGCGGGGAGAGTAGAAGTTTGGAGAGTAACTATAGTTACAGGTATATTGTACTTAGCGGCGATCGCTTGTAAATCTTGAGCCGTTCCTCGGCGATTTTTACCAAAACAAAAGTCTTGTCCCACACTAATACGCTGACAGCGTAGTCTCTGCACAATCACCCTTTCCACAAACTCTTCAGGAGATAAAGCGGCTAACTCCCCATCAAACGGTAATAGTACAAGCTGCTGTACCCCAAGCGATCGCAATTGCTCTACTTTTTCATCTAAAGGTGTTAGCCAAGTCCGAGTTTGTCCCGTAAAAAACTCTTGGGGATGAGGACGAAAAGTTACAACTGTAGAATATATCTGTTCTTGTGGTGTTGCTTGGGGGTCTACTGATGGGAGTGGTGGCGAGGCGAGTTTCTGTCCTCCCATTAAAATTGGTTGAATAACTCTTTGATGGCCAAGATGCACGCCATCAAATTTGCCCAAGGCAACAGCCGTTGGCGTTAGTAGTTTATCAGTTGCAGTAGCAACCCACACAGAACACCCATTTTGAGACAGATTTGGCACTTGGATTTGGGGATTTGAGGTTTATTGAAGTTAGACAGTCAGTCACTTTTAAAAGGCAAAAGGTGAACCACTGCGTTGGGCGGGCAATGCCCGACTTGTAGCAAGTGGTGTTAGCGCAGCGTTAGCGACGCTAGGAGCGTCACCCGTTCGCGATAGCGTTGCGTAGCAAAGGGCAAAAGGCAAAAGGTAAATTTTTGGCTTTTTACTTTTACCTTTTTACTTCCTACTTCCTGTCTTCTTCAAATCTAATCTAAAATCTACCATCACTCCGACGACAACTTTGATCCAGAAAAATTACCTACGAAACGGATTCTGATAGGGGAACTGAGACGGGAATTTGCAGCACCATTCCTTCTCTTGCCATAATTGCCCCTGGAAATTGGGCAAAGGCTTGCGCCCCTACATGATCTAAGAAATCATCATCATGGGCTGGGTCATGGTGAAAAATCACGAGGGTTTTCACATTGGCAGCCTTAGCCACTTTGACGGCTTCTTGCCAAGTAGAATGTCCCCAACCGATTTTCGGTGATTTAGGAGAATAGTATTCGTCATCGGTGTAGGTGGAATCATAAATCAGAATATCTGCATTCCGGGCTAACCACAACACATTTTCATCTAATTTATCGGGAAAATGTTCTGTGTCGGTAATGTAAACAGCAGATCCACCACACCAGTTAACTCGATATCCCACCGCTTCCCCAGGGTGATTAAGTGGGGCTGTTTCTACGGTAATATCATTAATCTGTATGGGTTTTCCTGGATGAACATCATGAAATTCCAAATTAGCCTGCATGATTTGCAAAGGCACAGGAAAATTCGGGTGCAGCATCTGGTCGTTAAGACGTAGTTCTACTGTAGAACCATCAGGCGCGATCGCCCCGTAAATATGAAAATTATTTCCTTTCACAAATCCAGGAACAAAGAAGGGAAAACCCTGCATATGATCCCAGTGTGAGTGAGTAAAAAATAAATGAGCTTCTATTGGCATTTGGCGCAGTAAAGATTGCCCCAAAACGTGCAGCCCTGTGCCGCCATCGAAAACTAAGCGTTTACCACCCACTTGCATTTCAACACAAGGGGTATTGCCACCATAGCGGACTGTATGTGGCCCTGGACAGGGGATGCTCCCACGAACGCCCCAAAATTGTACAGTAAATTGGTTCTCTATCCTTGACATGGGTATTGCTTGTTGGACTGGGCGGGCGATCAATAAAAAATGTAGTTGTTTAGTGAAATTTATACTGTTTTACCGCAGAAGATAGAGAAATAGGTTTTTGGTAAAACAGCATACATAGATTAAGTTAATCTACGTAAATTGGGCGAGGCTATGCCAAGCACTTACCTCATTATTCCCAAAATATTTGTATCAGTAATATCAAGAATGCTCCTAATTTTATAGCCTAATTTTGACTATGTTGTATATGAGGGAGTCAATAGTCAATAGTCATTAGTCATTAGTCATTAGTCAACAGTCATTACTCAGCACTCATTACTCATTACTCATTACTCATTACTCAGCACTCATTACTTTTTCTTCCTCTACCCCATACCCAATGCCCTTTAAGAAAACTTAAACTCCCACTGAGATAACTTATCTATTCCATTAGCGTAGGTAAGGTTGTATTGTAAGGGTGTAATGCTGATGTAGTTATCACGGATGACGTGAACATCTATAGGGACATTTTGGGGGAGATTTAAGCCGGCTGGTGGTTCTACGTCTTCTAAAACTTCTCCAGTTAACCAGTAATAAGTTTTACCACGGGGGTCTGTGCGTTTGTCAAAAACATCTACATACCTACGCACTCCCTGACGGGTGAATTGAACGCCAGCAATTTCTTCCCAGTTGACAGGCGGGACATTGACATTAAGCAACATTAAATCTGGGATGGGTTTAATACTCAGTTGCTCTACCAAGATTTTGGCAAAGTGCGCCGCAGGTTGAAAGTTTTTATAGGTGTGACTAGTTAAGCTCATAGCGATGCTAGGAATACCTTCAATCATGCCTTCCATCGCTGCCGATACAGTACCAGAGTAGAGAATTTCTGTACCTAAATTTGCACCTTGATTGATACCCGAAAGGACTAAATCAGGCGGAGAATCTAATAATGCCCACAGTGCCAGTTTGACGCAATCTGAAGGTGTACCGTCACAAGCCCAGGCTTTGATACTGGGATGAAAAATTGACTCGACAATTTCAGCGCGGATTGGTTGGTGTAGAGTTAGTCCGTGACCAGTAGCCGATCGCTCCCGATCAGGACAAACCACCGTCACATCATGGCCTGCTTCCGCTAAACAGTTCGCCAGGGTACGAATCCCCAAAGCCGAAATACCGTCATCATTGCTAATTAGTAGTTTCATAGTTATGAGTCAATAGTCAATAGTCAATAGTCAACAGTCCACAGTCCATAGTCAAGAGTTGTGGACTGTTGAATCATCAATCCCCAGTCCCCAGTCCCCAATACTTCGACAAGCTCAGTACAAGTCCCCAATCCCCAATCCCATCTAAAGTAGTAAAAAGAGCGATGGTTTTCACCCCTGTCTCTCATAAATTAATGGCATACTACTAAAGTTATTTGTCGAATAGTCCAAAACTGTGGACTATTGACCCTCCGAATTTTGGATTTTGGATTTTGGATTGGTTTTTAGGTGCAAGCCCAACAATCAAGGGTGTGAAACAAATCTAAAATCCCCAAGCTACCGCCCAAGATTGGGTGTAGTCAATCTAAAATCGCAAATCTAAAATCTAAAATTGGTTGACTATTGACTATGGACTATTGACTAATGACTAGCAACTTAGAAGCTCAACTTTTAGCATTGCGGCAAGAAGGAGAACAGGCGATCGCCGCCGCCGATACCCTCGAACGTCTGGAGGAACTCAGAGTTAACTATCTGGGGAAAAAAGGTCAATTGGGGGCTTTGTTGCGTAGCATGGGGCAAATGAGTGCGGAGGAGAGACCAAAAATTGGTGCGATCGCCAATACGGTCAAGGAAGCACTACAAGCTAGTTTAGACCAGCAAAAATCTGCCTTAGAAAATGCCCAAATTCAAGCACAATTAGAGGCAGAAACGCTAGATGTCACAATGCCGGGCATTTATCGCCCCCAAGGTCGCATTCATCCTTTAAATGGCATTATTGACCGGGCTTTTGATATTTTTGTGGGTATGGGCTACACGGTGGCGCAAGGGCCGGAAATGGAGACAGATTACTACAATTTTGAGGCTCTCAACACTCCACCCGACCACCCAGCCCGTGATATGCAGGATACTTTCTACCTGCCTGATGGGAATCTCCTGCGGACTCATACCTCATCGGTACAAATTCGCTACATGGAAAAGGAAGAACCGCCCATTCGGGTTGTAGCTCCAGGGCGAGTGTATCGGCGTGATAATGTTGATGCTACTCACTCAGCAGTTTTCCATCAAATCGAGTTGTTAGCCATTGATGAGGGACTAACATTTACTGACCTCAAAGGCACAATTAAAGTATTTTTAAATGCTATGTTTGGCGACTTGCCGATTCGCTTCCGTGCCAGTTATTTCCCCTTCACTGAACCCTCGGCTGAGGTAGATTTACAGTGGAATGGTCGCTGGTTAGAAGTTATGGGTTGCGGCATGGTAGATCCGAATGTGATGAAATCTGTAGGTTATGACCCAGAAATTTACACCGGGTTTGCGGCGGGTTTTGGTGTAGAACGCTTTGCAATGGTGTTACACCAAATCGACGATATCCGTCGTTTGTATGCCAGCGATTTGCGCTTTTTACGGCAGTTTTGAGGTAGTTTTAAAAGTCCTTGAGAGGAAATTAATTACTCCTCTCCAGAGACTTTCATCGCAAGAAAGTAAGTCAGTGCGAAAAAAAGAAACTACATTAAGCAATCTAAAAATACTAGGATTCAGTTCGTAGTAAGGACTTTAGTCCTTTTTTTGAGAACTCAAGTTTTCACTACAAACCTTGAATTATTTACCCTGTTCTGAATAACAAAATGGTAAAGTCTACCTACTATGACAATATTGCTCACCTTTATGATCAAACACGTTGGCTAACAGAATCTATAGCTGAGGAAGTGGTAGATTTTATTATTAAATTAGTCAACGCAACATCAGAGACCTCTTTTTTAGAACCTGGTATTGGTACAGGATTGAATGTTATTCCTTTGGTCAAACGTGGCTATTCTGTCACTGGGATTGATGCTTCTCAAGCCATGCTTGAGCAACTAAAGCAAAAACTACACACAATTCCGCCAAATCTCCAGTTAATTCATGCAGATGCTTCTCAACTTCCTTTTGCAGATCAGAGTTTTGATGTTGTGTTAACCGTTCATATGATTCACACCGTTTTAGACTGGAAAGTCTTCTTGGATGAAATTGAACGTGTCTTGAAACCACAAGGTTATTATCTCAATGCTCAATGGATTACTCCACCAGCCCGTATGGAATTTGAAGGTTATTTCCGAAAAATTTTAGCTAAATATCTAGAGAAATCAGCAACAAATCAAGTCAGTCAGAAAACAACCGCAGAAATCAACGTAGAAGAATATTTTAATTGCAAAGGATATTGTTCAAACTATGTAATTGCAAGGGAGTGGGTGGTAAACAACACAGTTCAAGAACTCCTCAATTGTTTCAAATCACGGGCATATGGTATATGTTGGGCGGTATCTGATGAAATATTTCATCAAATAATGGTGGAGTTTGAAGAGTTTTGTCTGCAAAATTATGGTTCGTTAGCAACTGAGTTATCGTCTAAAGCCAAGTTTGAGATTTGGGCTTATAAAGCAAGCTAATACTCCTACATTACTTCCTAGTAAGTCTGGTCTTGAGCATCAGAGTAAAAAGATAAAAGGCAAAAACAAGAAAGATACATCTTTTACCTTTTTACTTATTCTGATACTGCTTTAGTGTGGCACAATTACAAAATTGGGCTGATTTCTTTTAGATAAACTTGAGCAAAAGATTCATTCTCTCCTAAAGAATAATCCTCAATTAAGCCTTTGCGTCGAATGGAAATATCGTTTTGTTTCTTAATAACTACGGTAGAGGCATCTAATATATCTCGCATCAACATCATTTCGGTTTCGCTAGGGTTATCTAGCACCACTAAATTACTACCGTAGTAAAACATTCCTTCCGCTTCTAGAATTTCTTCTGGATACTCAGCAATGAGTAAATCTAGTTTGGGATGGCGGAGTAAAGTTTGGACATTGTGATTATATTCTGGGTGTAATACCTTTGGCGATCGCTGAATAAATACGCCCCCTCGACATACAGATCCGATTGTCCAGTCTGGGTGTTGTGACAAAATGTGATCAATTGTCGCTTGTAGTTCCTCTATCTGAATTTTATTAAAGGTAATAGTTGGGATTCTGGCATCTAAACCTGAGTTAAAAAATGTTGCCAGAATATGTGCAGGAACATCAACACTCTCACCCTCAGCCGGATTATAGTGCATGAAAATTCCTGGTGCGGCGTTGATTTCTAAAATGGAAAATTTACCATCTTTCCAAGAATCTGACAGGTTTTCGGCAATCACATCAATACCTAAACAGGTGAGTTGAAAGTATTGAGCGATGTCTTGCGTCAAAATAATGTTGTCATCATGAATGGTGTTGGTGGCATTAATACTTAAACCTCCAGCCGAAAGATTAGCAACTCTCCGCAGGTAGATAGTTTCTTCTTTGTCCAGAATGCTGTTTAATGACAACCCTTGCAAGTCTAAATAAAACTCCATTTCCTCATCGATGCGAATTTTACTCATTGGTGAAGTGGGAGTATCTAAACGTGCTGGTTTACGGTTTTCTTGACGGATTAATTCTGCAATTGTTGAGTAACCATCACCGACTACAAAAGCAGGACGGCGTTCAGTCGCAGCGACAAATTTACCATTCACACACAACAACCGAAAATCCTTACCAGAGATGCTTTTCTCCACAATGATTCTGATGGTTTCCCCTTCAGGAATCGCTTCTAAAGCCCGGTCATAAGCTGCTTCTAGTTCATCTACATCTTTCACATCTGGGGTAACACCAATACCTTTATGACCCACAACAGGTTTCACCGCTACTGGGTAGCCAATTTCTTTTGCTATTTGTTTAGCTTCTCTGAAGGAAAAAACAATATCTCCTTGGGGAACGGGAAAGCCTAAATTGTGTAGAAAGGCTTTGCAATCATCCTTATGGGTAGTAAATTCCGAATCTAAATGACTGTCACAGTTAAAAGTTGTACCTACACCCCGGATTTGTTTTTTACCCCAGCCATACTGCATCAGGCCTTCTTCCCGTAAATAGAATGAGGGAATACCTTTTTCGTGGGCGGTTCGCAGTAGGGCGTAAACTGTAGGGCCACCGTAAGCAGATTGGCGAAATCTGTCTTGGAGGTTAAAGATTTGTTCATCTAGGAAGAACTCTTCCCCTTGGGTAATGGCTTCTAACCAATCCCAAACTAGGTAAATGACTGATGTTGTGGTGCGTTCGTGCAGTGATTGTACAGCTATGTGGAATCCTCTGGAATTGGGTTTCACACTCCAACGATTCGGGTACAAATCCATATCTAGTTTGCCTACTTCTAAGACTGTAGCTGCAAACAGATGGGCGTAGGATTCGTAGGTTTGTTTGCCTAATTGGGGATAGCGATCGCTCACAACCGCAATATAATCTTCTATTGGTAGGGGCTGTTTATCTGCTACCACCGCTAAATTAAACACTATTGCCCCGACATCTAAATAAGGGTTAGACCCTACATAATAGCGAAAATTGAAAATATCAAATACATCTGTTTTCCTAGCATTAACACGGGCTATATCGGTGCTTTTTTCCTGAATCATAGATGTTTGACCTTTGGCTAACTTCCTTTAAATTCAGTTGTTAATTTCATTTAATATGTCTGACTAATTTTAAAGTGACTTTCGCAATTATTGCGGCACAACTTAATCTGTGTTTTTATACCACTGTTTATACATAACTTCATTTATCAGCATTTTTAACTATCCCCAGACATACTTAGTTTTAGTTAGCCTAAATAATCATAAAATTTACCTATTTTCTCAAATACCCATACAAAATATTACCCTTGATAGGTGTAAGACTTACGCATAATAGATATAAATAGGAAATGGGTTTAGGAAATAGCCAAAGGTATGAATAGTACACAAGCTACTTTAAGAGATGAAGTTAGACAACTTGCCCAAGAAGCTTTTCAACTCAAGCTTATTTCTGGTCATGGAGACGGGGCAGATGTTAACGAATATCAAATTGTCTATCAAGGTAAGCCCCGACATTTGCCATTAGAACAGGCACGCTTTTTCCTCATGAATTTGATTTACAGAAATCAGATCCATTAGCTAGTTTTAAGTTAAACATTCTCTGAGAAATTTATTTTTTGAAAAAACATTTAATCACCAATCTTCTCAACAGATAGCTACATTGAGCTATCTGTTGTTAATTTTTCAAAGTTGAGATTGACTAGAAATATCATCGAGGATTTTATTATTACTCACCTGTACTATAAGGTAGATTTTGGTTGATTATTGTGATTTATATGTATAATTTTTATCTACCAATAGGATGATTTGATATTGATAAATGTCATGCTTTATTGAAATTAGTAATAAATTAACTAATGTTAGGAAAATCTTTATGACTACTAATGAAAATAAACGCCAGTTGGTAATTATTGGGGGAGCAGAAGACAAAGATGGAGACTCCCAAATTTTGCGGGAGTTTGTGCGCCGTGCTGGTAGTACAAGAGCCAATATTGTCATTATGACCGCAGCGACAGAACTCCCCAGAGATGTGGGAGAAAATTACATCAGGGTTTTTGAGCGATTAGGCGCGGAAAAAGTGCGGATAGTAGATACAGAAACCCGTGAGGACGCAGCTTCATCCACGGCATTAGAAGCGATCGCCAAAGCTACAGGTATATTTTTTACAGGGGGAGATCAAGCGCGCATTACTAGTATTCTCAAAGACACCGAATTGGATAGAGCAATTCACCAACGCTATGGCGAAGGTATCGTAATTGGTGGTACGAGTGCAGGCGCGGCAGTCATGCCAGATAAAATGATTGTCGAAGGTGACTCAGAAACCAATCCTCGCCCGGAAATTGTCGATATGGGGCCAGGCTTAGGCTTCCTTCCTGGGGTAGTCATTGACCAACATTTTTCCGAACGCGGACGCTTAGGACGCTTAATCACAGCCTTAGTTCGAGAACCTGCTGTGTTGGGATTTGGCATTGATGAAAATACAGCTATGGTCGTAACTGATAACCAGATTGAAATCATCGGTCAAGGCTCAGTTACAGTTGTGGATGACTCAGAAGCCACATACAACAATTTAGATGAAATTTTACGCGATGAAGCACTAGCAGTTTGTGGTGCAAAACTGCACATCTTACCCCACGGGTTTAAATTTGACTTAACAACCCGCAAACCCATCCTCAATAATGGTGTAACCGCAGATAATGCCGTACCCGTTGGCGCAGGTAATGCCTAATACCAATTTTGGATTTTGCGAAAAGTTCTGTAGGCGGGTTTCCCCCCGTAGGAAACTTTTCAAGACGGATTTTGGATTTTGGATTAAAAGTCCAGATTCTTAGACTGTTCCAGAATCTCGAAACAATAATACTTATCCCAATTTGGGATAACTTCTAATAGTCATATTTGTCTACTCATCATCATTTCTATTTCTATCTTTGCCAATCCTTCTCTGTATTACAAAATCCTTCCAATAAATATCCTCTTTTTCTAAATTAATCAGAGAAGAGGATATCTTTCTTTTTGAGCAAAAATTACATATATGTCCAACCTAATTGAGTTTAAGTTATTTGCCCCCTATAATCAAAAAGCAATTTTGATGGGGGATTTTTTTCATGACCCAAAAATCCCGATGAAAAAAAGTGAGGATGGTTATTTTCGGGCTGCAATAGAATTAGCTGACGGTATTTATCATTATAAATTTCGTGTGCAAACTCGTAGCCCTAACTTTACGCAAAATGAATGGATAGATATTATCGACCCCTATGCCACTGATGTTGATGAACAACGTCAAAATGGTATAGTCAGGATTCAAAATGGGCAACGGATTGTGGATGATTACATCTGGCAAAATGATCATCTACCATTACCTAAAAATCGGGAATTAGTCATTTATGAAATGCACGTTGCCGACTTTAATGGCGTAGACAACAAACATGGTCAATATTTAGGTGTAATTGCAAAATTAGATTATCTTTGTGATTTAGGCATTAACGCCATTGAATTAATGCCAGTAAATGAGTATCCCGGTGATTATAGCTGGGGTTATAAAGTGCGCCACTTCTTTGCTACAGAATCTAGTTATGGTTCAACATCAGAATTAAAGCAATTAATTGATGCGTGCCATAGCAGAGGCATTCGCGTTTTCATGGATGGAATTTATAACCATACAGATGAAGAGTGTCCGTTAATGTTAATTGATCGGAATTACTGGTACTACGAACATCAGCATTATCCTGAAGACCCTGATAATTACTGGGGGCCAGAGTTTAATTACAACAATTATGATGAAAAATTAGATATTAAACCTGCATGGCAATATATCGGTGATGTCGTGCGGTTTTGGGTGCAAGAGTATCACATTGATGGCATTCGTTATGATGCAGTCCGCCAACTAGCTAACTTTGAGTTTTTAGACTGGCTAGCGCAACAAGCTAGGCAGGCTGCTGGTTCTAAGCCTTTTTACAATATTGCAGAACACATCCCCGACACCAACACAGTAGTTAAACCAGATGGGCCATTAGACGCTTGTTGGCATGAAAGTTTTCGCTACTTTATGATTCCTCACATTACTGGGGAAAAATTTGACTTAGAGGAACTAAAGCAAATTTTAGAACCCCAACAGCAGGGTTACGCCACAGCCACAAATGTCATTAATTATTTAGCAACCCACGATCGCCAACGTCTGCTGCGAGAATTAGGAGAGCGGGATATTTTTGATACAACCGCCTTTGATCTAGCCAAGTTAGCCGCCGCCATCCTCATGACAGCCGTAGGCATACCAATGTTATGGATGGGAGAAGAGTTTGGAGAATACCACCGCAAAAGCAAAAGTGTAACTCAACCGCAAAAAATCACCTGGTCTTTATTAGCCAGCGATCGCAATCATGATTTATGGGCGTATTATCAACAATTAATTACTCTGCGAAAACAAACACCAGCCCTGCAAAGTGACAATATAGAATTTTTTCACGAAAACCCGACAGATAAAGTTCTAGCCTACACTCGCTGGCACAACCAAGGCGATCGCATTGTAGTTGTAGCCAATTTTTCACCCCAGCCCTTAACTAATTATCAAATTTCTCATTTCCCTGATGGTAAGTCTTGGCGAGATTGTGTCACTAATGCCAAAGTAAGCGTTGAAGATCATAGTTTAGTTACTGACTTACCAAAATATGGGGCAAAAATACTGATTTCTCAGTAGCAGCCTAGATTATGCCACACACAACTTAATGGCTGTGATATGATGGGAGACTGCTGCATACATTTAGAAAAAATCGAATTCAACTTATCATGGCTCTGACGCAACAGCGCAAACAAGAAATTATCTCTAGCTACCAAGTCCACGAAACAGACACCGGTTCTGCTGATGTACAAATTGCGATGCTAACTGCGCGCATTAACCGCCTCAGCGAACATTTACAAGCAAATAAAAAAGACCACTCTTCCCGTCGCGGATTGTTAAAACTGATTGGTCAACGTAAGCGTTTGTTAGCATACGTCCAAGAAGATAGCCGGGAAAAATATCAAGCTTTGATTGGTCGCTTAGGTATTCGTGGATAGGGATTAGCATTTATGCCTGCTGAAGAATCAGAAAGCACTCGTCTACCATTTGAACCAAAAACCAAACGCCAAAAACCTGCAAAAGCGAAAAATACCCCACCAATCAAGTCTCAAGAACCTGAAAAACAGGAGAAACAACAGCCACCCTTCACAAAAGAAGAAATGGCGATTCCCCAGGTGGTGAGTCAGCGCATGATCAGGCGAGTAGCAGCATTTTGCGGCATTCCCACAGCGTTGGGTATTTCCGCCTTAGTAGTCAGTTATTTGTTAGCTACCTACTCCGATATCAAATTAGCTCCCATCGCTGTATTACTAGTGAATATGGGACTTTTTGGTCTAGGTGTGTTGGGAATTACCTACGGCGTTCTTTCTGCCTCATGGGACGAAGATAGAGTGGGCGGTCTACTAGGTTTTAGTGAATTTAGAACCAATTGGGGACGCATGGCAGACGTTTGGCGCGAAACTCGGCAGAAAAAAGCATAAAAAAGCACTCAGGCATTTATATAACTGCGGTTTTGGGTAAATTTTTAGAGTCAATGTTGAAGTTTATGGATGATGACTTCAACATTTCTAAATTAAAAATTTATGATGAAACTTTAAACCCGACTAGCAGCCATAAAAGCCTTGAGTGCTTAATTTTTTCAGGTATGAATTCAATTCTTCATTTTTGCTGACTACACTAATTAAATAAGAACCAAGATAATCGCCTATTAGTTTGAGCTTTTACGCCATTCAAAGGGGAATTTCTAATGATTGTAGTCATGAAAGTTGGTTCTCCCGAAGCGGAGATTAACCGGATTAATGAAGAACTGAGTAGTTGGGGTTTAACACCAGAAAAGATTGTTGGGAAACACAAGGTTGTAATTGGTTTAGTGGGTGAAACTGCCGACTTAGACCCACTACAAATTCAAGAAGTCAGTCCTTGGATTGAGCAAGTATTAAGAGTAGAACTGCCTTATAAACGTGCTAGTCGGCAATATCGCCACGGTGAAGCCTCAGAAGTGGTAGTGAATACCCCCGATGGTGCAGTGGTGTTTGGGGAACACCATCCTTTGGTAGTGGTGGCTGGCCCCTGTTCTGTGGAAAACGAGGAAATGATCGTCGCCACTGCACAAAGCGTCAAAGCAGCCGGAGCTAGGTTTTTACGTGGTGGCGCATATAAACCTCGTACCTCACCTTACGCCTTCCAAGGACACGGCGAGAGTGCTTTAGAATTACTCGCCAAGGCGCGGGAAGTTAGTGGTTTAGGCATTATTACAGAAGTGATGGATGCGGCGGAACTAGAAATTATTGCCGAAGTGGCTGATGTGATTCAAGTCGGCGCAAGAAATATGCAGAATTTCTCCCTACTCAAAAAAGTCGGGGCGCAACCCAAACCAGTGCTATTAAAAAGAGGAATGGCGGCTACCATTGAAGATTGGTTGATGGCAGCTGAATATATTTTGGCAGCAGGTAATCCTAATGTAATTTTATGCGAACGGGGTATTCGTACCTTCGACCGCCAATATACTCGCAACACCTTAGATTTATCTGTAGTGCCGGTATTACGGAAATTAACCCACCTCCCAATTATGATTGATCCTAGTCATGGTACAGGTTGGGCTGAGTTTGTGCCTTCGATGGCGATGGCGGCGATCGCAGCTGGTTGTGACTCTCTGATGATTGAAGTCCACCCCAACCCCAAAAAAGCCCTATCCGACGGGCCGCAATCATTGACACCAGAAGCCTTTGACCAGTTGATGCAAGAGTTAGCCGTCATCGGTAAAGCCGTAGGACGCTGGCCAACACCAGCCGCAGCTTTAGCATAAGCAGTTTTTCCACTGGAGAGTAAATCAAGAAAATTCTATCTCCAGGAAGCTGAATCAATACCTTGAGGAAGATGTCTCTACTGACTTAAACAGTATCAAATATATCAAACCCAGTAGTGACATCTTCTGATCAGGGAGATTAATTCCATGAATTTGCAGGCGATATGGCAACTTTTTCAAGAAGCATTTCAAGAGTGGAGTGAAGATAAAGCCTCACGGTTAGCTGCGGCTTTAGCTTACTACACAGTTTTTTCCATTGCACCATTGCTGATTATTGTGATTGCGATCGCTGGTGCAGTATTGGGTGAAGATGCTGCTAGGGGTGAAATTGTTAACCAAATTCAAGGTTTAGTCGGTAGAGAGGGAGCAGAATTTATTGAAACCGCCATTCAAAATGCTAATCGACCGCAAGCAGGTACTATCGCTTCTATAATTAGTGTCGGCCTTTTGTTATTAGGTGCGACCGGAGTTTTTACCGAATTACAAGATTCCCTCAACACGATTTGGGAAGTACAAGCAAAACCAGGACGCGGTGTCAAAAATATTGTGCGCCAGCGTTTTTTATCTTTTGCAATGGTGGTATCGATTGGCTTTTTGTTGTTAGTCTCTCTCGTTGTTAGCACCGTATTGTCAGCAGTTGTCAGTTATTTTAGTGGGTTATTGCCAGGTATAGATTTCCTATGGCAACTGTTGAACTTTGTTATTTCCTTTATTGTCACCACTTTACTATTCGGGCTAATTTTCAAAGTTTTACCCGATGTCAAAATTACTTGGGCGGATGTTTTAATCGGGGCGATGATTACATCCCTATTATTTTCCATCGGGAGATTCTTATTAGGACATTATTTAGGTAATAGCAGTTTTGGATCAGCTTACGGTGCAGCAGGTTCAGTAGTAGTAATTCTGGCTTGGGTTTACTATACTGCCCAAATTCTGTTTTTTGGGGCTGAGTTTACCCAGGTTTATGCCAGGAAGTATGGTAAACGCATTGTACCGACACATAACGCCATCCCCTTGGATAAAGGTAAATCTACAAATCAAAACCAGAGAAATTCTTAGAGATGGATAAATATCTTTATATCGATTGGCGTGCAGTTTTTGTTCCTAGTATTAGCGTTCTGGAATTACTAGTCAGAGGCTCTTTAGTTTATCTAGCCCTATTTTCAGTGTTACGTTTACTACCTAGCCGACAATTAGGAACGCTGGGAATTACTGATTTGCTCGTAGTAGTGTTATTTGCTGAAGCTGCCCAAAACGCTATGGCTAGTAACTATACTTCCATTACCGAAGGAGCAATTTTAGTAGGAACGGTGATTTTCTGGAGCTACTTCTTAAACTGGCTAGGCTACAAATTACCCGCAGTACAGAGATTTCTGAATCCTCCGCCCATCTTGTTAGTGAAAAACGGTAAAACAATCACACGCCACCTCCAACAAGAACTGATTACAGAAGACGAGTTGATGAGTAAATTACGTCAGCAAGGCGTGGAATTATTAGATGAGGTCAAGTTGGCGTATATGGAGGCCGACGGTAGCATCAGTATTATTAGATTTGAATTAAAAACTCAGAGTGTCAAACCACAAAAAGCCATTGAGAAAGGCTAAATAGAGGGTAAAATATGACAGTTGTATTCTGCCGCGAACGTTGATTGAGCGTTATACTTTGCCCGAAATGGGCAACTTGTGGACTGAAGCTTATAAGTTTAAAACCTGGCTTCAAGTAGAAATTGCAGTTTGTGAAGCCCAAGCTGAATTGGGTTACATTCCGGCTGCGGCTGTTGAGGAAATTAAGGCTAAGGCAAATTTTGACCCGCAACGGGTGTTAGAGATAGAGGCGGAAGTCCGCCATGATGTGATCGCTTTTTTGACGAATGTCAATGAATATGTAGGCGATGCAGGGCGTTATATCCACTTGGGGTTAACTAGTTCTGATGTCCTGGATACGGCTTTAGCATTGCAAATGGTGGCTAGTCTGGATGTGCTAGCCCAACGCCTGGAAGATTTAATCCAGGTGATTCGTGAAAAAGCACGGGAACATCGTTATACCGTCATGGCTGGCCGATCGCATGGTATTCATGCTGAACCGATTACCTTTGGCTTTAAACTAGCTGGATGGCTGGCGGAAGTTTTGCGTCATCAACAAAGACTGCAAATCCTCCGCGAAACCATTGCTGTAGGTAAGATTTCCGGCGCGGTGGGAACTTATGCCAATATAGAACCAAGAGTAGAAGCGATCGCTTGTCAAAAATTAGGACTCAAGCCAGATACCGCCTCTACACAGGTGATTTCCCGCGATATCCACGCCGACTATGTGCAGCAATTAGCCCTAGTCGCCGCCTCCATTGAACGCTTTGCTGTGGAAATTCGCAATCTCCAAAAAACAGACGTTCTGGAAGTCGAAGAATATTTCTCCAAAGGGCAGAAAGGCTCTAGTGCTATGCCCCACAAGCGTAACCCCATCCGTTCCGAACGATTGACGGGGATGGCGCGATTAATTAGAAGTCACGCGGGCGCAGTCTTAGAAAACGTTGCTTTGTGGCATGAACGGGATATTTCCCACAGTTCTGTAGAACGGGTTGTTCTGCCAGATGCTTGCATTTTGACCCATTTCATGCTAAAGGAAATCACCGAATTGGTGAAAAACCTGTTGGTGTATCCAGAAAACATGGCGCGCAATCTTAACTGCTATGGTGGAGTGGTATTTAGTCAAAAAGTCCTACTAGCCTTGGTAGAAAAGGGTTTGAGCCGCGAAGAAGCATATGCGATCGTCCAACAAAACGCTCATACTGCTTGGAATAAGCCAGAAGGCAACTTCCACGACTTGATTGTCAATGACTCCCGCGTCACCCAAAGGTTATCAGCAGATGAAATTGCCGTCTGTTTTGACCCCCAACAACACCTGCGTCATTTAGACGAGGTTTATCAACGATTGGGGATTTAGGTAGGGATTGGGGATTGGGGGTTGGGGACTGGGGACTGGGAATTTTAGATTTTGGATTTTAGATTTTAGATTGAATCGAATCCAAAATTGAAAGGCTGGAAGGTGGACAAGGTAGACAAGGTGGAATAGATTTCCTTACTCAGCACACTGCTCAACGCCCCGCTACCGCTAACATCACTCACCACTCAGCACTCCCCACTCAGCACTCTAATTAAAGAATTTAAAATAGTTGCTGTACTTTTTCTCAGTAGTGGGTAATCTAAATAACAAATAAAAACCTCTTTATTTGTCATTTGAGTACCCTAATGATTGAAATCCTAGCCACTCTTTCTGCTTCTGCGGCAGCAGGAATGAGAATAGGCATACCTTTATTTATTATTTTTCTTTTACAGGGTAGTGATTTTTGGTCGCAAGTGCCTATTTTTTCTCATATTTCCCCTAGAGTTTTATTAACTTTTGTTATAGGTTGTTCCTTTGCGGAAATATTTGCCTCTAAAAAACTCTGGGGGCAAAGAATATTACAAATAATTCATTTATGCTTATCTCCCATTGTCGGTGGGATTATGGGTGTAACCGTAGCTTCAGCCACCGCAACACCACAGTGGTTACTAGCTGTGATTGGTGGTTTATTTGCTCTCGTCTTACAGTTGGTACAGGTGGGTTGGTTTTATCGCTTACGGGGGTTGCCATTGTGGGCAGTCTTTTTACAAGATACTTTGTGTATAGCTCTAGTGCTGTTTGCTTTTGATGCTCCGTGGCAAGGAGGATTAATCGCTTTAATCCTCCTCTTGTTCGCTGTGCATAGTGCTAAACAGTGGTATGACTGGTATCACACAAGCCGCTAGTACACCTGAACTTGGGCAAAACCGTAGGGGATAGTGCGCTGATAACCCGTATAGCCGCCAGCAAGTTCATATAGATAAAAATTCCGATTGAGGGTATTGAATGTCAAATTCCTGAAAGCGATTTGTATGGTGCTACCAGGGGGTACTGGTTGAGCGAAGGTAAGCCGCAATCTATCGCCTTCGGGGGAAATATTCGCATCGAGTCTTTGACCAGATTGATCTGTGACTTCAATGTCGTTATTGTTGACACTCACCAATTCTGAAGGACGAACTATTACATAGGATAAAGGTTGTTCCCCTGTATACACGCTGATTTGATGAGTATTAGCAAAACCACTTGTCCTACTAATTCGGGGTGCGGTACGGTCATCAGACATTGTTGGTCTGGATTGATATTCTTGTCCGGGCGTGACTGGTTGTTCTGGTGTAATTGGTTGTCCGGGCGTGACTGGTTGTTCTGGTGTAATTGGTTGTCCAGGTGTGACTGGTTGTTCTGGTGTGACTGGTTGGGTCTGGGCGATCGCTGGTAAACTAACTGTGGCGATCGCTAAACTTAGGGTAGAAAACCAAATCAGTTTTTTCATTACTCACCGTCCATAAACAGGAAATTCAAGCTTTATTGGCAATATTCCTGCAATTTTTCTCTCATTACATCTGTCCGTAATGGGAAGTATGGAAATTTAAAAATACTACGTATAAAAATTAAAAATCCCTCCAGAGGAGGGAAGTGAGACATTAAAAAGCTTTTTTCTTATAACTTTTCACTTATTGCAATAGTCCTACTAGATGCAACAGCCCACGGCCTGTCACTAGCTCAATAATCAACGCAATAAAGCCTAACATCGCAATACGACCGTTCCAGACCTCTGCACTGGTGGTAATACCCCATTCCCAACTTTCTGGCGGATACATCTTCACTTTCTTCTTCATTTGGGTGACTTGGGAAAGTTTAAGGCTGGGTTTTTGCAGTGCTTCAATTACTAAATCAGCTAAGGCTTTGATAAAAATTGGATGGGTATTGGGTGCAGGTACGCGACGGAAGTTGTGAATTCCTGCTTCTTCGGCGATTTCCCGATACTCAATATCAATTTCCTGTAAGGTCTCAATATGTTCTGAGACAAAACTGATGGGGACGACAACTAAGTCATTCACACCTTGCGCGCCTAGTTCTTTGAGTGCATCTTCTGTGTAGGGTTGCAGCCATTCTACTGGGCCTACACGACTTTGATAGGCTAAAGTGTGCGCGTTGGCACGATTGAGAGTCTGCATAATCAAAGCAGTACATTCCTCAATCTCTTGTTGATAGGGGTCGCCTGCTTCTTCTACATAGCTTTTAGGAACGCCGTGTGCGCTAAAGAAGATATGCACTTGATCTGGGTTGGGAAACTGGTCAAGTTCTTGGGCAATTAATTCCGCCATTGCTTGTAAGTAACCTGGCTGTTTGTACCAGGAAGGAATGACGGTGTATTCAATTCGTTGTAGTTTGGGATCATCTTGCCAAAGTTTCTCAAGTAGGCGGAAGCTGGAACCACTGGTACTGATGGAGAATTGGGGATAGAGAGGCAAGATGACTAAGTTATCGATATTATCTTGGGTGAGAAGTGCGATCGCTTCTTCTGTATAAGGATGCCAATAACGCATTCCTACATAAATTTTGGCATCTTGTCCCAAATAAGTTAGCTGTTCTTGTAAAGCTTCTCCTTGCGCCTCTGTAATCCGTCTTAATGGAGAGCCACCACCGATTTGCTTATAGTTCTCTTGCGATGTTTTCGTGCGTCGTGACGCAATAAACCAAGCCAGGGGGTTTTGTAACCAACGGAATGGTAAGCGTATGATTTCAGGATCAGAAAAGAGGTTATACAAGAACGGCCCAACATCCTCTAATTTATCGGGCCCACCGAGATTGAGTAATAATACGCCTACACGACCCATAGCAGTTATTTTCCCCCGACTTTTTCAGATTTTTTACTAATGTTAACAATATATCTTTATTAAATATAAAGCTTAATAGTGAGCAATGTGCAATGGCAACAATTTTAAGAGATTTAAGTTATCGATATCAATGGCTATATGACGGAATATCTCGTGTAGCCGCCATCAGCGTCGGTGGTGAAGCGCGTTTTCGGCAATTGGCTCTACAAGGCTTAACAATTCACTCAGATACTCATGTTTTAGATTTGTGTTGTGGTAGTGGTCAAGCGACGCAATTTTTAGTGAAATATTCACAAAATGTAACAGGACTAGATGCCTCACCATTATCTTTACAAAGAGCCAGGCAGAACGTACCGGAAGCGACTTATGTCGAAGCTTTTGCAGAAAAAATGCCTTTTCTAGATGCACAATTTGATGTAGTACATACCAGTGCGGCTTTACATGAAATGCAGCCAGTACAATTGCGGGAAATTATTCAAGAAGTTTATCGAGTTCTCAAGCCAGGAGGTGTATTTACTGTTGTGGATTTCCACCCACCTACTAACCCCATCTTCTGGCCTGGTTTAGCCTTATTTTTTTGGTTGTTCGAGACAGAAACAGCTTGGAAATTATTAAAAACTGATTTAAATGCGTTATTAACTGAAATCGGATTTCAGGTCAGTCAACCCGTTTTATATGCAGGTGGTAGTTTACAGGTAATTCAGGCGAAAAAATGAAAAATTGGGCATGGGGCATGGGGCATGGGGTATTAATATTAATATTGATTTTTTCTAAATCATTTACTCTATTCCCAATGCCCAATGCCCAATCCCTATGTCTTCGGAAATATGACTGTAACCGTTGTGCCAACACCTACTTCACTATCTACAAAAATCTCTCCTTCGTGAGCGTCCACGCATTTTTTGACAATGGCTAAACCCAAGCCTGTACCCGAAATACCGCCAACATTATCGCCACGATGGAAAGGTTGAAATAATTGTTTTTGATCTTCAATAGAAATACCAATACCCGAATCTTGAATTCTTAAAGTTATAGTTTTTTCTTGATTTAATAATTCTAATTTTACTTGACCTTCTGGGTTGGAATACTTAATAGCATTCCCCAATAAATTCCCTAATATATGACGGAATAAACTTTCATCTAATAGTATTGGTTCTAATGGTTGCGGGCAGTTAAAGATAACTTTTATTTGCTTATCTTTAATAGCTAATTGAAATTCTTCTACTAATTGCCTACAAAATGCTTCTAAATCGACAGCAATCAGATCACATCGGAGTTTACCTGCATCAGCTTTGCCGATGAATGATACTTCATCTAATAGCTGTGCCATATTTTTGATTGCGGAACGAATCATTTGAAAATGAGAATGTTTTTTTTCTTGACTCAGTTTCTCTTCGTTATCTTGTAGCAATCCAGCCGCTAACAGAATAGTATTTAAAGGATTACGAATATCATGGGAAAACATCGACACAAACTCTGATTTAAACTGGTTAATTTCTTGAGCCTTGACCAGTTCGGCTGTGCTTTCCTCTACCCGATTTTCTAAAGATTTATTAAGAATGCGTAAGCTTTCTAAAGTTTGCTTGCGTTCAATCGCATAACATAAAGCACGCACTAAAACATGGACATTTACCTGTCGTTTGACTAGGTAATCTTGCGCGCCTTGGCGGACTGCTTCAATTGCTAAATCTTCATCGTTAGTATTAGTCAGTACGACAATTGGTATACTAGGGGATTGCTCTATCAATAAAGATAGAGATGATAATCCTTGAGAGTCGGGCAAAGTCAAGTCTAATAAAATCACATCATAATTCTTGTGACGCAGGGCGTTGAGTGCATCTCCTAATCGCTTCACATGAACTAGGGAAAACTGTTTTGATTCAGCTTGTTGCAAATATTCTTGTAATAACCTCGCTTCTGCTATGTTGTCCTCAATTAATAAAATCGTGACTGAATGTCCAAGGATCATTTTCTTGGTTTCACCCCCTAATATCAATTCAAAATTCAAAATACCCTACGGGAAGCAAGCTACAAAATTCAAAATTCAAAATTCAAATTCAAAACTAAGAATTTTTCAAGGATGGGGAATGGGGACTGGGTAAAGAAATTACTTTCTCTAGCTTGTCTACCTTGTCCCCTACACCCCTATACCCCTAAATTGGCGGTAGCGTGACGGTAGATAGCCAAAATTCCTCGATTCCTTTGACAATTTGGAATAGTTGGCTGAGGTTGCGGGATTTGGTGATGTAGCAATTTACGTGTAATTCGTAGCTGTGAAAAATATCATCTTCGTTTCTCGATGTTGTTAATACTACTACGGGAATACGTTTTAATGCTGGGTCATTTTTAATTTCTGCTAATACTTCTCGACCATCTTTTTTTGGTAGGTTTAAATCTAACAAAATCAAATCAGGACGTAGCGCATTAGTATATTCACCTTCACGGCGGAGATAAGCCATAGCGTCCATACCATCCCGGACTGTAATTACTTGGTGCGGTATGGAGCTATTTTTAAAGGCTTCTTGGATGAGGCGAATATCTGCTTTGTTATCCTCAACTAGAAATATTGTTTTGAGTTTTTCTTCCATTTCTACGCTCACGCTCTCGTCCCCCGACTGGAATCGTAAAGTAGAAGGTTGCACCTTCACCAAGTTGTGATTCTACCCAAATGCGTCCGCGATGACATTCGATGATCTTTTTACAGATGGCTAAACCCATTCCTGTACCTTGATATTCGTCTCTGGTGTGGAGGCGTTGGAAGATGACAAAAATGCGATCGCTAAATTGTGGGTCGATACCAATTCCGTTATCCTTGACTGAGAATAACCACTCGTCTTCTAGCCTTTCTGCGCCGATGTGAATTTGGGGTGGTTTGTTGCTGCGGAATTTGATGGCGTTAGCAATTAAGTTTTGGAATAATTGCATGAGCTGGGTACTACCAGCCATGACGATGGGTAAGGGATCATGGGTGATAGCGGCTTTAGTTTCCACAATTCTTTGGCGTAAGTTGCTCAGAGCTTTTTCGAGTGCGCTTTCGACTTCGGTGAGTTGGAAAGCGATCGCTTGGGTGTCTACTTTGGAGTATGCTAAGACATCGTCAATTAATGTCTGCATGAGGCTGACACCTTCAACGGCGTAGTTAATAAACTCTTTTGCGTCTATATCTAACTCATCTTCATAGCGCATTGCTAACAACTGCACATAATTTGCAACTTGGTTGAGTGGTTCTTGCAAATCATGGGAAGCAACGTAAGCAAACTTTTTCAGTTCGGCGTTGGAACGTTCTAAATCTTGCGCTAACTCTGCGAGTTCATCGGCTTGGCGGAGGACAATGTTAACAATTGCCTTTCTCAATTCTAGCGCGGCTTTAATTTCTACGTATTTCCAAGGCAAGGAGGTGAGGCGGACTGTCTGTTTCCACAGTTCAAAGGATTTACGGGGACATAGCCGCAAGTTTCCTTCAGACTGGCTCACTTCAAAGGCTCTATTGGGATCACCACCCCAATTCACTGTTTGAATTACTTCCGGTCTAAACCACAATACATAATTACGATGGGAAATGGGAATGGCTAATAAACCACTCGCGACATTTTTAAACCTTTCTGCATCGGGATAAAGTTTTGGCAAAGAATCAGTATAAAAAATTTCTGAGTCAATGTTATTTTTTAGCCATTGCATCAGAAACACTAATTCTTCTTCTTTGGGAGTTTCACCAATCAAGGTAAATTTATCACCACAACAAACAGCCGCACCTTTAGCAGAGGTTAAATCCAAAAGATTAGGCTGATGTTTGACTAACCCATCAATAAAATTGTCTTCTTGAGACATATATTCAACCAATAATGATTGAATATGGGTAAGATTCATCCGATAATCGTAATCTTCGGTTTCTTCTCTGGCTGATAGTTCTGCAAATATCACTCTGCCTAAAAATTCGCAGGCTTTGCGTAATTCGTAGGAAACATATTTTGGTGTTTGATGGTGACAGGCGATTAATCCCCAGAGTTTTTGGTCTTTAATTAGGGAAATAGTTAAGGACGCACCGACACCCATGTTGTGTAAGTATTCCAAGTGACAAGGTGCAGCACTTCTGAGGATAGAATTAGTTAAATCTAGTGGGCGATCGCTGATGGGATTTTTCACTGGTATCATCTGCACAGGTTGCGCCTGAGCATCTGGTATCAGACGAATCGAGTTAGAAATAAATAATTTTCTGGCTGGTTTCGGAATATCCGATTCGGGATAATGCAGTCCTAAATATGACTCCAGACTAGGGATTTTTTCTTCCGCTAGTACAGAACCATGTCCATCATCATCGAATTTATATAACATCACTCGGTCAAAACCTGTGACTTTACTGACTTCCTGCACAATTATCTGACAAAAATCTCGCACATTTGCGGTTTTTTCTAGCTCGTTAATTGATGCTTTGGCTAAATGATAAAAACTTAAGAATGGGATATTTTCTTGAGAAATAGCAGGCTCTAATTCTAAAATTAAAAATCCTTCAGCATTTCTTTGAAATACACCATCAAAGACTACATAATCCCCTCCTTTCTTGGGCATCCACAACTTTGTAGGATTAATAAAGTCGATATTTTCTTTTAGTAATCCCGTCTTGATGCGCTCAACTTGAAAAGAATCTAGTAACTCTTCTAATGTTTTCCCTAAAACAGATTCAGCATTAACCCCTAAATTTTCCCAGGTATTATTGCTAACTTGTAATACTTTCAAGTCTGGTTCTTCTAAAACTAATACCACCCCATGTGGTTGAATTTGACTAGAAAGATGAATTGGAGCTTCTTTTAAACTTTTGACATTAATATCTGCTATTTCCAAGCCTATTGTCATAAATAAATATCCTTTTTTACTCTCTGGTGTCATCAAAATGAGAGTCAAACAATTTTAGATTTTAGATTTTTCGATTTCATGCCATTATCCAAAATTTAAAACCTAAAATTCCGATAGCCAACCACTCAATTTGAATTTTTCCGATCTCTCAATTAAAAACTTGTCAATTCTGATTGAAATGGCGTAAGAATCATCTATTTAGCAACATATCGTTGTTTATTTTCTGATTGTGCTGTATTTGTCACTTAATTCTGCTATTCTTACCCCAAATGACCTTTACAAAGGTACTATATTTTGTCTCCTAAGTAACATAAAGACAGTTAATTTCTACACCGTCTGCGTTTTACAGTCTAACAGTTAGTAAAGATAATTACAGATAAGAAATATAAAAACCTAAATGATTGATTAAGCAGTTTATATTTAGCTATGTAAACCTAAAGAAAAGATAAAATTCAGCGAACTAGACAATGAACCTGATAATTAATGACTAATGTACGGTGGATTTAAGCAAAATCTCCGTTTGACAAAGTAAATCGCTCACAGAACCCGCCCCTACTGACTAATGACTATTCCCCAATATCAAATCCAAGAATTAAACCACATTCTCATTCGATAGCCTTCAGGTGAAATAGGTAAACCTAAATAAATCGGCAGCCAGAATACAAAAGCGGCAATAATCATGAAAGAAATAGTTACGCCAACAACTCGCAGTGAGCGATGATAACTATATAGACATTGATTTACAAACCAGGCGATCGCTAAAAAAGCAAACACTACACCCGTCATATAATGATAGATAAATACACACCTTGTAACTCTCACCCAAGGTAGTAAATTCACAAAATAATTCAAGACTAAATATAACGCCACCCACGTTTCAACAGAGAGATTTTCTGGCAGTAACAATCGTCTTTGCTTCAAAATAGGAATTACAATTGGCGCGACAAGCATCAACAGTAAAAATAAGATAGCTACAGCACCAAACCACCATAAGAAAGGATTTCCCAGTGCGTGGACATCATAAACCACACCTCCTGCATTAGCGGGTAAAGGTGGGCCGAAAACTGGTAGCGGATCAGTTATGCGATGTGCTGTTTGATAATAATAAGCCATCGGTCGAGTTAGTAACGGCCATTTATACCAAGCCGCACAATAGGGATGAACTGTAGGAGAATTACCGGATAGTTCCTTATGAAATGCAAAAATTTGCTCATGTACTGCAATAAATCCAAATTGGTTATTGATTTGCAGATGAGGAATCCAAATGAGACTATAAACACTCAGAGGAATAATTCCCAGAAATAATATACATTGACCAATATTAATTTGTGTCAATTTTTGTATTGGTAAAAGTGGGGAAATATGAGATTCTTTTTGATGAGATGAGTTATTTATAGAAAATTCCAATAAATTTATGATAATTTTCGCAAGTTCATGTTTATGAGTAATTAATTCGTAGATCCAAGCGAATCCCCAAATGGCATAGATACCCACTAAAAAAAAGACACCATTCCATTTTGTGGCACAGGAAGCCCCAAGAGCGACACCTGCCAATCCTAAATACACTAATCTAGTTTTTTGTTTCTGGGACAGGGCTAATAAAAATAAAAATTGCCCCAATAATCCAAACAAAACTATATAAATATTAATCAAAGCGTAGCGGGACTCGACAATAAAGATACCATCTAAAGCAGCGAATAAACCTGAGAGAACTGCAAAACTGCGACGGTAACTTAATTGATAGGCAATATTGGCGATAATCAAGGGAATAAATGAGCCAGATAAAGCATTCATCCAGCGATAACTCCAAGGCGATCGCAATGAACCTGTAAGTCCATTAACTGATTCTTGCCAAAATGGAAAATGGCTACTCAGCCAAATTCCTATAGCAATCATATATTTACCTAAAGGCGGATGTGCGTCAAAAAATTGGGTATGGGTGAGATAGTCATTACCGTACTTAGCGTAATAAACTTCATCAAACACTAAAGTATTAAATCTATCCAGTCCCCAAAAACGTAAAGCCAGGGATATTAAGAAAATCCCTACTAAGCACAGGCGATAAATGTTTTTAGTCATTAGTCATTAGTCATTAGTCATTAGTTTATCTCCCTGCCCCCTGCCCCCTGCCCAATCCCAACCCCTACCCCTTCAACGGCAAATCAATTTCAAAAGTTGAACCTTGACCAACTATACTTTTAACAGATATTTGTCCTTGATGGGCTTGGACTATTTGTTGTGCGATCGCAAGTCCTAGTCCAAAACCTCCTGTTTGGCGAGAACGCACGGTGTCTACTCGATAAAAGCGATCAAAAATATAGGGTAAGTCAGGTGCGGGAATGCCGATACCATTATCTACGACTTGAATGATAACGTGATGAGACTGGACTAAAAGAAGTAACTGTACTTTACCTTCTGCTGGCGTATATTTGAATGCGTTACTGAGGAGATTAATCACAGCTTGTTTGAGTAAATTTACGTCTGCACGCAGCATTACTGATTGTTCTGGTAGATGTGTGCTGAAATTGAGATTTTGCGCCACGGCTTGAGGGGTGAATTCAGAATTGAGCGATCGCAATATGTCCCGCAGATCAATCTGTTGTAACGTAGTCTCAGCTAGAGAACCATCATTGCGTGACAAAAACAGCAAGTTATTAATCAACACACTCATAGACTTAGCCGTTTCCACAATCTTTTGTAATCGCTGTCTTTGTTCGATGATGTCTTCCGGTGGCATCAAAGCAACTTGAGCATTACTTAATACAGTGGCTACAGGTGTCCGCAATTCATGGGAAGCATCGGCGGTGAAACGCTGTAATTGTTGATAAGCGCGCAGAGATGGACGCATCGCCAAACCACCTAAAAACCATCCTGTAATCCCAATCACACCAAAAGTAATCGGAACACCCAAAGCTAAGAATAATCGCGCCTGATTTAGACTGTGGCGAAGAGAGTCCATAGGCGCGGCTGTCTGAAAATAGCCGATGAGTTCCTTATCTTGAACGATGGGAATAGTAACTTGACGAACCCATAATGGATTGTAGTCAGGCTTTTCTGTACTCCTGGATACTTGTAGCGTTTGAAACATCTGCTCTGTAGTTAACTGTTTATCACCAGATGAGCCGATAAACTGTACAAGTTGTTTTTGCGAGTTATACCACCGAGCATAAATCATACCCCCATTCAAACCAGCACCATTTTCTAACTGATTTTTTTCTGGGGGATTTTGCCATTGACTTTGATACAAATAATACTGATTTTTCGTCGCAAAGCTTTTACCTTGCTGAAACAATTCATCATCGAACAATCGTAATTGCTCTTCCACATTCAAACAATAACCCACCCCCGCAAAAGCAAATAAAATCCCCCCCATCGATAAAGCAAACCAGTGAGCAAGATTACGGCGGCTAGAGTCAAACATTTTTAGTCAATAGTCAATAGTCAATAGTCAATAGTCATTAGTCAATAGTCATTAGTTGATAGTCAGCACTCATTACTCAATAGTCATTAGTCAATAGTCATTAGTTGATAGTCAGCACTCATTACTCATTACTCATTACTCATTACTCATTACCTAACCAGGCGGATTCAGCCGATAACCGACGCGATGGACTGTTTCTAGCCAATCTCTTGCGTCTACGACTTGCAGGCGTTGGCGGAGGCGGCGCACTAGGGTGGTGATGGCGTTACTTTCGGGTTCTTCTCCGTAACTCCATAAGGCTTGTTCAATTTGATCATGGGATAGAACTTGACGGGGATGGCGCATGAGATATTCCATTAATTGGAATTCTCGACTAGAAAGTTGAGTTGTGGCTGTTCCTCGTTCAATCGTCAAACTGGCTAAATGCAGGTGTAAATCTTCTAGGGTGAGAATATCACCTTGCCACATTGGCGATCGCCTACCCAAAGCCCTCACTCGTGCCAATAACTCTAGCACATCCACGGGCTTGACTAGGTAATCATCAGCCCCCGCATCTAATCCCATGACTTTATCTGCTACAGTGTCTTTTGCTGTCAACATCAGCACTGGCGAGAGTTTACCGGCTTGGCGATATATTTGACACAGTTCTACACCACTGACCTTGGGTAACATCCAATCTAAAATCAGTAAATCATAGTCTTTACGAAAAGCGTACCATTGAGCCGTTTCACCATCTGCGATCGCATCAACTAAATGTCCGCCTTTCAACAATGCTGCTCGCAGAGGTTCTAATTGCTCTGGGTCATCTTCTACCAGTAAGATCAGCATCGCATTTACTCAAGTAACTATGATTTGTACTTACTAATTCTCACATTAACCAAACAAGGTGACATAAAAATGTCACAGTTAGGCTGGAGAATGAGAGATGAGAAACAACAAGGTATACAAGCTAGAATTTTGGCTCAATGCCCCATTCCCAATGCCCAATGCCCAAATCTATGTATCAACCTAACTTTGTTCGCGTCTTACATAACTTAGGTTTTGTGTTTTGGTTATCTTTGCCGTTAATTGGGTTAGTTTTTTGGCTGGGAAGTGGTTTGATTGGTGATCAAATACTGAGTCGCACCCATAACCACAAAAAATATTTGCAAGTCAATACCCAATCAACACGCCAGATGATGAAAAAGGTAGTGGCTATTGAGGCGGAAATTCTTCAGTCACAAGGGATTTCGATGGTAAAGGTAACAACCAATCATTCCGTCCTCAAAACCATGATATTTGAGTTTGCAATCACCGAACCCAAACGCATAGAAGCTAAACTAAGTCGGGAATTAGGCTTATCACAGGAAAGAGTCAAAGAACTGATTCGTTATCAAAAGTTGCAGTAATTGACTGTTGACTATTGACTGTTGACTGTTGACTATTGACTATTGACTAATTTTCGTAATCTTTTTTAATCTAAATATAAAATTCGTCATTATTTTGTCATATTCATTTGCGAAACTACAGGGGAGCTAATTTCTAGCAATTTCAACACTGATCCCTCAATAGTCTGCCGTCTAACGCTATGGATACTTCTGAAGCTCAAGTTTCAACACCTGAAACCCCGTCAGACAGTTCTGTGTCTTCTTCTGAGTTAGTACCAGTCCGTTCTGGTAAACCTTGGTTGCGGACATTATTGGTTATTGGTTTGCTAACTGGGGGTGCAATTTTGTGGCGGATGTTGATTCCTGGTGGGACACCACAACCTTCTGTAGCCCAACAGCGACAGGTACAACCACCGCGTCCGATTGAAACTACTACCCTAGCCAGGGGAACTGCTACCAGAAGTGTACAGCTTTTGGGACAGGTGGAAGCAACTCAACAATCTACACTCCGCGCCCAAACTGGCGGTATTGTCAGAGAAATCTTAGTGCAGCCAGGCGATCGCGTCAAGGCAGGGATGGTGATTGCAGTTCTAGATGACTCTGACCAAAAATTGGCAATTTCTCAAGCTAGAGCGCAATTAGCACAGCAAATCAGCAATTTAGCCCGCTTAGAAGTAGGGACGCGTCCAGAAATTATCGCCCAGCGTCAGGCGGCGGTGAAATCAGCTCAAGCCAGGGAGAGGGAAGCCCAAGACAACCTCAAGCGCACCAGCGACTTAGTGAAAGAGGGAGCTTTATCGCAGAGATTATTAGTGGAAGCACAAGCTAGATTAGATGATATCCGAGGGGAACTATTAGAAGCCCAAGCGCAACTTTCCGAAGCCAAAGCCGGGCCAATTCGGGAAGAAATCGCCGCCCAAAAAGCTAATGTCGCCGCAGCTAAAGCTAACTTAGCCCAAGCCGAACTAGCACAGCAACGTACCAGGATTGTAGCAGCGCAATCTGGGATGGTACAGACACGACACATCAGTAACGGTGATTTAGTCCAAAGTTCTGGGGAAATTGTCACTTTAGTAGCAGGCGATCGCTTCGATATTTTCCTAGAGTTACCAGAACAACTCAGTGGTCAAGTTAACCCTGGTATGACTATCGACTTAACAGCCCGTGCCTTACCGCAGTGGAAACAACGAGCTAGAATTACAGCCGTCGTTCCCTCGGCTGACCCCGCCTCCCGCCGTCAACGGGTGCGTGTCCAAATTAACAATCCACCCTCTGGATTATTACCAGGAATGGCGATCGCAGGTAATTTAACTATGCCTTCAAACCGTTCTAGTTTTGTAGTTTCTAGAGATGCTTTAACCAGAAGACAAGATAAATGGTTAGTCTTCACCGTGGCTGAGAACAAAGCCCAACAACTAGAAGTAGAGATGGTTGCAGACATGGGTGAAAAAGTGGCCATTTATCATCCCACTCTTAAGACAGGTCAAGCCATTGTCCTCCGTGGCGGTGACGGCTTGCAAGATGGCGTGCCTGTGAAAGTTGTGAAGTAAAGACCTAACCCCCAACCCCTTCCCTACCAGGGAAGGGGAGTAAGACTCAAAGCCTCTCTCCTTGTAGGAGAGAGGTTTGGAGAGAGGTCAAAACCATAAACAAATCCCAATCCCCAGTCCCCAATCCCCTAACTATGAAATTCATCGAAACTGCTGTACGTTGGCGACACGGCACGTTTGTCCTCTTCTGCTTATTGGCAATTTTGGGTGTATTTTCCCTATTCAGCTTACCTTTGGAATTGCAACCAGGAGGCGATCGCCCGGAAATTACCATCACCACAACCTACCCAGGCGCAGGCCCTTCGGAGGTGGAAGATTTAATCACCCGTCCCATTGAGGAACAGATGGAACAGGTATTGGGAGTCCAGGAAATCAGCAGTAGCTCCCGTGCGGGACGTAGTAGTATTACACTGGAATTTGCCCAAAATGCCAATGTGCAGGAACGGATGATTGATGTGATCAACCGTTTGCAGCAGGTGAACGATTTACCCCCAGAAGCCCAAGAATCGAGTGTGGAATTAGTGGGTGGTAACAGTTCCCCGATGATGTGGATTCCTTTTGATACTAAGGAAGGATTTGAACCAGATTCTAACCGCTATCGTGATTTAGCCGAGGAAGTCGTGATTCCCAGACTGCGGCGAGTGCAGGGAACTGGGCAATTTTTATTAGTAGGTGGACAACAACGGGAAGTAGAAGTCAAAATTGACCCCAAAGCATTAAGCGATCGCAATTTAACTATCGGTGATGTCGTCCGGGTACTGCGGGAAAATAACCGTGATATTCGGGGCGGCCCGTTAATTTTAGGACGCAGAGAATACCGTGTTCGTACCGTCAGCCGTTCCCAGGATTTATCGGAAATTGAGGGTTTTGTTTTACGGCGTGACCAATCAGGTACAGTTTACCTGCGGGATGTGGCACAGGTACAAATGGGACGCAAACCCCAAGATAGTGCTTTGATTTTCAATGGTAAACCAGGGGTAGCCATTGGGGTAATTCGTCAAATTGGGGCGAATGTCCCAGAGGTGGCTAAGGGTGTGAGGGCAGAAATTACTGCACTGCAAGCCGAGTTTGATCAACAAAATCAAGGGATTCGCTTTGCTTACAACTACGACGAAAGTCAATACATTAATCAATCAGTGGCGTTTGTGCAAGGAAACTTGGTAACGGGGGCGTTACTGGCTACCATTGTCTTGATTTTGTTCCTGGGTTCAATGCGGACTGTAGCGGTAGTGGCGATTACTATCCCTACAACTTTAGTGATGGTGTTTATTGTTATGTCTGCGTTGGGACGAACACTCAATATTATTAGTTTGGCAGGACTAGCCTTTGCTGTGGGGATGGTTGTAGATAATGCGATCGTGGTAATTGAGAATATCTTCACCCAGATGCAACAGGGTAAAAGTCCCTTGCGCGCGGCAATTGAGGCTACCCAGGAAGTCTGGGGGGCAATGTTGGGTTCTACCTTAACTAACGTGGTAGTATTTGCACCCTTACTGATGGTGACAGGTGAAGCAGGACGACTGTATGCAGATATGGCAATTACCCTTTCTGCATCTTCTCTATTTTCCTTATTTGCGGCTTTAACTTTAGTTCCCATGCTGTCGGGACTCTTCCTCAAACAATCAGAAGCAATGCAAATGATGGAGGGGGGAGAATATCGGGGTGGTAATTGGTTAGAACGGGCGGTGGCGAAAACTTCTTTAGTATTTCGCCATTTTCAAGGTAAATTAGAAAACTTTCTCGCTTCTACAGTCAGTTGGTCATTAGGACGGAAGCGGGTTGGTAGACGGTTGTTAGTGCTGTCAATTCCCTTGGTATTATTATTTGTGAGTGTGTTATTATTGCCACCTGCGGATTATTTACCAGAAGGGAATCGTAACTTAGTGGTGGTTAGGGCTGAACCCTTACCAGGGACAAGCATTCCCGAAGCCATTCGCCAATCTGAACCCATACGAGAATTTTTGCGATCGCAACCAGAGGTAGAGCGTACTTTATACGTTGACCGTCCAGGGGCATTACGGGGAATTGCGACTATTTTAAAACCGGAATTTGCCACCACTCAAGGTTTAGCTGAAATGGTAGACAGGTTACGCGCCCAAACTGGGAACTTTGCTGGCTACCGCTTCATAGTTCCCACACGTATATCGATTTTCCGCGATCCTGGTAAGGAATTTGAGGTGGATATCGTCGGAGATGACTTAAATCAGTTGGGTGACATAGAAAAGCAAATCACCGCCAAATTACGCCAACTTCCCGGCGTGCAGAACGTCCGTTCTAACTACGTCGCCGGTGCGGCTGAACTGCAAGTGATTCCTAACCGTGAACGTCTGGCAGAAGTAGGGCTTTCAGAAGCCGAAATTGGTTCAATGGTAGAAGCTGCTTTGGGGGGACGCATCGCCTCTAATTATATTGATGGTAAAGAAGAACTCGACGTGTCAGTAGAACTCCAAAACACAGCCGTCGAGACACCAGAACAACTGCGGCAATTACCACTCTACAGCCAAGGGCGACAGGTACAACTCGGTGATGTGGCTGAAATTAAGGAAACCACAGGGCCAGATGTAATTAATCACGTTAACTTAGAACGTTCCATTAGTCTCACTGTCTCCGTCGCACCCGACGCGCCGCTAGGAACATTAGTAGAACGTACCGAAGCGGAAATTTTAGCACCATTACGGGCGAGTCTTCCCCCAGATTACAGTTTAGAATTAGCAGGTTCAGCCGACCAATTAGCTAAAACAGTCAGTGAATTAGCCTTAGCGTTTGTGTTTTCGATTTTCATTACATATCTACTACTGGTGGCTTTATATCGTTCCTTCTTGTACCCAGTAGTAATTATGGCGACTGTCCCAATGGGGATGAGTGGCGCACTATTAAGTTTAGTCATTGCCAACAACATTCCAGGAATGAATGTGGCGTTAGATATGATTACGGCATTGGGTTTCGTGATTTTGACAGGTATCGTTGTCAATAACGCCATTTTGTTAGTTGATAGAGCCTTACAACTCCAACAAGCAGGCGAAGATTATGATGCTTCCTTGTATAATGCCACAAGCGATCGCCTCCGAGCCATTTTCATGTCGGCAGGAACAAGCGTCATCGGGATGTTACCTTTAGCAGTGCTACCAGGACAAGGTTCAGAACTCTATCAAGGATTAGGTATCGTCCTCACTGGTGGTTTAGCATTTTCCACAATTTTGACACCTACAGTTGTACCTGCACTTATGGGTTTACTGTATGACCTCTCTGGACGGAAATCTACATCTGTTGAGTACAAAGCCTTAGTAGAAACCAAACAATAGGAGAAATGAGTGCGAAATTAATCTGAGAAATTCTCAGTGGTTCTCTCACCAGGCTGAGAACGGAAGCTTATAAGAGGCAGGGGGAGAGGTAAAAACCTTGCCCGTTGCGATGTACAAGCTCCCCTGCTCATGAGTCTCTGTTGGTTGAAGCCCCACTCCTTATGGGTGGTTTTCTCCCCTGCACCCTGCACCCCTGCTTGTTCATATGCTTCTTTGAGGGTGAGATTGCTTGTAACCTTTCTCTTGATAGAGGTTAACCACTTTTGTCTGTTTATAAGTTGGTGGTAACTGTGAAGTTAATAAATTAACCAAATATTATGGCTAACATTGTGGAAACTGCTGTCAAAGCTGGAACTTTCAATAAATTAGTCCAGGCTGCTGAAGCTGCACAAATCTTGGATACCCTCAAAAGTCCAGGTTCACTGACGCTGTTCGCACCTACTGACGAAGCTTTTGCAAAGTTACCAGAGGGAACTTTAGAAGCATTGCAAAAAGATATCTCCAAGCTCAAAAAGATTGTGACATATCATATGGCCTTTGGCGATGTTAGGTCTGATGATTTAGCACAAATTGAAGAAGCAGAAACAGTAGAAGGATCAGTTCTAGCAATTGAATCCACCAAAGATGGGTTTAAGGTCAACAATGCTAAAGTCCTACAAACAGACATCCTCGCTGATAATGGAGTGATTCACGTTATTGACGCAGTATTAATGCCAGCAATGGTGGCTGGAAAATAGCGAATACCCAGACTGATACCAAGTTGCTCTCAAAGATAGTAACCTGGGGTGGGGAGTGTGGGGAGTGTGGGGTGTAGGAATACTATTTCTGAAAGCAACTTAGTATGAATAACAGTCAACAGTTAGTGGGGGCGGGTTCTGTGAGATATTCACGTTGTCAAACAGTTATTTTGGTTAAACCCGCCCGTACATTTAGTCAATAGTCAACAAGTATAAAATGCGCGGATGGTTTTACACATATCCGCGCATTCAGCAATATTTTTACTCAGTTGTTAACTATTTCTTGTTAACTCTTCTCTACCTTCGCTACTTCTAACATAGTCTTCAAAACCGAATCAGGATTGAGACTAATCGAATCAATTCCCTGTTCTACCAAAAACTGAGTAAATTCGGGGTAGTCGCTGGGTGCTTGTCCACAAATCCCGATTTTGCGGTTGTGTTTTTTCGCTGCTTCGATAGCCATTTTGACCATTTGCTTCACAGCCGGACTGCGTTCATCAAACAGTCGTGCCACTAAAGCCGAATCTCTATCTAATCCTAATGTCAACTGAGTTAAATCATTAGAACCTATAGAGAAACCGTCAAATACCTCAGCAAACTGTTCCGCCATAATCACGTTACTGGGTAACTCGCACATGACATAAACTTGCAAGTTATTCACGCCTTGTTCAAGTCCATTTTTTGCCATCTCTGCTAAAACTAACCGTCCCTCTTCGGGAGTGCGACAGAAGGGAATCATCGGAATAACGTTGGTTAAACCCATTTCTTCCCGTACCCGTTTAATGGCTTGACACTCTAGGGCGAAACCTTCTCTATAACCTTCATCATAATATCTGGCTGCACCCCGCCAACCCAACATCGGGTTTTCTTCTTTCGGTTCAAATTGTCTCCCACCTTCCAAATTGGCGTACTCATTACTCTTAAAGTCAGACATCCGCACAATCACAGGTTTAGGATAAAACGCAGCCGCAATTCTGCCTATGCCTTGGGCTAATTTATCGACAAAATACTGCGGCTTATCTGCATACATAGCCGTAATAGCAGCTATTTTGGCTTTAGCTTGGGCATCTTCTAATTTGTCGTAGTAAATTAACGCTAAAGGATGAATTTGGATTTGGTTAGCAATAATAAACTCAGTCCGCGCCAAACCTACGCCATCGTTAGGAATTGCAGATAAACTCAAAGCTTCTTGGGGATTTCCCACATTCATTAAAATCTGGGTACGAGTACGGGGTAAATTTTCTAAGGCTACCTCTTCCACTTCAAAGGGTAATAAACCTGCGTACACTTTACCCTCTTCCCCTTCCGCACAAGAAACTGTCACTTCTTGTCCTGTGGTTAAAACCTCCGTCGCATTACCACAACCAACGATCGCCGGCACACCTAATTCCCGTGCGATAATTGCAGCATGACAAGTCCGTCCCCCAGCATTGGTAATAATTGCGCTGGCGCGTTTCATAATCGGTTCCCAGTCGGGATCTGTTCTCTGGGTAACTAACACCTCCCCAGCTTGGAAGCTATCAATTTCTTTCACATCCAAAATCACCCGCACTTTCCCCTGACTAATAGCTTCACCTATTGCCCTACCAGTGGTGAGTGGGGAGTGGGGAGTGCTGTTAGCGGAAGCGGGGCGTTTAGCCCGTGGAGAGTGCTGAGTGGGGAGTGGAGAGTGCTGAGTGGGGAGTGCTGAGTCATTACTTTGTCTCCCCTGTTCCCCATGCCCCATGCCCCATGCCCCATGCCCTAAAAGCCGATAACTCCGCAAAACATTGCCATTTTTCTGCGACTGGACGGTTTCTGGACGCGCCTGTACGATAAATAGTTGATTAGTAATCCCATCTTTAGCCCATTCAATATCCATCGGTGTGTAAGTTCCGTGGACTTGGGAATAATGTTCTTCAATTAAACAAGCCCAATCTGCTAGTTGTAAAATCTCTGCATCACTCAAAGCAAATTTATTTCGTTCTACGGTGGATACAGGAATATTTTTCGTCAAATTTGCGCCTTCATCGTAGACCATTTTTAATTCTTTACTGCCCAATTTTTTATCAATGATGGGGCGAAAGCCGTCTTTTAATGTGGGTTTAAATACATAATATTCATCGGGGTTAACTGTTCCTTGAACGACGTTTTCCCCTAAGCCATAAGCAGCAGTAATTAAAGCTGCATCTTTAAAGCCTGTTTCTGTATCAATAGAAAACATCACCCCAGAGGTTGCTAGGTCAGAACGCACCATTTTCTGCACACCCACCGCCAAAGCAACGCTAAAATGGTCAAATCCTTTGGTGTGACGATAGGAAATTGCCCTATCGGTAAAGAGAGACGCAAAACAACGATGGCAAGCTGTTAATACACCTTCAACACCAACCACATTTAAATAGGTTTCTTGCTGTCCGGCGAAACTCGCATCTGGTAAATCTTCGGCGGTAGCACTAGAACGCACAGCAACATCTGTATTAGGGTTGTACAGTTCACACAGACTTTTGTAAGCATGAGCGATCGCCTGTCGTAATTCTACCGGAAAAGGTGTATTCATCAGGAGCGATCGCGCCTGTTTTCCTCTAGCTTGTAATTTTTTGACATCTTCTACATCTAAATCTGCAAATAATGCTCGTAATTTCTCTTCTAAACCCGCCGACTCCATGAAATAACGATAAGCATAAGCAGTAGTCGCAAAGCCTGTGGGTACATTCACACCTTTGGGTGTTAACTGTTGAATCATTTCCCCTAAAGACGCATTCTTCCCACCCACTAAACCAATATCTGCAATTCCCACTTCATCAAACCAGAGAACAAGCGATTTCTCTTTAGAGAATTGAGCCACAGCCTGATGAGATACTGTAACCATAAAAATTACCTCCCCGATGTTACTCTGGTTGTTGATAATAAGTGTGTTTTTGACTAATTTTTTGATTTGTCAATTCCCAGCCCAATAGACACGCAATATCGTGTTTTCTATCTTGCTTGATTGCTTAATCTTTCCTTTGGGATCACGATAACAAAAAAAAATCGATTTTGGTTTTGCTTTTAAAACAATTCATCTTTGTCAGCAATTTATCTCCAAAGATAGAGGTTTGTTTTAATATTTTGTAACATGGTCAGCTATTTGAAATTATCCAGAATAAAATTGATCCCCGACTATTTTACGTAGCCAGTATAAATTTCACTATAGTCTGGGGAGAGCGATCGCTTTCCACAATTACATATTTATGTAAATTAAAATACCCGACATTGACGAGAATGGTATTTTGTTGAGCAAGCTAAAAATCAACAGTATGAATATTTAATGGGGGATTGGGGACGAAAAAGGGCAAAAGGTAAAAGATGATTTTTTACCTTTTACCTTTTGCCTTTTACCTTTTGCCTTTCTTCCCCTACACCAACAATGTTTGCAGCAAGGGTTTATCTGGTGATAACTTACCTGTTCGCAACCATTCTGAGAGTTCGTCTGGTGTTTTCACTTGTTTGAGACGTTCCCGCAGTGCTGTACCTTCGAGAATTTCTTTTTGCAATAGTTCCTGGGCTGTTTCTTCTAACAACTCACGGTTATGTTGCAAAATACTCAAGGCGATGTGGTGAGCATTATCCACGATTTGCTTAACTTCGCGGTCAATTTCCTCAGCCACCTTCGGACTAATGGAACGTCGGGGATTACCGTAACCTTCGAGGAATTGTTGTTGAATCTTTTCAAATGCTACTGGCCCTAATTGGTCACTCATTCCATATAAAGTGACATAGCGTTCTGCTAAGTCAGTGGCTTTTTGAATGTCATCACTCGCGCCGGTGGAAACCTTACCAAAGACAACTTCTTCGGCGGAACGTCCACCCAACAGGGTAGCAATCCGACCGCGAATTTCATCTTCAATCATTAAAAAGCGGTCTTCTTCGGGCATTTGAATTGTATAACCCAATGCACCCACACCACGGGGAACTACAGAAATTTTCTCAACTCTGCCAGCCCCAGGCATCAAAGCCCCAATGATGGCATGACCAACTTCGTGATAGGCGACGGTTTTCTTTTCAGTCTCATTTAACACACGGGAGCGTTTTTCTAAACCAGCCACCACCCGTTCAATCGCTTCATTGAAATCAGCCATCACAACAGCCGGGCGATTTTGTCTAGCAGCTAACAGTGCAGCCTCATTAACGAGGTTGGCTAAATCTGCACCAGCAAAACCTGGTGTTTTAATGGCGATCGCTCCCAATTCTACATCATCAGCTAGTTTGACGTTTCTGGCGTGGACTTTGAGAATCGCTTCTCGACCAATTTTATCAGGACGGTCTACCACAACTTGACGGTCGAAGCGACCAGGACGGCGCAAAGCGGGGTCAAGAACTTCGGGACGGTTAGTAGCAGCGATGATAATCACACCGGTATTAGCGTCAAAGCCATCCATTTCTGTGAGTAGCTGGTTGAGGGTTTGTTCCCGTTCATCGTTACCACCAACAAAGCCACCAGCACCACCGCGAGATTTACCCAGTGCGTCTAACTCATCGATGAAGACAATACAGGGGGCTTGTTTTTTAGCTTGTTCAAACAAGTCACGCACCCGCGCCGCACCCACACCGACGAATAACTCAATAAATTCCGAACCAGAGATACTAAAGAATGGTACACCAGCTTCCCCAGCGATCGCTTTTGCCAGTAATGTCTTACCAGTTCCCGGTGGCCCTACTAACAGCACACCTTTGGGGATTTTCGCGCCTAATTGGGTGTATTTACCTGCATTCTTCAAGAAATCCACAATTTCTTCTAATTCGGCTTTAGCTTCGTCTACCCCAGCCACATCGGGGAATTTTACGCCGGTGCTACCTTCAGAGTAAATGCGTGCTTTACTTTTACCTACAGTCAATGCAGCCGGGCCGCCACCTTGACGATTAATTAAAAAGCCCCAAATACCGAAGAAAATTAACGGGGGTGCTACCCAACTAAGTAAAGTCCCAATCCAACCATTTTGATTTGGTGGAGGTGCAGCAAACTCAACGTTATTCTCACGGAGAATTTTCGGTAAATCCAAGTCAATAGCTACTGGTGTGGTGAGAAATACCTGTTGAGTGGCTTGACCTTCAGAAGTTTGGGTTTTGAGAGAATATTCAATGCGATCGCCGCCTACAATGGCTTTATCTACATTCCCTGCTTGGACTTGAGCAATAAAATCACTATAGGGGACTTGTGGCAATCGCGGGCCGAAAAAGCTAGGAACAATGAAATTTAGCAGTAACAATAAAGTCAGCAAAATCAGAAAGCTACCACCAAATTGCCGTAACCTCGGCGGTTTGATTTTTTTATTATTATCAGTTTCTACAGGCATTCTTTATCACCTCAAATGGAATTAGTCAATAGTCAATAGTCAATAGTCATTACTCCTTACTTATTACTCAGCACGGGCTAAACGCCCCGCTTCCGCTAACAGCACTCACTACTTAATGCCCCACCAAATTAAGACAAAATGTGAATTGTAAAGGTTTGTGTAGTTATAGGTCTATTCTAAAGACTAGATCATGCACTCTGAGTGAGTAGATACCCTACTGAAAAATGTGAATTGCCGTACTTCTATGGAAAATCAGTTAAGTTTTATTGTGAAGTTGCTCTTAGCCTCAGCATTACTATCGGCGTTAATTAAGTACGTGGCTCCCTATTTTCCCCTTCCTGCCACCGATACAACTGCTTTAGTTACTGTTTTGTTACCTACTTTGATTATGGCGATCGCACTGGCCTGGCGATTCCAAGCACAAAAACAAACTTAACTAAAAACCTCTAGGCGAGAACGGTAAAAATCAGCTAACCTACTGGAACTGCAAGGAATTTGCATCACGCCAAAAGCTGGGAGTCAACCTGTGAACCTTGGTCAATGGATAGGCTTAATCGCCATAGTTCTTTCTTTATATATATTGTGGCAAATTCGGGAAGTGTTGCTGCTGATGTTTGCCGCAGTGGTTTTAGCCACTACCTTAAATCGGCTAGCTAGGCGGTTACAACAAACCGGTCTCAAGCGAGGACTATCGGTGTTTCTCTCGGTAGTGATATTCTTTGCTGTTGTCATCGGTTTTTTCTGGTTGATCGTCCCACCTTTTGCCCAGCAGTTTCAGGAAGTAACCTATCGTGTACCTCAAGGGGTGAACCGTTTTAATACTTGGATGAATGAATTAAGACCCCTTGTCCCGCCACAATTAATTCCTTTCATCCCAGATATCAACAGTTTAATTCAACAAGCACAGCCTTTTGTGAATCGAGTTTTAGGCAGTTCTTTTGCTGTTGTTTCTGTTTCCTTTGGTGCGCTTTTAAATGTGCTGTTAGTCTTAGTGTTAACGGGAATGTTATTAGTTGACCCCTTGGCTTATCGCAGGGTATTTGTGAGACTGTTTCCCTCATTTTATCGCCGCCGAGTCGAAGGGATTTTAGACAAGTGTGAACTCTCCTTAGAAGGATGGGTGACAGGCGCACTCATCGCTATGGGCGTAGTAGGATTGATGAGTGTAGTTGGCTTATCAATTTTAAAAGTAAAAGCCGCATTAGCTTTAGGAGTTTTAGCCGGATTTTTAAATTTAATTCCTAATCTCGGCCCCACAATGAGCGTAGTTCCAGCAATGGCGATCGCGCTTTTAGATAATCCGTGGAAAGCCGTTGCTGTTTTGGGTTTATATTTTGTTATTCAACAGGCAGAAAGTAATTTCATTACACCTTATGTAATGGCACAACAAGTGTCTTTACTACCAGCAGTCACCTTAATTTCCCAATTATTTTTCGTGACTTTCTTCGGCTTTTTAGGGTTATTTTTAGCTTTACCTTTAACAGTTGTCTTCAAAATTTGGGTGCAAGAAGTATTAATTAAAGATGTATTAGATGAATGGGGAAATAATCATGAGCAAGAAACTGAGTTAGTCATAGTTTCTCAACCCCCTGAAGATAAAGAAAAATGGTCAGAGGAAAAACCAGTTAATCATCTAAGTGATGATGCTGTATCTCCAGAAGATTAGATATAGCGATCGCAGTTAATTTTATCAGCCGTGACTTTGTTAAACTAAAAGCAAAGATGAGATCACCGCAGATGGTTTCTAGCCTTGGCATTACTGACACAATTAAAAGCTTGAGCGATTTACAAAAACGCTGTAACTTACATCAAGCCGATAGCGATCGCTTCTTTAATGAATGGGTTGATAATTTACCTGAACTGAATCAACAAGAACAAGCTGGTATTGCACGCATCAAGCAACGTTATGACTACCATCGCGTTGACGGTTTGTTATTAGAAGGTACAATTAATCTTTTAGTAGTGTCGCCACTGTTAGAATTAGCAGGTTTTCTTGATCCGCCTTACCGAATTCGCTCACCCTACGGAATAGAATTGGCACTGGAAGAGCCGGAAACCATAATTCGCGGTTTTATCGACACACTGGTTGTGCAAGAAAAGCTTTGGATTTTAGTTGTCGAATCGAAACGTACAAGTATTCCAGTTTTGGCAGCGTTACCCCAATTATTAGCTTATATGCTCACCAACCCAGTGAGCGATCGCCCAGTTTTTGGTATGGCCACCAACGGCGATGAATTTGTATTTCTCAAACTCAGTTTTGATAACACACCGTTGTACGATGTTTCTCGCACATTTTCGCTATTTCCCCGAAGACATGAATTAGGGGAAGTGCTGCGAATTTTAAAAAGATTGGGAGATGCTGTACTGACTTAATAGAGCTACAAATTTCATCATAATTGGGGATAATCTTGTACTGAACTATAGCAACAAGCGATCGCCATTGACTGACCATAATATATACAACAATCAAATCAGATTAAATGAGCCATTTTTTAACGATGGGCTGATGCTTTACTATAGGCGATCGCTTTTCGTCTCAGAAAAAACTATGCAGCTTTGTCTTCTTGATTCAAAATTTGCAACCAGTCAATCAGCCGTTGACGTTGCACTTCATTTACTTTAATACTTGCCGAACGCAGCGCAGCCCTGGGGAAGATTGCCCGTAAATCAGCCACCATTTCTAGGGTTTGACAAGCGTCCAAACATTCGACAATATAATCAATCGATTCCAGGGTAAGCCATTCTCTTGTCGCTTCCTCCTCGCAAATGTGGTACTTCATAGTTTTCTCTTTGCACTTAGCGATCGCTATCAAGTCGGCGGTTACACCATCACTTCATCATTCTAAAACAACAAAGCATTTTGTGTAAATTAATACAATAAAAAATCCTCACTTGAATAGATTAAGCTGTTATTTGGGGCTTCCAGAAAATAAATTATCCAATTTCCGAGAGAGAATATTTTGATTTTCCCCCTGCTCCCTGCCCCCCTGCTCACCACAGCGATTGTATATTTTTTTAGTTGGAAGTCCCTTTAATGTCTGCCTTTCTTCTCAAAATATTGTTGATGTTCTTCACTTGCTAAGTAGTATTGACCAGCAGACTTAATCTCTGTCACAATATCACGGTCAAACTTGCCTGACATCTGAAGCTTGGTTTTTGACTCCTGCGCCGTTGCTGCTTGCTGGGCATTGTGAAAAAATATTACAGACCTGTACTGTTCTCCTTTATCCGGCCCCTGACGGTTTAGTGTGGTTGGGTCATGAATATCCCAAAATACCGCTAACAATTCTTCATAACTCACAACAGATGGGTCATATTCTACCTGCACTACCTCTGCATGGCCTGTTATTCTCGATAACACATCCAGGTAAGAAGGGTTGTGAAAATGCCCTCCCATGTAGCCAACTGAGGTTGATACTACTCCTTTTACCTTCCGAAATGCTGCTTCCACACCCCAAAAGCAGCCAGCCCCAAAAGTTGCTTTCTCCATGATTGTTCTGCACGGTTAGCTTTTTGTCAGGTTGATCTACTTATAATTATTCCAGCATTTAACAATTACCCCCCATTACTCATGGCAATAGTTCAACTGATTGAACCTGAAGTTAAAGATTTGGGTGGGTTTATTGCCCGCCGCAGTTTGCCATATCCTCATCGTCAAACGGTTGGGCCGTTTATATTCTTTGATCATCTCGGCCCGTCTGTTTTGCCACCCAACAAAGGTATCGATGTCAGGCCACATCCTCATATTAATCTGGCAACATTAACTTACTTGTTTGATGGTGCTTTAATGCACCGTGATAGTTTAGGTACTGTACAAGAAATTCAACCTGGTGCTGTGAACTGGATGACGGCAGGAAAGGGGATTGTACACTCAGAACGCTCACCCAACATTGACCGACACAACGAAGCCATGATTCATGGCATTCAAACCTGGGTTGCTCTGCCTGTTGAACATGAAGAAACAGATCCTTGGTTCATCCACTATAAGGCTGACATCCTTCCCACTTGGGAAGCAAATGGGGCTGTCATCAAACTCATTGCCGGACAAGCACATGGTTATACTTCACCTGTGAAAGTTTTTTCACCCATCCTCTATTTAGATGTAATGCTCTCTAGCAATGCTCACTTTACTATTCCTACTGATTATTCAGAAAGAGCAGTATACAGCGTGACAGAGGGATTGAGCATTAATGATGAACCCTTAGAGCCATATCGCCTTGCCATCTTAGAGCCAGGTCATCAAGTCAAGGTTTCTGCTGCTGATACTGCTCGGTGTATTGTGATTGGCGGTGAGCCGTTGGGCAAACGCTACAAATGGTGGAATTTTGTCTCTAGCCGACCAGAGCGAATAGAGCAAGCTAAAGCTGATTGGCGGGACGGCCGCTTTGCTAGTGTGCCAGATGAAACAGAGTTCATTCCACTGCCTGAAGTGGTGACAGAGGCTAATCCTTTATAGGAGGGCGATGGCGTACCCGCACACCAGAAGGTCGCACTCATCTGACCTTGAATAAGTAAAACTAATCAAAAGTATTGTGTTTATAAAATTCTGAGGACTTGATAAAGTTTTGTAAAGCAGTGTAAATTATACTCACAGGCGAAAACAAAACCGCCTGATACATACATCAACCAAAACGCAATCATAAAGACATGACAGCAACCTTACAACAGCGCAAAAGCGCAAACGTATGGGAGCAGTTCTGCAACTGGATCACCAGCACCAACAACCGCCTATACATCGGCTGGTTCGGCGTACTCATGATCCCCACCCTGCTAGCTGCAACCACCTGCTTCATCATCGCCTTCATCGCTGCACCTCCAGTAGACATCGACGGTATTCGCGAACCCGTAGCAGGTTCCTTAATCTACGGAAACAACATCATCTCCGGAGCAGTTGTTCCTTCTTCTAACGCGATTGGTTTACACTTCTACCCCATCTGGGAAGCAGCATCTTTAGACGAGTGGTTGTACAACGGTGGCCCTTACCAATTGGTAATATTCCACTTCCTGATCGGCGTATTCTGCTACCTCGGTCGTGAGTGGGAACTATCCTACCGTTTGGGTATGCGTCCTTGGATCTGCCTAGCATTCTCTGCTCCCGTAGCAGCAGCAACCGCAGTATTCCTCATCTACCCCATCGGACAAGGTTCCTTCTCTGACGGTATGCCCTTGGGAATCTCCGGTACCTTCAACTTCATGATCGTGTTCCAAGCAGAACACAACATCCTGATGCACCCCTTCCACATGTTAGGTGTGGCTGGTGTATTCGGTGGTAGCTTGTTCTCCGCAATGCACGGTTCCTTGGTAACTTCCTCCTTGGTTCGCGAAACCACCGAAAACGAATCCCAAAACTACGGATACAAATTCGGACAAGAAGAAGAAACTTACAACATCGTAGCTGCACACGGTTACTTCGGTCGCTTAATCTTCCAATACGCTTCTTTCAACAACTCCCGTTCCTTGCACTTCTTCCTAGCTGCATGGCCTGTAATCGGCATCTGGTTCACAGCATTGGGCGTAAGCACAATGGCGTTCAACCTCAACGGCTTCAACTTCAACCAATCAGTGATTGACTCCCAAGGTCGCGTCATCAACACCTGGGCTGACATCATCAACCGCGCTAACTTGGGTATGGAAGTAATGCACGAGCGTAACGCTCACAACTTCCCCTTAGACTTGGCTGCTGGTGAAGTTGCTCCTGTTGCTATCAGCGCGCCTGCTATCAACGGTTAATTCTGACAACTGAATAAAAATTAAAGCACTCTCCTTTCGGGGGGTGCTTTTTGGTATTTACAATAAATTATTGAGCTAATTTTTCTTGCTTGAATAATGAGCGAGATGGGTAAAGCGATCGCTCCCATGATTTCGTTGCTTGGGATAGGGCGATCGCTGTTATTTTCAACATATCTCAGTCAGTGCAGAAATATCACCCTAGAATGAGGATGTCAAACCGCTACGTGAACAATGCGAACTATTGCGGAAATTAACGAGAAAATTCACCGCCAAACTGCGGTGGTGTTAACGGTTGAGGAATTCAAAGCACGAGTCGCGGAAATCGGTGTGAGTAAAGCTGCTCAAGAAGTGGATGTCGTCACCACTGGCACTTTTGAACCGATGGAATCGAGTGGTGCAATTATTAATTTGGGACACACCGACCCACCAATCAAAATTCGGCGTTGTTGGGTGGATGGTGTACCCGCCTATACAGGTTTTGGCGCAGTCGATTTATATTTAGGTGCTAGCTGTGCTGTAGACACAATGGACGGGGAAGAAGTCAGAGAAAGAGGTGGCGGCCATGTGATTGAAGATTTAATCGCAGGTAAACCCATTCATGTGCGAGCTCAAGGACAAGTAACAGACTGTTATCCTAGAGCCAGTTTTGAGACTTCCATTACTCGCGACACGATAAATCAGTTTTATTTATTTAATCCCCGTAATCTTTATCAAAATTTTATTGTAGGGGTGAATGGAGGCGATCGCCCATTACATACCTATCTCGGCCCTTTGCAACCGCGTTTAGGTAATGCCGTCTATTCTAACCCTGGAGCAATTTCTCCCCTCTTCAATGACCCCAATTTACAACTGATTGGCATCGGCACGCGCATTTTCTTAGGCGGTGGTGTGGGTTACGTGGCTTGGGAAGGTACACAACATTTTCCCTTACAGAAGCGTCTTGCCAATCAAACACCCATCGGCCCGGCTGCGACTTTAGCCTTAATTGGGGATGCTAAACAAATGGATAGTCGTTGGGTCAGGGGTTGTTATTTTAAGAGTTATGGCCCTTCCTTAATGTTGGGTGTCGGTGTACCCATACCTTTATTAAACGAACAGGTTGTAGAACACTGTGCAGTGCAGGATCAAGATTTAGTTGCACCGATAGTAGATTTCTCTATTCCTCGACGAGTACGACCGACATTTGGCTTGGTGAGTTACGCCCAGTTAAAATCCGGGCGTGTCACCATTGAGGGTAAAACAGTCAGAGCTGCGCCTTTAGCCAGTATGTTTTTATCTCGACAAGTTGCCCTAGAGTTAAAACAATGGATTGCAGCAGGCAATTTTACCCTCACAGAACCAGTAGCCCCAATTCCAATGGAAAGGTCATTTATGCCCCAAGACCATTGGAGAGACTTTTAAGGCTGGGGACTGGGGACTGGGGACTGGGGACTGGGGACTGGGGACTGGGGACTGGGGACTGGGGGAGAAAATCCAATGCCCAATGCCCAATGCCCAATGCCCGATCCCCGATCACCGATCCCTATTCCTGGGTTGGTTTTGGTCGTTTAATCGGCTTGGGAGTAGGTGTAGAACTGGGCGAAGACGAAGACGGTTTTGGTAAGGGTTTAGAAACTGCCGAAGAATCGCCGCCTGTTCTCTTGACGGGACGTGGAGTTTCTCCAGGTCTTCTGGGGGGGAATGGTCTTCTGCTACCGCCACCAGCACCGCGAGGGCCACCGCCACCTTTGAAGGGGGGTCTACGTTTTTTGGGCAAATCAGCGATCGCTTCTGCTGTTTCTATTACCAATCCGTCAGCTTCTCGCTTGGCTTGGAAGTCCCAAAACTTGCCTACGGCTTTGGTGGTCAGTACACCCCGTAATTTCAATTTGAAATACTTGGGTTTGTCTGTCGGTTTACGTGGAGCTTGCTTAATTTTCACTACTAAGCTTTTCGATTCAAAAGACTGGTAAACCACTTCTCCACGCACAGAAAAACCTCCATCGGGAATATGAGATGAAGGCGGTATGGGGTTTGTGGCTTCTTGACTTTGTTCTTTTGAACTATTGTCGGTTGTCTGTGATGTTTGCGCCTCTGCTTCTGCTAAATTTTTAGCAAGGTTTTCAGGCTCCCACACGCCCACAATTTGAATGTGTAAGGTGTCATTCTCTTGTCTCGTGCGGGGATAAACTACCCACAAATGGTCTTTTTCTAGGTCTAGGTGATTTTTGACTAAGCTCATAATCCGACCTAACAAGACAGCGTTTAGTTCTACACCATCTGGGGTGACTAAAGCACCTTGGGTAAAATGTTCATCGCTGGCTTGGTAACGTCCCCGGACTAAGCCAATGGCACGATACTGCATTGGTTCGCTCGGAGGTGGTATTGGCTGTTGACGGTCGGCTAGGTTTTCATGGGTGTCGGTTTCACTGGATTTAACAGATGAATTCTCAATCTGAGAGGGCTGGGTTGCGGCTAATTGAATGTTAGCGGCTGCCTCTTTGGTAGTTTGAGGTTCATTAGAAGCAAAAGAGTGAGCGGAATCAGGCGAAGGCATCAGGTCGGAATTCATAAAAACTCCTTGCGGCGGAGACACATCCCATTGTGGGATTTTACTAAAGCATCTGGAAAGAGCGTTTGTGTGGCTAATGAAAGTCAATTGACTTTTCACAAAATCACAACAGGACGCTCTATACAATTTTAAAGACGCTAGATTAGTAATTCATGATCTAAATGTGTAATCTAGCGTCTTTAGACTAGTTACGGAAGCATATCATAGCTTCTATTTTGACGGCTCTTCCTAAAGTCATCACTTAATTTAGCAATGCTAATAATCAATTGTTATAAAATTCACAGATAATTGGCGGTATTCCGCACAGTTTTGGAAATTTTTAACTTTCGAGTTTGTGTGAATAATAATGGGATGAGAGTTTTGGAGGGGGGTAAAAATCGTGTCTCAACCGCGCAATCGCTGGATAGTTCAGCTAATTCTAGCACTGGCAGTGCTGACTTTTGTAGGTATTTCCTTAGTTCCCATTTTCGGTGCGCTTACTAATACGTCATCTTCAACCCCTAGTTCTACTACCAGTCCTGGTAGTGTGGCTGCTACAAACCAGATAACTAAGTTGCAAGATGAGGTACGGGGTTATGAGTTGGTTTTACAAAGAGAACCAGAAAACCAAACCGCGCTCAAGGGGTTATTACAAGCAAGGTTACAACTTTTGAGTGTAAAACAGGGTGATATTAATGGGGTGATTGAACCTCTAGAAAAGCTAGCAAAACTCAATCCTCAGCAGTCAGAGTATGGGGTTTTACTTGCTCAAGCTAAACAGCAAATTGGTGATAAGGAAGGAGCCGCTCAAGCTTATCGGGCTATTTTAGACACAAAGCCAGGGGATTTGAAGGCTTTACAGGGTATGGTGGCTTTGTTGTTAGATCAACAACGTCCAGAGGCGGCTGTGGGCTTGCTACAAGAAACTTTGACTAATGCTGCTCAAGAGAATACTATTCAACCAGGCAGTGTAGATGCGGTGGCTGTCCAGGTACTACTGGGAAATGTCCACGCTACCCAAAAACGCTATCCTCAAGCTATTTCTACTTTTGATCAGGCGATTAAGAAAGCTCCCCAAGATTTTCGCCCAGTTTTAGCTAAGGCGATGGTGTTAAAGGAACAAGGTAAGCTGACAGAAGCAAAACCTTTGTTTGATAGTGCTGTGGCTTTAGCTCCCGCACAATACAAAGATGAAATCAACAAAGCCGCCACTGCACCAGCAACACCTACAGCCACAACAAATCCTACAACCACAACATCAGCTACACCAAACCCAGACAGTACGTCTAAACCATGAAAAAAGAACAGTCCTTAAAAATTAAGGGCTGTTTTTTGAATTTTGTAGGCGCAAGCTAATGCTTGGCAACGCTATCGTGTTCGCCAAAGGCGTTCTCGCAGAGTACCCGTAGGGAATTTTGAATTTTGAATTTTGAATTTTGAATTGTTATGCTCCCTCAATGGCAGCAACCACGCCAAAAATCAAAAATAGGCATCCGCCAGCAAAGGTGAGTTGACGCTCAGAAATGCGTCCCGCAATCATTTTGCCACCAATAACAGCGATCGCAGCGCAAATGGCATGACCTAAAATTGCTCCTGTGGTGACACCAATGGCATTATTACCTGCGGCTAGGGCAATGGTGGCAATTTGAGTGCGATCGCCCCATTCTGCCATGAATGTGAGAACAAAGGCTTCTGTCAAAATGGATAAGGGTGTTTTTTGCTTGGGTAGCTGCAATTCTGCTTTTTCGACTGCGGCTTTAGCTTCCTCGATTTCTTCCATCATTTCCGCTTTCTCGGCTTTTGCCGTCATCTTCACAGCTTCGTACAACAGCTTTAAGCCAAAGGCGATAAATAAAGCAATTTCAGCGTAATGTATATAAATTTTGGGCAATAATGAAGCCGCTTGACCAAATAACACTGAAAGGACAGTCATGGCGGCTAAGGCAGCTACTACGCCTGCAAATACCAATCTTCGTGAATGGTGCATTGCCAAAATCATAGCGATGAAAAATGTTTTATCGCCTAACTCTGAAACTGTAATTAGTAATAAACCTGCGGTAAAAGCTGTTAGCACTCTCTCAAGCTCCTGAATAATCGCGTGTCATGTGAGCTTGATGAATGCCAAAAGCCCCCACCAAGCTCACAAGTAGTGTTGTTTGTGAACTTAGTGAAGGTCTCGCTACCAAATCTTTGTTATTTGTCATCTGAACCAGGCTCATCGCCAGTGTGTTGATTCAGATGTACTGGCTATTGAATTTTATGCCAGTAGCTACTCCCCTTCTATCTAGGGCAATCTTATACCTATCTGTAGGGATGAGTCAACTAATTTTAGATTTTGGATTTTGGATTGACTGCACCTACAAGGGACAAACCATTTAGGATTTTAGATTTTTTAAAATTGGAATTACAATTGGTAAATTGTCTTCCACAGCGAATCCGACTGGAGACTAACATGACACCAGCAACCATCATCGCTACAACCGCAAAAGAATCACCCCTGTTGTTTGAGGGAATGACTTGGAGAGAGTTCAAAGCAGTTGAGGGGTTGTTAGACCGTCCAGGCTATCGGTTGTCTTTTCTGGATGGCGTTTTGGAGATTAGGAGAAGGCTAGGAGAAGACCACGAAACTGTTAAGGAAAGAATTGGTGCGTTATTAGAACTTTACCTACTTATAGCAGGGTTTGATTTTACTCCTACCGGCTCAATGACGCTAGAAAGTGAATCTGGTGCTGTTAAACGGGAGGCAGATAAATCTTATAAGCTTGTTCCTGGGAAAGTACGTCCTGATTTGGCGATTGAGGTGGTTTTTACTAGTGGTGGTATTAATAAGCTAGAGGCTTACAAGCGGCTGAAGATTCCCGAAGTTTGGCTTTGGGAAGATGGGGTTTTAGATGTCTATCATTTGCGTGTAGATGACACTGGAACTTACTATGAAAGGGTTTCTCAGAGTGAAGAAGTGAAAGGGATAGATTTAGAGTTATTATTACGTTGCATTAACATGGTGAATCATGTAGATGCTATCAAAACTTTTCAACAGTCGCTTTAATTACAAAGGGTGCGATCGCCTGGGCTAATATTGCTGTTATGCTCAAGATAATTATGAATGCGGGAGCATCCTTGCTGCATCAAGTTATCTAAATCTAAATTCCACAGTGTTACCCCAGAGTTTTCGCCACCACTCACAAGTAATTTACCATCAGGACTCAAACTCACACTATTCACTTTCTCGGAATTTCCTGAAAGTGTGGTGAGTAATTTACCGTTTGTGATATCCCAAAATTTGATGGTATTGTCAGCACTACCAGAAGCGAGAATTTGACTATCTGCTGTAAAAGTGATGCTAGTTACACCGTCTGTATGTCCGGTGAGGGTTTGCATTAATTTGCCGTCTGGTAGTTGCCAAATTTTGATGGTATTGTCCCAACTGGCGGAGGCTAATATTTTACCATTTGGGCTGAATTTTACTGAGGCGATCGCTAAACCGTGTCCAAGTAATTTTTTCACTAGTTTACCATCACTAATTCGCCAAATTTTTACTGTTTTGTCGTCGCTACCTGTCGCTAATATTTGACCATCAGGACTAAAATTCAGGCTAGTTATTACATCTTGGTGTCCTGTAATCGTTCTCAGCAATTTACCATTGGATAATTGCCAAATTTTGACAGTTTTATCAGCACTTCCAGAGACGATTGTCTGATTATCAGGACTAAAAATAATGCTGGTAACTCTATCTTGATGACCTTTTAATGTTAGGAGTAATTTTTGGGTTGGAATATCCCAAATTTTAACAGTTTTATCAGCACTAGCTGTGGCCAATAATTTACCATTTTGACTAATAATAAGATTTTGAATTATATCGCGATGAGCTAAGAATGTAGTTAATTGTGACGCATTGACAATTTGCTCTCTTTGCCAAATAGTAACTTTACCATCCCAGCCAGCAGAAACAAAAATTTTACCGTCTGGACTAAATTGTAAATCCTGCACATTATTTAAAGCTGATGTCATCTCAGGTTTTATTTGCCAGAGTCTGATAGTTTTATCTCTACTAGCAGAAGCAATATATTTACCATCAGGACTAAATTTTACATCTTGGACTTGTTCACCGTGTCCAGAGATAGTTTTAATTAATTTACCATCTAATCGCCAGAGTTTAATAGTCTTGTCAGCACTAGCAGAAACTATTAGTTGACTATTGAGGCTAAAATCAACGTGGTTAACTTGGTTATTGTGTCCGATAAAAGTTTGTATGAGTTTGCCTTGTTCATTCCACAATTTAATCGTTTGATCACGACTACCAGTAACTAAGTATTTACCATCAGGACTAAACTGCACACAGGTAATACTAGCTGTGTGTCCAGGCAAAGTTTGAATTAATTGACCGTTATCGGTGCGCCAAAGTTTTAATAATTTATCTTCGCCACCAGAGGCAATTATTTTACTGTCTGGGCTAAATGTGATAGAATTCACCCAACCATTGTGAGCAATCCAACTATTAATTAATTGCCCATCAACTCGCCATAATTTAATAGTGGCATCGAAGCTAGATGTAGCAATGATAGAACTATCTGGACTGAAAATAATATCAGTGACTACATTGGTGTGAGCAGGAATATTATGGATGAGCTTGATACATTTTTGGGACAAACACCTAGCGTCAAAAGCATAGATTTTCAGACTATAATCAGCACTAGCGACAGCCAAATATTTACCGTTGGGACTAAAAGCGATCGCGGTTAATCTTGATGGTGTAATAATATTCTCAATTAATCGACCGTCTTTAAACCAAATTTTGATTGTACCGTCATCACTAGCAGAAGCTAAAATCTGACCATTGGGGTGAAAAACGATGGCGTTTACCTGTTGCTGATGACCAAGGAAACGATTAATTTCCTGAGTGCGCGTCATAGCTTGTTGAAAAGTTGCGGCGGTGGTGATTTGGATATCTTCAGCAGGTGCAAGAACTCGTTTGAGTTCTCGTCGGGCTTTGATACTAGATATGACACTTTCTAATTGTTGATGAGATAACAAAAACGCCTCAGAAGCAGAATTTAAAGCGACAATTTCTCTTAATTGGGCGGCGCGTTGTTGTGTATAGGCTAAACCACCAAAGCCACTAGCAGCTATTCCTAAAATGCTGATCACAGCTATAGCTTTTTGTGCTTGTCGGAGACGTTTTTTCTGTTCTAATTGTTGTTGTTGCCGAGCATCTAAACAAGCAGCGATAAAATTTTGGACATCTATAGATAATTCATCTGTGTATTTAACATAGATTTCCTCAGCTTCCGCTAAACGAATACCTTGTAATAAAAAATCTGACTGTTCGTGATTTTGTTTCCAAAGAGCTGCGGCTTGCTCAATTTGACGCTGCGATCGCAGTCTACTACGATTTTCCTCCAACCACCAGCGCAACGTTGACCAGTGGCGAATGAGGATTTCGTGCGCTACTTCGATGGTAACAGGGGAGGTAGGGGGGCAGAGAGAAGTCCGAGCGGAGGCTTCCTCCGATCGGAACTTCGGAGGGTGCAGGGGTGTAGGGGAGGAGACGGAAGAAAGAGCAGTCCCCACTCCCCACTCCCCAGTCCCTAGTCCCTCCTCTAAATTCACCACGACTAATTTCGCCGCCGTTAACGCTGCAAGTGTTCTTTCTACCAGTTCATCAGGATATTTCTTGACGACTAACTCAGATTTCAAAACTCTGCGTCTGGTGTCTTCTGTGCCTTCGCCTAATTGCGTCAGTGAGAGAAAAATCCATCTTGCACATTCTTGCGCCTGTGGGTCTAAATTTTTGTAAACTTCTTCGGCTTTGCGTTCCAATGCGCCTTTAATTCCGCCAATTTGTTGCTGATAGGCTGTCAGCGTCAGTTCTCCAGCTTGGCGATATTCCCATAATTGTTCTAAGACAAATTCCAATAGGGGTAAATCTCCCGCCGAGTGGTTTAAATCTTGCAGCAGAATTTCCACTAGTCCTGACTCGATTTTTAAACCCACTTGTTCAGCAGGGTTAATAATCACGCGGCGGTAGTCGTCATCACTCAAAGTGGGCGGAACTAATACACTAGACTGCTGCAATAAATTAGCGAGTTGAGGTACTTCCAAGCAAGGAGCAATAAAATCGGCTCTCAGGGTCAACACCAACTTAAACTTATCAGAGGCGTACTCGATAGCACCCAAGACTAATTCTAAAAATCGCTGTCTATCTTCAGTTGGTGCAAGGGTAAATAATTCTTCAAATTGGTCAATTACTAACACCACCACCGGTTCTGGACGACTCCGCAGCCAATACACAAAGCCTTCTACTCCCTGGTAAAGCATGGCTTCTAACAGGAGGGGATTGGGGATTGGGGATTGGGAATTGGGCATTGCTCTTTCTCCCATCTCCTCCCCCTGCACCCCTGCCCCCTGCCCCCCTGCCTTCACTTCCCCTAAGCGTCGCGCCAAGGCCTCTAAGGGACGTGCGCCGGGACGGATGGTTTTAATTAACCAGGAGTCGCTATTGGGGATTTGTTTTCCTTGACGTAGTTGTGCTGTGAGTCCGGCTTGGACTACGGAGGATTTCCCACTACCTGATGCACCGACTACGGCTAAAAATGATTGGTGGGTGATGTGTGCTATTAATTGCTGTGTGAGGGATTCTCTACCGTAGAAATATTGAGCATCTTCTTCACTAAAAGCTTTTAACCCCCGATAGGGACAAATTTTTAAATCTAAGGCTGTGGGTTTTTGTTGGTTGTGTGCGCTGGTGGTGGCGGGAATGATTTCAATTACGCCTTGTGTTGCTGATAACCAAATTTGTAGGGGTGGAATGGGGGTGATTTGTGGTTGTGTGGCTAGATGAATTTGTAATTGTGTAATCCAAGCTGCAACTGATAAACCAGTGGAAGTAGAAGCGGTTTTTAAGGTATCGATAAGTCCTTGGGCAAAAAATTCTGGGTTGGTTTTAGGACTAGTTGCAGCAATGATACATTGCCCGGTGGCGGAGTTTAATTGTAAGTCTTCTATCCAATCTGGTAAAGATATTTGATGTGTTCCAACTTGAAAATCTAAAATAATAATTTGTTGTGTGGCAACTGAACGGCGCAGTTGTTGCCTGAGCCAAGAACGACTCAACCAAATATCATCTAATAAAACTAATGCAGCTTCTCCTGTGGGGGTTTCTTCTAGTCGTCCCCGCAGATATAATAAGACAGTAATAGCTTCTTCAGTTTGATATTTTTGTGGTTGATTGGTAGATAGCAAACATTCTTTGATAGTTTCGCGGATTTCCTTAGTATTAGTATTAGCTGTGCGGGGTAAATATGCTAATTCAAAAGCACCTGCACCACCCAAAACTTTACTGAAATCTAGTGCTGTTTGTGAACCGATGATACCTTCAATTACTAAGGCTTTTCTGGTGGTAATAGATTCAGCGATCGCCGGAATTTTACCTATAATTAATTCCCCAATTCCTTCAACTATGCGTTTTGGTGTTTGTAGAGGATATTCACTATACAGTTCTGTATCACCTTTACCACGTTTTTGTTGATTAATTAATCTTAGTTGCTGATTGGTTTTATCTATATATTGCAAAGTTTGGTGATAAACATAGCGATATAAGCCATCAGCCGAAATGACCCCTTGCTGATCAGCCGCATCTCCACGCAATCCCCGCATTAAATAATATGTGAATACCCCATGTCCCAATTCGGGAAATTCCCATGATAGTTGGTCTGTATCACAAGATAGTAAAGCATAAAAACCTTTACTTTTAGCGGCGCGTTGTTGTAAAACTGCTAATAATTGCGGCGTAGGATTTAAACCCCGTAATGTCATCCCGCCACTATGACAAGCATCTAACCAAATTATCTGATTTTGTACGCCACTATTACTTAAAAGTTCTAATAATTCTGAAACAGCTAAACCTGTATTTTCTAAGTTATCTTTTTGGGTATCTGCTAAACACAAAAATGCTTGTTGTGTTTGTGGCTGTAACATTCCGTGACCGGAAAAATAAAATAAAATTGTATCTGTAGGTTGAGCCGCATCTGTAATTTGTTGTAGGCGAGTGCGAATATTAGTTAACAGTGGTAATTCTGTCGCAAAATCATGGTAAATATTGATTTGTTTTGGGATAAATTGTTCTTGAGTTGCTGCTGTTAAAGCTTCTGCTAATGCTTGACAGTCAACTGCGGCATAACGCAGACATGGTAGTTGTGTATCCTGATACTGATTGACTCCCACTAGCAGTAGCCAGAGTTTGGAGGTGACTGTGGCTTTGGTTTGACTGGAACTACTAGTAGCAACGGCGCGTGGCATATATATTGGGGACTGGGGACTGGGGACTGGGTTATACCAATTTAAAATTCAAAATAAACTTTGCTCCCCTTCCCTTGTAGGGAAGGGGTTGGGGGTTAGGTTGGAAAGTAATACCAATTCTCCAAAATTAAGCAACAGATGCAAAGCTTGAAACCCAGATGGTATCTGACTTTCTTAATTGCGTAAAGCCTGCGGCATAGCTGCGCTTAGAGCGTAGCGGGACGTTAGTCCATTGTGAATTGGTATAAGTTACACAAGATGTTAATTAGGATATCAGGGTTAGTTTATTTTAATGTTCATTAATGGCTTAGGTTTGTCACTGTATTTTTATGCAATCAAAGGGGTTGAAATCTCTCTTCCCGTTAGAGGCTGTTTGAAAAGTTATTAATAATGTATCAAATCAGTTTAGATCCCCTAAATCTAAAAAAGGGGGGTTAGGGTAGTAGGGGGGATTAAAACGATACATGGCTTAGATGTTAATACTTGTGTGTACACCCTAGCGTCTCGTAGAGAGAACTAAAGTTATCTCTACGAGACGCTCCGCGAACAGAAAAGGACTAAAGTCCTTACTAAGAAATAAATCCTAGTATTTTTATATTGCTTAACATAGTTTGGTTGATGTCAGGAAACTCAACCTACAATTTTTTTGCAACATTGAAGGCTTGCCACGCTAGTAGCCTCTGTATTACTGGAATTATAAAATAATGTAAAAATTTTTACTGGTTTTTTGATAATCAAAGATTAAAACATTTATTGTATACATGAAATTTGACTATGAATACAAAACAAATTACGGAGTTTTCTCTGCAAGACGGGACAAAATTTTTAGCGGAAGTGGATGAACCAGAGGATAGCAACTCCCTCGTGCGCGTTGCTAGAGCGGATACAGGGCAAATGGTTGTTGAGGCGAAAAAGAAATTTGATGATGTACTAGAGCAAATACAACCTATAGCCTCAGCAATTATCACTAAACTCAGTCAGCTAAAGACACCGGCTGATGAGGTGGAGGTGAAGTTTGGGATTAAGTTAAATGCGGCTGCGGGTGCAATTTTCACTTCTGTAGGTGGTGAAGCTAACTACGAAATCACCTTGAAATGGAAGCAAGACAAGGTTGAGTAAGAGATGGTGGTGAGTACAGAAAATTATATTCAATCTTTGAGGTCAGCGATCGCCCGCATTTTTCATACTCACGGTGCGGTTGTTGGGGTGGGTTTTTTAGTCTCTGGACGCAGTGGTAATTATATGATGACTTGCGCTCATGTTGTGGCTGCGGCTTTGTCTTTACCAGAGGATACAGTGACAGTTCCTCGTGACGATATTTATTTAGATTTTCCTCTCATTGCACCAGGAGAAAAATTCCCGGCTCAAGTGATTTTCTGGAGAGAAGTCGGTAATGTATCCGCTTGTGAAGATGTGGCGGGACTACAAATCAAAGCGCAGTTACCGCCAGGAAGCCAAGCTATTAAACTCATCCCTACGGACAATATGTGGGGACACAATTTCCGTACTTTCGGTTTTCCTCAAGGACACAATGATGGCGTTTGGGGGACGGGTTTATTGCGAGACAGCCAAGGAAAAGGATGGGTACAAATCGAAGATAGTAAGGTGACTGGTTACAGGGTAGAACTTGGCTTTAGTGGTGCGCCGGTATGGGATGAAAATCTGGGTAGGGTGGTGGGGATGGTGGTAGCAGCAGAGAAAAAGCGTGTAGATATCAAAACGGCTTTTATGATTCCTGCGGAGATATTAATGCAAGCTTGGGATGAACTTACCCCATCTGTATTGTCAAATGCACGTAGCCAGACTCCTACTAACCGCGTACAACAACTGAAAATCAAGACTTTGCAACAACGTTTTGAGGCTCTAAGTAGTGACTATGAAGCAGCTTATAACCAACTTAACTATACACTCAGCGCAGGCGATCGCAATCTCATCCAACGTCAAATTAACACTATCTTACTAGACCTGGAGCAAGTACAAAGCGAACTTGATGCGATCAGTCTTTAATTTACTACCTCAATGCCATGACAAATTCTGCCGATTTACGTAAGAAGCATCTACAACAACTAATAGCCCATTTAACAACTGAAATTGAAATCATCAGTCAACAAAGATTGCAAACTCTAGATGATGTTGCAAAAAATAAATTGCAAAGACAACTAGATGATAAATTTCAAGAACTAGAAACAGCAGAATCTGAGTTAAAACAACTATATACAGAATCAGAAGAAGAAGTTGACCTAGATAAAATTCCCTTTACTAATCGTGATGCCGCAATTAGGGAAATTACCGCCCTAAATTCTCCTCCCTACCGCTTAGTTATAGCCCCTGAAGGCTACGGAAAAACAGAATTTCTCAAACAAATTCAAAAGCGATTCCAAGAATTACAATGGTGTTGTGCTTATGCTGCTATATCTAGTTATGACAGTATTACAGAGTTAGAAAAAAGATTAGCGATCGCACTGCAACTGACTTCTCCAGCCGGACATGAATTAAACTCTGGGGAGAGGTTAGATTTACTATTACGTAAAGCCTGGTCTAAATGGCAATTACAAGATAAAGATAAAAAAGGTATTGTACTTTTAATTGATTTAGATGGTAGCCCTCCTAGTAAACAACGTTTAAACGAAATCTTTCATGATTTAAAAGAATTTGCTTGGAGAATTCAAGAATCCCTCAAAGAATTACAGTTTTTTAAAGATAATTCTCGCAGGCTGCGAGTTGTGATTGCGGCTCGTTGTTTAACTGATATTCCTTTAGAGCGAATTTTTGCTAAATTACCACTTTCTCCTTTTAACTGGGAGGTCATTCAAGATACAGCCACAAAATATCTCAAACCAATTGAGATGACCTCAGAAAGTATTGCATTGTTAGCCAGTCATTTACTGTATTTAACTGGTGGTCATCCAGGCGGAATTGCTGAAGCATTAAAAGTTTATCGTAGTGGTGGTTACACTGTTAATTGGTTTTTAACTAGTTATGGTCATCAGTTATGGGAAAAAATTCTCAAAAAATGTCGAGACCAGATTAGAGAAAGTTTGACCAGAGAAAATAGTCATCTATATGAATCAATTGAAAAATTAAGTATATTTCCTATACTCAATAGCACCTGGATATTAAAGGAAGCCATTAATAGATTTCAACTACCCTTTATTGATGATAGTTTTAAATTAAATACCGAATTAACCAAAACATCTATTTTCACTCGTGATAAAACAGTCATCAAAGATGGGATGACACGGCGATTACTAGTAATTGGACTGCTAAAGGAAAGTTCGCCTGAACAGTTTCAGCAAATGTGTTGTCAAGGTGCTGATATCTGCTGGGAATATATCCATCAGTTAAAAGCTAAAAATGATTCTGCTAATGCGGGTATTTGGTCAATGCAATATTTTTTCCAAAAGCTTCAGCAACACGCCGGCTTTATTAATTGTGGCAATAATAGTCTAGCTTATAGGCAAAAACTTCGCGAAAATTTCTTTGCAGAAACAGTTGAGGAAACTATTAGCATATTCTACAACACAGACCGCGAACAGATTCATGAGTTTTTATCAACGTTAAAGTCTGAAATTGAACAAGATTGGGAATTTCAATTTCTCGTCAATTACTATCTACACAACGATGAATATAATGACATACCCTATAGAAATTTAATTCAGAAACTAGATGAAGCGATTGAAAATAACTGATTCAGGAGTTGATCATGTCTGGACTAGATAAATTAGAATTTGTTGGTCGTGAAGAACAACTCAAACGGATTATTTCTCTGGTACAAGCTGTTGAGAAACAACATATAATTTTAGTGGAAGGTAGGGGCGGTATTGGGAAAACTTGGTTACTCCATGAATTAAAATCTCGCCTACATCAATGTGCAATTGGCACAAGTGAAATCATAGATTGTGATATTCCTGTCTTTAAGGATGCAGGAGATTTATGTACACAAATTGCCAAGCAACTATACGATAACACCTATCAAGAATGGTTACTCCGGTTAAAACGACTCAGGGAAGATGAAAACCGTCTGAGTAAAATCGCCTATGAACAAGAACGCCAACAGTTAGAAAAATTTTTAGTCGATGCTATTAACCGCAAATCCCAACAACAGAAAATAGTATTTCTCGTTGATACGATTGAAAAATTAGGACAGCCAGAGACGAGAGAAGATGCTTGGAAATATATTAGTGATTTGTGTCAGCAATTAGACAACGCCGTATTTATTTTAGCTGGTCGTCCTAGCATTGCCCATCAAATTTTAGCAATTAATTCACCCACAGATAATTTCACCTATTTAGAGTTAAATGAATTTACCCATGAGGATGTGCAAACATACATTCTTTCTAAAGAAGAACAGCTACATTTCACCCTTGAAGAAAACCTAGTCAAAAAGATTGTCATGCTTTCGGGTGGCAGTCCCATTATGATTGAATTTGGCGTAGAGTATGCCTATCGTCAAGTGATTCCAGATTGGTTAGAAACGGAAGATGTGGAAACTATCCCCAGTAGGTTGCAAAAAACTGGTGGATTTGAGGCGGAGATGGTGCGACATATTACACAGTTGCGGACATCAATGGATAGACTGACTCTCATGCTTTCCAGGATTCACCCATTAAATAGTTATGACATTGCTCACTTATTAGAATTATCTCAAGCAGAGGCAGAAAGATTATTTATTGATGCCCAAAGTTATTTCTTTATTAAGCCCGTTATGGGTGGTTCTCAAATATCATTACATGATATTGTCCGAGATTTAGTGAATAAATATGTCTGGCCGGATATTGACCCTGATAGAGAGTGGCGAAAACGAGATAGTCGGCTTGCGGCTAAATATTTTGAGCAGCAAGATTATGAATTAGGCCCCCAAAAAAGAACATTAGAGATGCAACGAATCTCTGATCATTCTCAGCAAGCAGCTAATCTGGATTTCTTAATTGAAGAAATTAAACAACTGCGAGAATTTAAGACTAGACAATGGTTATGGAATGCTTTATATGCAAATACCCAAACAGGATTTGACACTTGGTATACAGTAACTGATAGGATACGCAGTCAATCTAAGAAATTTAGCTTGGTGAATCAGTTATTAGGTATCGCCAAACAATTTGAAGCAGAATTACATCCCGATCAACTCATGAAATTGAAAATTTTTGAGTCACGGATTGTTCATGCTTTACAAGATAAAAATGCTACTAAAAATGAAGTAGAAAAGTTAGAGGTGATGTTAGCTCAACAGTCTGCTGATTCTGTACATCAAGCAGATATTTGTAATGTTTTGGGGATGTTAAATGCTAAATTACATCTCTATAATGATGCTTTGAAATATCAGCAAAAGTGTTTATCTCTAGTTCTAGATAGAAAATTATCAGCAGTAGTTCCCAATGTCGCCAACCAAGTTGGTTATCTGTATCGTCAACTGAATAATTATCAAGCCGCCGAGGAATTTTATAAACTTGGTTGGGACGCAGCAATGGAAATTGACTCTCCCAATAAAGGTTTAACTCAAGTCATGGCTAGTATTCAAAATAACTTGGGATATCTCTACGGAATCCAAAAAAATTACATCAAAGCAGAACAGTGTTTTAAAGCTGCTATTGATATGTGGACGAGTGTGGAGACAGAAAGGGAAATTGCCAATGCGGAAATCGCCTCTGCTACTATTTGGGTGAATGAGGGAAATTATTTAAAAGCTCAAAATCTCCTAGAACGCGCTTTAAGCCGTTGTGACAGTGAAGAAAACGACAATCGGATTTTGTGTAGAGGATACTTTCAATTAGGCTTAAATCAATGGTTTAGTGCTGAGGTAGAAAATCCAGCAATTTGGGATGTGACTCAGGTAAAATGGGATATGAACTTGCTGAGTTTAGCTCAAGATGCTTTAGAAAAAAGCCTCAAACTAGCCGAGAAATACGGTATTGAAGAAGAATTACCAGGAATTTTACATCAAACTGCTAGTGTGTATTGGCATCTAGGGTTTCAAAATAGCGATCGCACTCTACAAACACAAGCTCTCAAACTCAACGATCGCTCCTACAAGACAAGTTTAGAATACAATGATATTCGCTACGCTATCGATAGTCTAGTCGGTAAAGCAGAATTTGATTATTATGCCACAACCTATGAGAAGATTGCTGATTATGCCCAAGAATTAGGCGATCGCTTCCCATCCTATGAAAATGTTCATGGACTATATTTTGGTCGAATATTACGCATAGAAGGTGATGTCGCCTTTCAACAAGCAAACTACGACATTGCCTTTAGTAAATATGCTCAAGCCATACCTAAAATCTTTTTAGATGGAGGCTTCGGCCCCTATTCAATTCGACATGAATTAAATTTACTCCAAAATAAAATCGCACGCCTACCCATTGAACTTGCTAAAACTCTCATTCAGCAACTTAAATCCCAGTGGCAAGATATTAAAGCACTTAAAGAATGGTGCGATCAACAAATGTTTCTCACTAGAATCCGTGCAAACAAACAGCCATCTTCTCATGCTTAGTCAAACAATTGAACCACCGAAAATTTTAGTTTCTCTTGATACTAACAACACAGCAACTGGACAATGCGACTGTGATGGCGGAGACTGTGCTTGTGATTTATCCCCTTTAGCAGTATCGCCATTACAGATAAAATCATCTCCAGAGGTGTTTGATAAATTCGTGAGAGTTCCCAACTCACAAATCATGAATTTAGATGATAGTTATTCTATCTGTTACGGTAGTCATCATCAATTAGCAGTTTTAAATAAATCAGCGTTAAATATATTAGCAAATTTTACCAATCCTCATAATCTCCAAGACATCGCTCTAGATTATCCTGACATTGAATTTATCACCTTACAACAAGCTATCCAAAAATTATCTCAAGCCCGTTTAATCATTCCTGAAAATTACTCATGGCAACTCAGCGAAATTCCAGACACTTTAACCGCATGGTTACATATTACTGACCGTTGTAACTTAAGGTGTGACTACTGTTATCTGCCTCATTTGCCAACAGATATGTCACCCGATATAGGCAAAGCCGCCATAGAATCTACATTTCGTTCTGCCACTTTAAATAATTACCGTCGCGTCAGACTCAAATATGCAGGTGGAGAAGCATTGCTATGTTCTTCTTTGATTCAACATCTCCATTTGTATGCTCAATATCTTAGCCAAGAAACAGATATCGCCTTAGATGGGGTTGTTCTCAGCAACGGCACATTAATTACACCTGAAATTGTCGAAATGCTGCAAAAATTAAACCTGCGGCTGATGATTTCACTAGATGGATTATCCAACTTTCACGACAGTCAGCGTTGTTATGCAAATGGTAAAGGTTCATTTTCAGATGTTGAAAGAGGAATTAAAATCGCGTTGCAAAATGGTTTGACTCCCGATATTTCCATTACAGTTAGTGGTAGGAATGCAGCCGGATTACCTGCTTTAATGGCATGGATATTAGAATATAATTTACCTTTTAGTTTAAATTTTTATCGAGAAAACGAACTCTCAGCTAATTATCAAGACTTGCAACTAGAAGAATCTCAAATTATTGAGGGAATGTTAGCAACATTCCAAGTAATTGAATCGCAATTACCCCATCGGAGTTTACTAGGTTCATTAATTGACCGCGCCAACTTATCATCGCCTCATAAACGTACCTGTGGAGTTGGACAAAGCTATCTTGTATTTGATTACAAAGGACAAATTGCCAAATGCCAAATGCAACTACATAAAACTGTATCTTCAATTGACAATCCAGACCCTTTAAGTGTGATACGAAAAGATAAAATCGGTATTCAGAATTTATCTGTTGAAGAAAAAGAAGGCTGTCGTACCTGTGAATGGAAATATTGGTGTACAGGCGGTTGTCCCTTAGCAACATTTAAAGCCACAGGTCGTTATGATATTCAATCCCCAAATTGCAATATTTACAAAGCGTTATATCCTGAAGCCGTGCGGCTAGAAGGCTTACGCTTGATCAAATATAGCTAGGGGGAGGAGTAATGAGTGCGGTTAGCGGAAGCGGGGCGTTGAGCAGCGTGCTGAGTAGTGAGTAATGAGTAATGAGTAATGAGTAATGAGTAATGAATGTTGACTATTGACTATTGACTACCCAAAATACAGCCGCTACGTGGGGGAAGTGTTAATGACAGGCTTTCGTTATGCCAATTAAACTCAGGTTTGCCGTATAACAATTTTTGGGGTTGAGTCTGTAAATTGGTGATATCTACATCAGCTTGCACTGGTGCTGTACCGACATTCACCGCAATAATTAGTTCCTCTTGTCCTAACTTACGGGCGAAAATATACAATGTTCCTTGGGCGGAAATGACTTGATACTCACCTGTACGTAAGGCTGGGTAGGAGTGACGTAAGGCGATTAATTGGCGGTGAGTCTGGTAAATTTCTCTATCCCAGCTAGCTTCTAAGGGAAAACCACGGCGAGAGTCGGGATCTAGTTTTCCTGGTAAACCTACTTCATCCCCATAATAGATACTCGGCGCGCCGGGAAAAGTGAGTAGTAGGAGAGTGGCTAACTCTACGCTGGGTTTATCGTCGCCAGCGATGCTAATTAATCTGGCGGTGTCGTGACTAGCGAGTAAATTGAGTTGGGTAAGCTGAATTTCCCAGGGGTACAGTTGCAATAGTTCTTCAATTTTAGCGGCGTACTCAGCTGCAAATAGCGGTGGGTGTGGTTGATAGTCACGACCTTGGACTTGTTCTAAGGCTACGCGATCGCCTGCTGTAAAAGCAATGGTCGGCCCGGCAAATAAATAGTTCATCACACCATCAAATTGTGTCCCATCTAGCCATTCGCGGGAATCTCCCCACACTTCCCCCACAATATAAGCTTCGGGGTTAATGGCTTTGACGCGATCGCGAAATTCTTGCCAAAAGCCGGGAGTTTTAATTTCAAAGGGAACATCTAGCCGCCAGCCATCAATACCGAATTTAATCCAGTATTCAGCAATTTCCATGATATATTCCCGCACCTCTGGGTTATCGTGGTTAAGTACCGGTAAAGCGCGGTTATCTGCCCAACCCACATAATTAGCTGGTAACTCACCCGTGTACGGCGCAAGTGGCCAGCCTTCAATTTTGAACCAATTTAACCAAGGTGAATAAGGGCCGTTTTCCAAAATGTCATGGAAAAAGAAAAATCCTCGACTGGCGTGATTAAATACTCCATCAAGAACAACTTTAATATTTCTTTCGTGGGCTGCATCTAGTAATTCTTTAAAGGCCGAATTTCCCCCTAACATCGGGTCTACTTGATAGTAATCATGGGTATGATAGCGGTGATTACTAGCTGATTGAAATATAGGAGTGAAATAAATGGCATTAATGCCTAAATCCTCGATGTAATCTAATTGTTCCATAATGCCCCATAAATCACCACCCTTGTATCCTTGCAGTGTGGGCATAGCCTCCCAGTCTTCCCAGGAAGCATTTTGCAGTAAGCGTTTGCGAGTTTGTTTACTTCTAGCGAATCTATCGGGGAAAATTTGGTAGAAAACAGCGTGCTTTACCCAATCTGGTGTTTGAATTTGCATGATTGTTGAGTGCGTAGTTCAGTAGTCATTTTGACTTTAAACTAAATATTTGCGGTTCTCACTTCTGGTAGAAAAATTTTAGTCAATAGTCAATAGTCATTAGTCAACAGTCAACAGTCAACAGTCATTACTCATTACTCAGCACGCTGCTCAACGCCCCGCTACCGCTAACAGCACTCATTACTCAGCACTTCTCCCTTGTCTCCCCTGCCCCCTGCCCCCTGCCCCATCCCCAAAATTCAGTTTTACCAAAATTCTTTTCCGATAATCTTTGATCCCCCCCTTACCAGAGGCTACATACAGTCCTAAACTGTAGGTGGGAATCAAAAGGCAGTCGGGAGACATCTTGTGAAAAAAGTATTAGCAATTATCCTTGGAGGTGGTGCGGGTACTCGCCTGTATCCCCTCACCAAACTACGTGCTAAACCCGCAGTACCAGTAGCAGGGAAATACCGCCTAATAGATATCCCTGTTAGTAACTGCATTAATTCAGAAATTTTTAAAATCTACGTTCTCACGCAATTTAACTCAGCGTCTCTTAACCGTCACATTGCCCGCACTTATAATTTTAGCGGTTTTAGTGAAGGTTTTGTGGAAGTGCTGGCTGCCCAGCAAACACCAGAAAACCCGAACTGGTTTCAGGGAACAGCCGATGCTGTACGCCAGTATATATGGCTTTTGGAAGAATGGGATGTGGATGAGTACCTGATCTTATCAGGGGATCACCTCTACCGTATGGACTACCGTCTATTTGTCCAACGCCATCGGGAAACCAACGCCGATATTACCCTTTCGGTAATCCCCATCGACGACCACCGCGCTTCAGATTTTGGTTTAATGAAAATTGACCAATCTGGGCGGGTAGTTGATTTTAGCGAGAAACCCAAAGGCGACGCTTTAGCGCAGATGCAGGTTGATACCACTGTTTTGGGATTAACTCCAGAACAAGCAGCCCTACAGCCCTACATCGCCTCAATGGGGATTTACGTATTTAAAAAAGATGTTTTGATCAAACTTTTGAAAGAATCTTTAGAACGGACTGATTTTGGTAAGGAAATTATTCCTGATGCCGCCAAAGATCACAACGTTCAAGCTTATTTATTCGATGGCTACTGGGAAGACATCGGAACGATAGAAGCCTTTTATAATGCCAATTTAGCCCTCACACAGCAGCCATTACCACCCTTTAGTTTCTACGACGAAGAAGCCCCCATTTACACCCGTCCTCGTTACTTGCCACCCACAAAATTGTTAGATTGTCAAGTAACAGAATCAATTATTGGTGAAGGCTGCATTTTGAAAAATTGCCGCATTCAACACTCAGTTTTAGGAGTGCGATCGCGAGTAGAATCTGGCTGTATCATCGAAGAATCTTTACTTATGGGTGCTGACTTCTATCAACCTTCTGTAGAACGTCAGTGCAGCATAGATAAAGGCGAAATCCCCGTTGGTATCGGCCCAGATACCATCATTCGCCGCGCCATCATCGACAAAAACGCCCGCATCGGTCACGATGTCAAAATCATCAATAAAGACAACGTGCAGGAAGCCAACCGCGAAAGTCAAGGTTTTTACATCCGTAGCGGAATTGTAGTTGTCTTGAAAAATGCCGTAATTCCCGATGGAATGATTATTTAGTCATTAGTCATTAGTCATTAGTCATTAGTCATTAGTTAATATTTTGACTATGAACCGTTGACCAAATAATTGGCAGCCGTTAATTATTGGGGTTTCCAGCCCCACTGACTGTAATTGCGAATTGCGTTAGCGTAGTGGGACGTTAGTCCATTGCGAATTGCGAATTGCGTTAGCGGAGCGGGGCGTTAGCCCATTGCGAATTGGTTTGACTGTTGACTATGGACTCTTGACTAAATGACTAAACTACAGTTGCTAATTGGCCTTCCTGGCAGTGGTAAGTCAACCTTGGCACAAAAATTAATCACAGAATGCCCCCAGATGCAACTGATTTCTACAGATGCCATCAGGGGGCAATTATTTGGTGCAGAATCAATACAAGGGTCTTGGCTGTTAATTTGGCAGGAAATTGAACAACAATTACAACAGGCGATCGCTAAAAATAGAGATGTTATATTTGATGCCACCAATGCCCAAAGATCCCATCGTCGAGAAATCATTACTCTTGCTCATGATCTGGGCTTTACCTACATTAGAGGAATATGGGTACAAACTCCAGTTTGGCTATGTTTAGCACGTAACAAAAAACGCCTTCGCCAAGTCCCAGAAGAAGTAATCTTACGAATGCACCGCCAACTGCGTGACGCACCCCCTAGTTTGGCAGAAGGACTAAATGAGATTGTTAAACTATGGGTGTAGGGAATGGGGATGGAGGCAGGGGGCAGGGGGCAGGGGGCAGGGGGCAGGGGAGAAAAACTATTGACTATTGACTATTGACTATTGACCAAAAGGTACTAAACTATGAGCCGAATTAATCCTTATACACTGCAAATGCAGATTACGCGGATGTTTGAGCAAGGACAATCATTCTTTGCAATTACTAAAGTCCAAGAATGGTTGAAAGAACGTAATCAAAATCCTTTAGATTACGATATTCTATTCCATCAAAAACCTGCTCCCCCTGGTTCAAAGGAAGTGATGGTGGTGGAAATTGAGTTACGGCGTAAGGATGGACAACCTGTAGATCCTTGGTTACAAGAACAAGCTAACCTGCACGCTTGATATTTTTCATGGATAAATTCCCCTGTAAGCCGCCTGTGTGAATTAATAATAAGCGATCGCCTACAAAACACCCTTTTTGTATCATATCTAGCACGCCATAAAACATTTTTGCGGTATATACGTAATCTAGGGGTATGCCGTGGGTGCGGGTAAACTCATCGCTAAATGAGAACAGCTCATCATTAACCTTGGCATAACCCCCAAAATGATAATCGCAGACTAATTCCCATGATGCGGGGGTGCTGGCTGGGATGGGAAGACCAGAGGCGTGGTAGTGTGTTAGTAAATTGGTGATGTCTTGTCTGAGAAAGTCACCGTTTTTTAATACAGGGAAACCAAGCGATCGCTGTTTTGGTTTTAAAGCTAAAGTCAATCCCGCCAAGGTTGTCGCTGTTCCACAAGGCACACAAACCGTATCAAATATTTCATTAACTTCCGCAATTATTTCTGTACATCCACGCACACCATCAAGATTACAGCCACCTTCAGGAATGATGAATACTTCGCCAAAACGCTGACGCAACCATGCTTGTAGTTCTGGCGTATGGCGTTGGCGGTAAGTTTCTCGGTCAATGTAAACTAACTGCATTCCCTGTTCAATAGCAAAACTTAAGGTGGGGTTGAGGGGTAGTCTTTCTTCACCACGAATTACGCCGATAGTGCGAAAACCTAACAGATTTCCAGCCGCAGCTGTGGCGTAGATGTGATTAGAATAAGCCCCACCAAAAGTCAGAATTGTGGTGTAATTTTGTGCCTTAGCTGTTAACAAGTTGTATTTTAATTTGAACCACTTATTCCCATTTACCAACGGGTGCATTAAATCCAGCCGCAATACAGATAATTCCACCCCAGCACGAGTAAAAATTTCGCTGTTGATTTTTTGTATTGGCGGTGGAATTAAATTCAAAGACAATATGGTCATTAGTCAAGAGTCAATAGTCAATAGTCAATAGTCAACAGTCCATACTCATTACTCATTACTTATTACTTATTACTTTACTCTTACTCAGCACTCAGCACTCATTACTAAGCAATACTGCCGCGTTTTCTTGCTTCTTTGTAAGAAGTACCAACATTTTTCAAGCCAGCTTTAATCATTTGTTTCTCTAACAACGCAAAGAAACGACTACGATCGCCACCTCTAACTACAGCCTGATTATGGGCTTCTGCGATCGCCACAGGATAACCATAGCCTTTTTGTACCTGTGCCAGCATCAATCCCAAAGCTTGGTTAAGGATATCTGTATTTTCTGCTACCCATGACGGAATTTCTATCCTCGCTATTTCCGTCCCCACATGAACATAACAAAAATAGATAGTTTGATCCCCGTACAGTTCTAGAATACGGTTATTACTACGCCACAAAGGCCCCCGTTGTCCTGGCTTTAGTTGCGTTGTCCATAAAGCAGTATCGCGCAGAGGTTCAAAAACTTTACAGGGGACTTTTTCTAATTGATTAGGACAATAACTTACACAATCTGGTGCAGGATGGGGACAAGCCAACAACCTTAAAAAATTCACCCCTTCCACATTCCGAGAAGCACTCAGATAACCCATCAAAGGAATCTGTACATCTCGCATTTGCTGCCATGCTTCCAGAATCGGAGGTAAGATGCGATCGCGTGCATCAGTCGGTAATTGTTCCAAAAACCAGTAAATTAATGAACCATCCACCATTGCCAAGGTAGGAATTGGGCATTGGGCATTGGGGAGTTCCCCTGCTCCCCCTGCCCCCTGCCCCCCTGCTCCCCTGCCCCCCGCCCCCATGCTCCCCAGTCCCTTCGCCAACTCAGCTAATACCGTCGCTTCCGATGCAGTGCGGCGATAACTCATCCAATCCTCAGTTTTAATTCCCCATTGTCGGGACATATATAAATCTTCTGGGCGGTAAAATACCTCTGGTAAACTATCCATAATCGGATAGCGATTCTGCCCATAGTGAAGGACTACCCGACCGATATTTAGGAGATAACAGTAAGCTATTTCATGATGGTTAGGGGCGATTTGCGAACCATCAGTAGCAATAACAGTGTGTACCTTGGGAGGGGTGGGAATATCTATGCAAGTATTTAACGGCTCAAGGGGTGTAGCACTAGCAAAGAGAATGCGATCGCGCCATTTTTCCTGGAGTGCAATCACCTCATTTTGAGACTCAATCGCCTTTTGAAAATGCTGTTGTGCCAACTCTAAACGTTGACGACTCGCCGCAGCCTCTTGGGAAAGATGCTGACTTAAACCCTGCATTTGTCGCGCTAATTTCGTTAAATCAAGCATAGGAGTGCTGAGTGCTGAGTTGTGAGTGCTGAGTTGTGTTAGCGATAGCGCGGCGTTTAGCCGATGCTGTTAGCGGAAGCGCGGCGTTTAGCCGATGCTGTTAGCGGAAGCGCGGCGTTTAGCCAGTGCTGAGAAATAAATACTACCTTGTCTACCTTGTCTCCCTTGTCCCATTCCCCATGCCCCATTCCCCATGCCCTAAATTTAGAGCCACCCAGCAAAATCCTTAGCAAATTGAGACAGGGATAGTAATTTAATTCCTTGATTGTTTTGGGCAGCTTTTCTTTCTGGTTGGGTATTATAACCCCAATCGGCAAGGAAAAGCTTTACCTGTTTTAAGTCTGTTTGTTGTTGGACTAACTCCAAGGTTTTGAGTCTATCTTCAATAAACCATAAGTTATCAGGCTGGATATCAACTGCTGTGATTAATTCGCGTAAAGTTTCGTATTTGGGACGCTTGACTTCTTTGCCGAAAATTGCACTGGGTGGTAACTCTACACCTTCCCGTTGCAATAACTGCTGTATAAATCGTCCTTCTTTGGTAGAAACAATATATACATTCACCTGAGTGGCGATCGCTAATTTCAGCCTTTCTATCACCCCAGGATAAAATCTATGTAGACTCAGCCAGCCATCTAAGTCTGTAGCTATCCATTCATCCCGCAGGCTATCTAATTTGATTGCAACTTCTTTTGCCAGTAGCTTGTCAGCTAACAAAATCTGTGGAGTAATGCTGATCCAATCCTGAAGAATTTTATCTTCGGGAACGTCATCAATCAAAGCTTTGATTAACACTGGCATTTCCCAACCTGTTTCAATCACAGGTCGGAGACGATAGAATCTCAAAGCTAAATCATCCGGCGGTGTATCGTTAGCAGGCGACCAAATTTGACAGTAAGCGCGCCACGCTACCTCAAAATATTCAATAAGTCCATCACAAATCACACCATCAAAGTCTAAAGCTAAAATTTTTGGACTGCTTGCTGTCATGGTTCTGAGGGGTAAAACTGCTGTTGTCAGCTTAACTAATTACAATGAATATTTTCTGTAGTTAGATGTATCAATCAGTAAAAGTTGGAAACCAGAAGAATCTTTCCCTCTTACTTCCCCCGATTCCCATAGCGATTGTATATTTTTTACTTAGAAGTCCCTTAACTTCCTGAATCCCACGCCAGATGCTACAGTCTGCAAGCCGCAAGAGCGCAAGCTCATAACTCAATACAGTTCAGTTAAGAAAATAGTTTGTAGTGTACCCCTTTGGGGAAGCAAGCTACGCGCAAGCGTCTCGTAGAGAGGACTTTAGTCCTCATCTAAGGACTGAAGTCCTTACTACGAACTTTTCCTTACTTCACAAACCCCATATTTTAGCCTTAACTGAACCGTATTGGCTTATGACTGGAAAGAAGAAAGCAGAATGCCAATAAGCGAACCTAAGAGTAAGACTAAACTACTGATAGAACTGACACCAAAACCAATAACCCGCTTCTTAGGAGCTTGATAATATCCCCAAGCATATGCGATTCTTCCTATCAACCAAACTACACCAATTCCTGTTCCCCAGGATGGACTAACGTAAACAGAAAATAACCATACCCCAGGTAAAAATAACACTAACTGTTCTAGAGTGTTTTGTTGGACTCGCAGCACTCTTTCAAAGTTTGGATTTCCCGTCATTTGAGGAGCAGGTACATTGTACTTGACTCTATATCTACTGACATTAATTGTTAAACCCAAGTACAACAACAGTGCCAAAGCAGTAATCAGACTAACTAAAGGTGACATATAACAATCCCAACAAATCAAAAAATTGATGCCAATTTGCAATGGACTAACTTCCATTGCAAATTGCGAATTGCGTTAGCGTCTCGGAGAGAAGTCCATTGCAAATTGCAAATTGCGAATTGCGAATTGGTTTAATAAGACAGTTGCCATCTACGTTTCATCCAGAAACCCGTTGCACCAACAGCAATAATTCCTGCTATTGTTCCAGGTTCGGGAACAGAAGCCGAAGCAATAGTGGCTTTACCTGTACCAGTAGTTTGAACGCACGGACTCGAAGGTGGACAAATTGTCACAACTTCTGACTCGATTTGTCCCAGAAAAATAGAGGTATTTAGAGGACTTGTAACTCTCCATCGCACTTGAAAGAACGTCTGTATTCCCGCAAAAGGAGAAGAACCACTGACTATTCCTTGACCTGTCACATCGGCTATTAAATCTTTTCCATCAACCCTATATGAACCTGTCTCAAAAGGAGCAATAGGAACAGATGGTAGTCCCAAAGCCTTCAAAAGTGGAAAATCAAGTAAAAATTTGAGATTAAAAGTAGTTTGTTTAGTGTCAGTATCAAAAGTAACTACACTAGGCAAATTTGGGTTTTGGCTTGCAGAAATCACCCCTGTAGGAATTTCTCTTCCACCAATTGGTAAATTAACTGAATCAAAAGTGCCATAAAAATCAGAAAAAGTCTGTTTAATAGTAGCGGCTGACGCAGATTTAGACAGTACAGCAAATACTAAAGTTACTGAAGCAAGACAGCAAATAGTTTTTCTGGCGGACATATTAACCTATTACTTGAATTATTTTTTTGCTTGATAAGTGATACTTTTGCTAGATTTAATGAGTATATAGCAACCCAAAATCATCGAAACAGATTTTTGGTTTTCTGTTCACAAATCTCATCAAATTGCTCTGAATTTTGAGTAGATAATGTGAGTCTCATCAACAGTTAAGAAAGAAGCAAGGGAGCAGGAAAGAACTTGAATTTCAGTTACCAAGCAGAATTAATTACACAACTTTTTCACTGTTCCCTTCTTCCCACAATGAATTTCTCAAATCAGCCGTAGGGGGTGACAGTAGCTAAACCTGTAGCCACTAAGTTTTCTTTAGTTCCTTTCACAGAAAAGACATCAGCCCTGGTAATCACTTGGCTAAAAGTCGATTTAATTACATAACCTCTAGCAATCAATTTTTCTCCAACCGCAGGAGCGATAAAGTTTAGTTTATATTCAGCAGTGACCACATCACCAACCTTAGATGCTGCTGCCCAACAGCAGGCACTATCAATTAAAAAGCCAATTACAGCTCCGTGGGTAAAACCATTATGTTGTTTTAATTCCTCTCGCATCGAGACAATTAATTCAGCAAAGCCATCTTCACAAGCAGTAACTTCTGTGTTTATCCAGACTGTAAAGGGAGAGGTTTTAATGGCTTCTCTTAGTGAGACGATGTTTGCAGGAGTTCTGATTTTCGCCACAGGTTTGGTCAGTTTTTCGGTCTTGACTGTAGTATCCATAATGTAAGAAAGTCCTGATGTTGTGCGATCGCTTGTTTAGGGAACACCAAAAAATCAATGATTCCCGCTTGTTTTTCTGTACGCTTTTTTCTTCCCTGAAACCCCTACACCCTTACACCCCTATACCCCTTTCTTGAAAGATTCTGCAATTAATTCAACCGTTTCGCCTTTACCTGTTCGGGAGTTGGTCGCTTGACATTTGTAGCCCAACCAAGTTTTTCCAACAGGCTAATAAATGAACCACTGGGATCTATTTGCCACCAATCAATGTTGAGGAGGGCAGAACCAGGAAAAGCATGATGATTGTTATGCCATGCTAGTCCCAAAGAGGGAATCGCGAGAAACCAAATGTTACCACTGTGACTATTAGCTTGATCAATAAAGGGACGAGTGCCAAACAGATGACACCCGGCGCGAATAATTAAATCTCCCATGAGAGTCATCACTAAGAATCGAAAACAGCCCCCCCACAGAAAAGCCGTCCACGCGCCAGCAACAGTCCCAGTCAAGACCAACCCTAGCAAAGCTGGTAAAACGAAAGATGCTAAAACAATGCCATAAAAAGAGTTATTGATGATGACCATTGCAGGTTCAGCAAGTAAATCCTTGGCATATTTTTCGGGTGCAGCCATTTGGCTGGTTTTAGAGTTATATTTCCAGCCAAAAAAGGAATGCCAAATATTTCTGATTCTAGATAAAGGCTGTTCTGCATCAATGTAATAGGGAGTATGGGGATCACCTTGTTGGTCTGCATAGATGTGATGCCGACGATGATAGGCTACATACTCAAGAATGGGTGATTCACCCGTCATTGAACCAGCAACAGCTAAAAGAATCCGTAGGGGTTTGATAACTTTATAGCTTTTGTGGGCGAAGAGTCGGTGCATTCCCGCTTCTCCGGCTAAACCCACAAAGTTAAACATGAATAGCAAAATTCCCAAGTCAATCCAACTTATGCCTTGACGCTCAAAAGAAGCGATCGCAGCTATTGTTCCCATGACACTGATCAGATCGATCATGGGATACCACGCATATCTTATCCATTTCCTCACACCAGACAGGGCTTGATATTGAGGATAGCGATCGTCTATTTCTGTAGCTGGGAAAACTTCTGTGACTTCTGTGACAGAATACTGCTCTGGGGTATCAACTAAATAGCTTGTTTGCTGCATTGTCATATATTTTACCTATTAATCCTTAGATACTTTCCTTGACCCTCCGAATTTTAGATTTTAAATTTTGGATTTTGCGGAAAGTTCTGTAGGCGGGTTTCCCGCCGTAGGAAACTTTTCAAGACGGATTGTTTTTGGTACAAGCCCCACCGTGGGTGGAAAAAATCTCAAATACTTGCTGCGCTGCGCCCGCTACGCTAAAGTCCATCCAAAATCCGCAAGCTGCATCCCTTTATGGGCGCAGTCAATCTAAAATCTAAAATCCAAAATCTAAAATTGATTGACTGTTTCGAGAGTTTCTAGTTGTTGCAGCAAATACAGCAACTTAGTACGCTGTCTTTGAATTTTGCCACTAGTAGTTCTGGGTATAGTATTTGACGCTAACAGGACGGTATCATGTACTGTGAGTTGATAATGGTTATAAACAGCAGTCCGAACAGCTTGTTTAATCTCCTCTGCGTAGCAATCAACTTGCTGTGCGAATTGGCGAACCACTTCACTCACCACCACCAGTTTTTGGGAGTAAGTTCCAGAAATCGAGAAGGCTGCACAATTGACTTCCGTAAAAGCAGGGTGAGACAGTTTCACAGTTTCCTCAATATCTTGGGGATAATAGTTTTTCCCGTCAATGACAATCAAATCTTTAAGTCGCCCCGTAATATAAAGTCGCTGTTGAGAATCCAGAAAACCTAAATCTCCCGTCCGTAGAAAGTTCAAGCCATCTCGATAAACGAATGTTTCTTGGTTTTTCTCAGGTTGTTGCCAATAACCGCGTGTAATACTCGGCCCAGCAATCCAAATTTCTCCGATGTGATGAGAAGGACATTCTTTGAGAGTTTGCGGATTGATGATGCGTAAACTTAGTTCGGGCATCACCTCACCATTGCTAACTACAGTGCGGGTATTACCCTGTTGCGGGGACGCATCGGCATCTAAAACTTCATCGCCGCTACAAGGGATAGTCAAAGCCAAAGGTTCTGCAAATTTATTCGTACCGCTAACAATTAAAGTAGCTTCTGCCAAACCATAACAAGGTAAAAAGGCAGATTTTTTAAAGCCGTAGGGAGCAAAGGTATGAGTAAACTCTTCTAAGGTTTGCAGTTTGATATGTTCAGCCCCGTTGTAGGCTACATCCCAAGAGGTTAAAGATAATCCTTCCAGCGATGAGGGATCGACACGTTGAAGACAGAGATCATAGGCAAAATTCGGCCCCCCTGTGGTTGTCACTCGCTTATCTGAGATGGTTTTTAACCAAAGTTTCGGACGTTGCAAAAAAGTCACTGGAGACATGAAATAACAGGGAAATCCCACATATAAGGGCTGAAAGATACTACCAATTAGTCCCATATCGTGAAATAAAGGCACCCAAGCTAACCCAACACTGTTATTGCTATGGCCAAAGGTGCGCTGAATCATCTTTTGGTTAGCAATGATATTCTCATGACTAACTATCACGCCTTTGGGAAAAGAGGTAGAGCCAGAGGTATATTGCAAAAAGCCAATTTCGTTGTTTTGTCGGTCAATTGGGGTGGTCAGAGGTTCTATATCTGCCAGAGATGGGAAAGTGTGGAGGGGAAGGGACGCGGTTAAACCCTCTTTTTCAAATAAGTCTCGGATGCTGGTATCTGTGACGATTAAACTAGCACCACAATCAGCAAAAATCCGTTGATAGTGTTCGCAGTTATGTTTGCGATTGGGTGAACTCAGGGGAACGGGAATGCGATTAGTGTAAAGACAAGCGAAAAACGTAATGACAAATTCAGGGCTAGTGGGTAACTGAATGGCGACGCGATCGCCGCTTGTGGTTTTTTCGCTCAACCATGTCCCTAATTGTTGAACGGCTGTTAATAAACTACCGTAAGTGAGATGAGCATATTCCCTACCTCTAGTATCGAGAAAATAGTATAGGGGTTGATGGGGTTGGCTCTCTGCTCTCAAGAGCAATTTGTCAATCAAACTATTTAAATGACGAGAACTCATTAGTTTTCTTCCTGAAATTCAGGGAAAGGCAATAGTGTGTAGTTAAAGCCCTTATTTTGCCGAAATGGATAGAGGTGAAAGGGCTAAAACCATTGAAATTTTTATCTGAGTAGGAATGACTCTAGATTGTGGAATCAGCAGGGGTAAAAGTCACCGGTAAATTGGTTAAGGTACGAGTGATAAAACCCTCTGGATGCCAACGATAATTATCAGTCGCCAATCTCATTTCCTGTACCTGTTCACAGAGGTAGGTAAATAAAAGCTGTCCTTCTAGTCGGGCAATCATCTGTCCTAGACAGTTGTGGATACCATGCCCAAAAGCTATCTGTGTCGCTGCATCTCGCGTGATATCAAAGGTATCAGCATTTTCAAATTGCGCCTCATCTCGGTTGGCGGAAGCCAAACACAGCAGCATTTTCTCACCTTTGTGAATAGTTTCAGAGCCTATTTGTAAGTCGCTGACTGCTAGACGTACAGTTTGTTGTAACGGTGGATCAAAGCGCAGAATTTCATTAATGACTTGTTTGGCGGTAGCTTTACCTTGGCGGAAAATCTGCCACTGTTCAGGATGTTGAATAAAGGCTAGAACTCCGTTAGTTAACAATCCTTTAGAAGTTTCATGACCAGCTACATAAGTCATCACACAGGCTATCCCTAACTCACTGTCTGAGAGTTGGTCTTCTCCGACTCTGGCCTGAATTAATTTACTAAGTAAATCTCCTCCGAGATGGGTTTTACGGTAATCAATGATTTCTTGGAAAATAGCTAGGCATGATTGTAAATCTTGTTCAATGCGCCGGATACGCATTTTAGTTAACAAACTCGGTTCTAAGATAGAACGCACGCGATGAATATATTCATCGATAGGCTGGATATATTCCTGGGGAACGCCCAGCAAATGGGAAAGAGTATATAAGGGTATTTGATGGGCAATCTGGGCAAAGTCAAAACTTTCGGAATGAATTTTTGGTGTCACTAATTCCGTAATTAGCTGTTGAACATGGGCAGTATGAGCATTAATGTTAGTGTTACTGAAAGCTTGTCCTGCCAAACGACGTAAGCGACCATGATCTGGCGGGTCAGTAAAGACGATCGCTTTTTTGCCTAATTCCACTAAACCCGGAATATCACCAACCTTTTGCTGCACTACGTATTGAGGAATGTAGTTAACACTAACTGCATCGGAGTTCAACACTTGGATAATATCTTGATATTTGGTGATCACCCACATATCTAAGGTATTGTGAATCGGATTGTGTTGGCGCAGTTGTTTATAGGTAGTGTAAGGATCTTCTCGGAAGCCTGGTGCAAAAGGGTTAAATTTCACAGGCGATTGGGCGGTAGTAATCACAGATATGACTCCTTATTAGCAGAGGTCAGATTTTTATTTAGCTAGGGATTGCATTTCAAACCGGAGGAGTAGGATTTGTCCGAAGTAAAAACCTGCTACCGCTAACTTCAAATATTGCTCGTATTTCAGATAGAGTTCTTCGCCAAACTGCTCGATAACTAGTGGTTTTTGACGGCGGAGGTTCTTTAGCCACAAATCACAAGTCTTACCATAATGGAGGCGATCGTTGCGGTAGGTTTTGACTTCAAATAAACCATCGGAGGCTATGAAAATCTCACCAGGACGAGGTAATTCGGAGTCAGGGAAAATCTCTGTTTGGGTGAAGACGTTTTTATCTTCAGCGTTTAATGAACCGTAGGCGATGGTTTGCAACGATAACTTACCTTTAGGTTTTAACCACTGTTGGCAACGGCTGAAAAACTCTCGATAAACGCTGATTTTTTCGTCTGATGCGGCTTCTGGTTGGGCAAAATGTTCAAAAGCACCAATTGAGACGATCGCATCATAGGGGGCTGTTGGCTGATGGACAATCCAACTTTCTTCGCAGACTTGGATCTGAGGGCTATTGAGAGTGCGAATGTGTAGATATTGATTGTGGCTTAAGGTCAAACCTGTAGCCTGATTCTGGGGATTTGATTGGATATGACGTTGCATTAATGCACCCCATCCACAACCAATGTCTAATAGTCTTTTGCCGGTTGTTGCGCCTGAAGCTTGCAGATGCCAATCGATTTTTCTGTGCTGTGCTGCTTCTAGGTCATCATCCAACGTAGGGCTATCCCATAAACCAGAAGAGTAGGTCAAAGTAGAATCTAGCCAAAGCTGATAAAATTCGTTGCTGACATCGTAGTGGTGCTGAATAGCTGCGGCACTACCGCCACGGTTGCTGATACTTGCTACCATTTGTTTCACACTCCTAAGCAGCATTTTCTAGAGAGTTTTCTGTTTGTGTCATTTCCGCTAGATGAGCAGACACTTGAGCAATTGTATTGAACTCAAAAAACAAAGCCGGACTGAGTTCAAAACCTAACCATTCTTCTAAATCTCCTACGAGGGATACTGCGGCTGAAGAATTAAGTCCAAATCTTTCAAATTCGTAGTTCTCGTCAATCTCATCTGACTCGACTTCGAGAATATCAGCTAAGTAGGTTTTGATCCATTGGCTAATTTGTTGTTGAGTTTTCATGACATACTCCTTGATTTACAGTGCAAATAGTGTTGATGAATTATACGGATAGGTAGTATTGTTTCGAGATTCGGGAACAGGCTAAGAATCTAGGTTTGCAATCCAAAATCCCAAATCCAAAATTGGTATTAGGCGTTGATTTCTCGTGCTTGAATTTTTTCTGGGGTAGGAACTTTAACATCCCAAGCCAGATGTAGAACTTGTAGTAGTTGAATGAACCAGTAGCCAGGATCTAAGCGATACCACTCCAAACCAAAGGAAGCTGAAGCCGGAAACGCATGGTGATTGTTGTGCCATGACTCGCCGAAGGTCAATAGGGCAATCAGTCCAAAATTATGACTGTGTTCTTCGGTTTCAAAACGCTTCGCACCAAAGCAATGCAAGAAGGAATTGATTGCCCAAATGGTGTGTCCTCCCCAGAGGATTCTGAAGACTCCTCCCCAAATAAACCCAGCTAACGCACCTGCGAGACTCCAGTGGTACAGACCTCCTAAAACAGCAGGTAATATTAAGCCTAAAGAAGCCCATAGATAGTAGTAGCGATCAACTCTGATGAGAGTTTTGTTTTTAATTAAATCCGGTACGTAGTGGACAACGCTAGGATATGGATGCTTGTACATCCAAGTCAGGTGGGAATGAACTAAACCGCGAATGCGATCGCGCCAATCACTACCATGCAGATTGGGTGAGTGTGGATCACCAGGTTTATCACTCAATTCATGGTGGCGACGATGTAACGCAGACCATGAAATCACACCTCCTTGACCCGCCATTGCACCCCAAATAGCCAACATAGCTTGCACGGCTTCATGGGTTTTGTAGGAACGGTGGGTAAATAAACGATGGTAGCCAGACGATACCCCAAATCCTGTAATTAGCCAAAATAAAACAAACAGGAATAGCTCAAATGCTCCAAATGGTAAATAAGGTATTAACGGCAGAGCGATTAAGGTTCCTACAAATGGCAGGATTTGAAAGAGGATAAAATGTCTCTTTTGTAGACTATGCAGAAAAGGGTTATCCACCACTTTTTTCCGCTTTGTATTGTCAGTTAAAATTGACTCGACATCTACTAGTTCTGTATTCATTTGCATTTACTCAAGCTGGTAATTTTGTATTGCTGAATCAGGTTGTTAAATCTATATAGTCCGCTTAAAAACGTCACATATCCAGGTTAGTAATTAGGGACAAATATATTTCACTAACGTCAATAAATGAACTATCCGAAGACTATATACTTGTGAATCTTTATGCCGAATGCAATCAATTGAAGCCGCATTTAGCTCATTGAAATTCAGTATAAACTTCAGTTCATCTTGCCTATCAGCAAAGCTTGTTATCTGTAAATACATCTTGAATGATGAAGTTTATGCAAAAGATTACTCAATTTATTCTAAAAAAATAAAAATCACTACCGTAGTGCTTGATAGATAAGGTTTTGCAATTGTTAAGGATTGTAAATAGATATATTTACAAGTGGTATTTAATTAGGTAAAAAATAATTATTAAGCATAATAAAAATAAAAAGAGCAAGATTAGAAGTTAACAACAAACACAGTTAAATCCGCTTAAATCAATAATTCACTTTCAGCATATGAATAATAAAAAAAGCAAGATTAAAAGTTAACAACAAACACAGTTAAATCCGCTTAAATCAATAATTCACTTTCAGCATATGAATAATAAAAAAAGCAAGATTAGAAGTTAACAACAAACACAGTTAAATCCGCTTAAATCAGTAATTCACTTCAGCATATGAATAATAAAAAGAGCAAGATTAGAAGTTAACAACAAACACAGTTAAATCCGCTTAAATCAATAATTCACTTTCAGCATATGAATAATGAAAAAAGCAAGATTAGAAGTTAACAACAAACACAGTTAAATCCGCTTAAATCAGTAATTCACTTCAGCATATGAATAATAAAAAGAGCAAGATTAGAAGTTAACAACGAACACGGTTAAATCCGCTTAAATCAGTGATTAAACTCCTTACGTCTATACTTTTAGGTTTTCTTTGTTTTACCCTAATCAGTGTGCGTTCAATTGGGTACACAATTATGACCTCAGCACCGCAACTACTAACCGACCCCTTTTTGCAATTACCAACAGCTAATTCTGTTAGAGTAGTTTGGTTTACTGAGTTTGCAGGTCAGCAACATCAAATTAACTATGGAGAAAATTTACAGCAAAGAGTAGTTGCAACTACCACTAAACTTAGTCGCACCAGGGAAGACCAAAACTCACACATCCCCAACCCACCCGAAAAACCAGTTAATCGCGATATCTGGCGACATGAAGCAGAGGTAACTGGTTTAACTCCAGGTGTGCGGGTTAACTACAGTGTGACCAGCATTAGAGAAGATGAAGAAAGCATCAGTAGTGATGTTTTTACCCTCGCATCCAAACCCCAACCCAATACACCGTTAAAAATTCTCCTCACCTCAGACCATCAACTCAAACCCATGACCGCCGCAAATCTGCAAAAAGTGGTGGAAACTGTGGGAAGAGTAGATGCGGTTTTGTTTGCTGGTGATTTAGTTAATATTCCTGACCGTGCTTCTGAATGGTTTGATGATCTGCGAGGGAATGGGTTTTTTCCCGGCTTACAAGGTCGTGCTAGCTATGAAATGGAATTCAATGGCGTGAAGACAACCTACACAGGTGCAAACATTATTCAACACGCACCTATGTATACTTGCATTGGCAATCATGAGGTCATGGGTAGGTTAGCTAGAACCGACAGCTTAGATGGAGAGTTTAATGATACGATTCCTCGTGATGTTGCCCAAAGATTATATAGCGGTCAATCTTTAATTGACCACTCATTTAATACATATACCTATGAGGAGATTTTGACTTTACCCCAAAGTCGAGAGGGTGGTAAAAAATATTATGCTGTTACTTTTGGTGATGTGCGCTTAGTAGTTTTATACATTACTAATATGTGGCGAACTCCCAAGTTAGATGCCACTTACAATGGGAGATATAAAGAAGCTGAAAGCAATCTCAATCAGCCAGAAAACTGGGGTTATGGGCAGATCATTTATGAGCCAATTGCTCAAGGGAGTCAGCAATATAATTGGCTAGAAACAGAACTCAAGAGCATAGATTTTCAACAAGCAAAATATAAAATCGTCATGTTCCATCACCCACCCCATACTTTAGGTGATAATATCGTTCCTACCTACACTGATCCTGTACAAATTATTGAAAGGGACGCTGAAGGTAAAATCAAAGCTGTGCGTTATGAGTATCCCAAGGAATCAGATTATATTATTCGTGATGTCATTCCTTTATTAGAAGCTGCTCAAGTGCAATTAGTATTTTATGGTCATTCCCATCTATGGAATCGGTTTATTAGTCCTAGTGGAATGCACTTTTTAGAAACATCTAATGTTGGTAACTCTTATGGTGCTGCTTGGAGTGATAAAAAACGAGAAGTCCCATTTGGTTATCAAGAAGAATATACAGCTATAGGCGACCCTAATGGCTTAGAACCTGTGTTACCTACAATCAGCCATTTAGTAGATGAAAACGGTCAGTCTCTGCCTTATGTCGCCAGTAATGATATTACAGTTTTTAGTATATTTGAAACAGCAACGGGTACAATTAGTAGCTACCGTTTTGATACCCGCAAGCCTGATTCTGAAGTGGTCAAGTTTGATGAATTTAAATTGAAATAATCTAATTTTGCGGCTTTAGGTTTTTATCCATTTCTCTATTATCGAACCTAAAGCCGCCTACTCCTAACACCTAATACCAATTATCCAAAATTACGTAACAGATGCAAAGCTTGAAAACCATTACGAATTGCGAATTGCGAATTGCGAATTGGTATAATTATTTCTTGGCAATTACCCACACTGCATGAACGATTCCAGGAATATAGCCAAAGATAGTCAGCAAGATATTAATCCAAAAATCCTTACCAATACCTACCTGTAGAAATACTCCCAAGGGTGGGAAGAAAATCGCGCACAGAATTCGCACTAAATCCATATCAATCTCCCTGTGAAGATACGCTAATCAAGATGTCTTTTGCTCTTGGTTTTAACTACTCTAGAAAAGGTTACGATTCCTGAATTTTATTTAACTGTTTTTTTGTGAGTTGTTTTAGTAGATTCTGGCTTGAAAGTTCTGAGTGCTGAGTGCTGTTAGCGGTAGCGCGGCGTTTAGCCGGTGCTGAGTAATCAATTCTTTAATTTTGAATTTTGAATTTTGAATTGATAAGTCCCCAGTCCCCAACTAACCGCCGCTAATTTTGGCTTTATAACCTAGACTAAGCAAAATTTCTAAAATTTTCTGTTTGTGGTCGCCTTGAATTTCAATTTCATTATCTTTAACTGTGCCACCTGTACCACACTGGGTTTTGAGCTTTTTGACCAAATCAGCCAAAGTTTCTGGTTTAGTTTGAAACCCAGTGATGACTGTGACTGTTTTACCTTTACGTCCGGCGCGGGTGGCTTGGACTCTGACGTTTTGTTGATTTGGTGGTAGTTCTGGGGTAGGTCGTTCTGTGGCGGCGGGGTTATCGTGACCAAATTCGCGGTAGGCGTATTGCTTTTTGTCAGACTTGGAATTGGAGGAAGACATAAAAATTTTAGTGGGAAAATACTGGAGATGCGATCGCAGATGCTTCTAGGAATCAAATTCTAGACTAACATTACATATCTCTTCCGACTTCTCTAATCTATTCTCTCTGCTTCAGACTTTCAATATAATAATGAAGCTATCTCATCACAAAAGTAATTTCCGTGACTACCACTCCCCTTTCTCCAAGTTCTCCCTCTACCACTCAAGTTCCCGATATTCAAGGACGCTTTGGACGCTTTGGCGGTAAGTACGTCCCGGAAACTTTAATGCCTGCTTTAGCGGAGTTAGAAGCAGCTTATCAGCAGTACCGCCATGATCCTAGTTTTCAAGCTGAACTCCAACAACTTTTAGCAGACTATGTAGGACGCGCCACACCGTTATATTTTGCGGAACGTCTAACAGCTCACTATGCTAGACCAGACGGTACAGGCGCACAAATTTATCTGAAGCGTGAAGATTTAAATCACACCGGCGCGCACAAAATTAATAATGCCCTCGGTCAAGTTTTGTTAGCCAAGCGCATGGGTAAACAGCGCATCATTGCGGAAACAGGCGCAGGACAACACGGTGTCGCAACTGCTACAGTGTGCGCTCGTTTTGGCTTGGAATGTGTGATTTATATGGGTGTTCACGATATGGAACGCCAAGCTTTAAACGTGTTTAGAATGCGGTTGATGGGTGCTGAAGTTCGTCCGGTTGCTGCTGGGACTGGGACTCTCAAGGATGCTACCTCTGAAGCTATCCGAGATTGGGTGACAAATGTGGAAACTACACATTACATCTTAGGTTCGGTAGCAGGCCCCCATCCTTACCCGATGATGGTACGCGATTTTCATGCGATCATCGGTCAAGAAACTCGCAATCAAGCTATGGAAAAATGGGGCGGTTTACCTGATATCCTCATGGCTTGTGTGGGTGGTGGTTCTAATGCGATGGGACTATTTTATGAGTTCGTCAATGAGCCTTCTATCAGGTTGATAGGCGTAGAAGCGGCTGGGGAAGGTGTGAATACAGAAAAACACGCTGCTACCTTGACTAAAGGACGAGTTGGTGTATTGCATGGGGCGATGAGTTACCTGTTGCAAGATGAAGACGGACAAGTAACGGAAGCGCACTCTATTAGCGCAGGGTTAGATTATCCTGGTGTCGGCCCTGAACACAGCTATTTAAAAGATATTGGTCGTGCTGAATACTATAGTGTGACTGATGCTGAGGCTTTGGAGGCATTCCAAAGATTATCTCGCCTAGAAGGAATCATACCAGCTTTGGAAACATCCCATGCGATCGCCTATCTAGAAACCCTATGTCCTCAACTTAGCGGTAGTCCCCGCATTGTCATTAACTGTTCTGGCCGTGGTGACAAGGATGTACAAACTGTAGCTAAGTTTTTAAGCTAGGAATAAATCTATCTCAAGACATAAATTTGTTTCAAAAAATTGAGATGGAAAATGACAAAATAAAGTCTATTTTTTCCCAAAAATTAGGAAATATCATCCTAATGATAGAAGGCGATCCTGAGCGATCGCCTTTTCTTTTATGAAAAACTATGAATTTAAACGTGAGCAGAGAATATTCGTAGTTAGGTAACTATAACCAAAGATATATGGACACATAGTGAGTTTGTGCAATCCATAACGGTCTGGTTATATGGTTGCAACAACTACATGGCTTGAAAAATGCTCCGAACGACAATTTATAGTCTTGCTTTAGGCAGTTTTGTTCTCGCCAGTGGAGCAAGTGCTGTTTCCCTAAAAACTCAACCTGTTCAGTTAAAGTCAACAACTACTACCTATCTTCTGGGACAATTTTTCCCAGGACAATATAATCGTCCTCCTAGACCGTATAATCGTCCTGTGCAGTCTTTTCCCCAAAGACCATATAATCCAGAAACATCAAATCCTGGCTCTTTTGGTGGACAACCAAATCAGGGTTTTCCTGGTGGACAATCAAATCCTGGTTCTTCCGGTGGACAACCAAATCAAGGTTTTCCTAGTGAACCATCAAATCCCAGTTCTTCTGGTGGAAAATCTAACTCGAATGCTGCTGCTATCGAAGAGTCAGTTCTCAACCAAATCAACCAATATAGAGCTTCCATAAATCTACCGGCACTGACACGCAATTCTGCTATCGATGAACAGGCTAGAATTCATAGCCAAAATATGGCTAGCGGTAAAGTTCCCTTTAGTCATCAGGGTTCTACACAGAGATTTCAAGCAACTGGTATTGCTTACAAAACCGCCAGTGAAAATGTTGCTTACAACCAAGATAGAGACGCAGCAACAAGTGCTGTAAAAGGCTGGTTAAACAGTCCAGGACACCTGACTAACATCAAAAGCAATACTAATTTGACTGGTATTGGTGTTGCAGTCAATGGCCGAGGTGTAGTTTATCTCACACAAATTTTCATGCGCTCATAGACTAAACTAAGGAATTTTAGATTTTGGATTGAATAATCTAAAATCTAAAATTCTTCTGGCTTCTGCCACTGATGAATATTCAAAAGTATCCTGTTATATATTCCAGGATATAGAAGTTAGAGTATAGGTCTTATAGTATGTACACAAAGTAATTTCGCATGTCCCGACAACCTGCTTTTGGCATCGCTTTAAGTACGCTTGTCCTTTCTGGAGTATTACTTGCTCCTTCGATACCAGGCCACACGTCTACACAGTCACCTAATGATGAGCAATCGTTGTCGGCTGTCTCTCGTCAAGTGGCTACCTCCAACAGCTATCAAACTACTGCTTTAGAGAAATCAGTGTTTGAGCAAATTAATCGTTATCGGGTATCAAGAAAGTTGCCAAAGCTAACCTTAAATGCTAGCATCACTCGCCAAGCCAGAATTCATAGTCGCAACATGGCTAGAGGTCAGGCACCATTTAGTCATGAAGGATTTGAGAGGAGAGTTTACGCTCTTCCCTTGAGGTACAAGAGTGCTGCGGAAAATCTCGCTTTTAATCGAGGATACAATGATCCTGCTAATCAAGCTGTGGTTGGCTGGTTAGAAAGTCCAGGACATTTGAAGAATATCCAAGGTAATTACAATCTTACAGGAATTGGTGTCGCTACGAACCAAAAAGGAGAAGTTTATCTCACACAGATTTTTCTGCGTACTCCCTAGTGGGGAAATGTAAAAGGCAAAAGGTAAAAGGCAAAAGAAAGAATTAACGCTTGATTTTGCTGGGTTTTCGCCTATTTTCAGGGATTGCTGAATTTATGCAGTGCTGCACTAGACGGCATTGGGGCTTTTCTGCACAATAATGATGTATTGTCTAACTGCATAGATTATTTTACGTAATTCATGACATTACAAGATTTTCAAGTAAGCGATCGCGATTTGAGTGACGCTGCGTTATCCCAATATTTACAATCGGAAGTATTGGCTGTTGATACGGAAACTATGGGATTGTTACCACAGCGCGATCGCTTGTGTCTAGTCCAGTTGTGTAATTCCCAAGGCCAAGTAACAGCTATTCGCATAGCCAAAGGACAAACAGCAGCACCCAATTTAAAAACGCTGCTAGAAGCTGATAATATCCTCAAAATATTTCACTTTGCACGGTTTGATGTTGCCACGTTACGTTACCATTTAGACATTCATGTGCAACCAGTTTTTTGTACTAAGATTGCTAGTAAATTAGCTCGTACTTACACCAATCGACATGGACTTAAGGATGTAGTGCAAGAGTTAGAGAATGTAGAACTCGATAAATCTGCTCAAAGTTCTGATTGGGGTAACGCCAGCAATTTATCTGAGGCGCAACTGAGTTACGCTGCTAATGATGTCCGTTATTTAATTGGTGTGCAACAGAAGTTAACCGCCATGTTACAAAGGGAAGAAAGATGGGAACTTGCTCAACAATGCTTTCAAGTTCTACCCACAATTGTTGCTCTGGATTTATTACAATTCAAAGATTTGTTTGAGCATTAGTCAAATAGTCAACAGTCAACAGTCAATAGTCAACAGTCAAAGATATCCTTTAGATAGAACATATCTAGGAAATCAACTATAGGCAATATCAGCCAAGATTTAAAGTTTAATTCCTGGATAATTCTAATGACTAATGACTAATGACTAATGACTAATGACTAATGACTAATGACTAATGACTAATGACTAATGACTAATGACTAATGACTAATCACACATCCTTTTGTTGTGTCTCTACATGATTCTTGAGGCGATCAACAACATTATAGTCGTCTGCACCGGCGGGGGTTTGGGATTCGATAATACCTTCTGTCGGGCCGCCAATTGCTTTCCATGCGGCTAAACCGCCTTGGAGTTCTGATATGTGTTCAAAACCGGCAGAACGAAGCTTTCTTGCTGCTTCTGCGGTTTGTTGTTCTGTTGCACCGTAGACATAGATATCACGGCTTTTATCTAAAGAGGGTACAGCACGATCTACCACTTCATCTATTGGCATTGTCATTGCACCCATGATATGACCTTCATTATAAGTGGGGCGATCGCGGACATCCAAAATTGTAAAAGCCGGTTCACCCCATTCGAGACGGGATTTAACTACATGAACGTCAGTTTTTGCTTCTACAGGGGGTTGTGGAGGAATTACACCACCGAATAAATTGTTATTCATACCTTAACTATTACTTGTCAATTGCATTATTTGCAATTTACCTAATTATCTCTATTTCAGTTCTCTGGCTACGGTATGAAGAACGGTAAGTTCTCAAGATAGATTTATAATCAGGTCTCTGTTTTGATTGTTATTTAATCAGGTAATTATTGGGCTTGATTGTCTGCAATTGCTAAAAATAATTTATCCTCTATTTGCTTTTTTAACTCCTTTTGGATATTTACCTGAATTCGCAAACAATCGATGATTAATTTGTTAGCATATAAGTATTTTTTCAATATCCCTAATTGTAAATCTCTCCACTGCCAGTTATGACCAATATTGCGATATTTAATGAGATTATCTCTTAATCTTTTTTCCCAAATATTACAGTTTGCTTGCCACCATAAATAAAATTTATCAGGATTACTTTCTGTACAAGGTAATTGTTTCTTAATCTGGTAAAGTTCTCGCTTAAACTCTCCATCTCCTACTAAATCAATAGCTTCATCAAAAGTAATATTCAAAAGACGAGCTTGATTAAAAATATGAGTATAACTACAGTTATTGTCAAAGGCTAATTTTAAATCATCAATACAATTGAGAATATTAAACAGCATTTTATCCAGTGCTAATTCTGAATTAAATCCTAAATTACCTATAAATTCCCACTCAAATAAGTAATTTTCTATATCGCCTGAAGCCGCACTACAAACAAAGTAAAATGCACGTAAAGCAGTGTCATTATTGTTAATTTTTACAGACTTTGCCTTTTGATTTAACCAGGTAAGATAAGCTTGGATTTGTTCATCATGATATACAAGATCAGCAATATGATTACTCATATAAACGATAGCTTCATCAGCCCTAAAAAGCATATTCATGATCAACAAAAATACATGATACCAACGCTCTTGGGTGATGTAATTGATTAATGATTCATCAACTAGATTACAGGACTTCTCTAAAACATCTCTAGCTGTAAGATACTCTAATAAACCTAAATGAGCAAAAGAGTATACACCCCTGGCTCTTTCTACTAGTAAGCTATCTTGAAAAATCAGTCCTTGTAAAGCTGATTTGTGGTCTAGGGGTGTTAATGATTGCTGTAGGCTAGAATTATTAATATTCGGTAAGACTTCAGCTAGCAATTGTTGAATTCTTTCTTGTTCAAAAAAATACTCTCCATTAGTAAAGGTGGTAGCAGCAATGTGAGCAATTAATTTTTTCTTACTACTCAAATTCAAGTTAGTATAAAAATCATCTCTTTTAATCCCTCTGGTTTCATCCCAGCGAGACAGTAAAACATTCAAGACTTGCTCATATAAATTCACCTGTTTGAATGTAAACTGCCCCTTAGCTTGAAATGATAAACATATTAAATGTAGCAATAAAGGGACTCTGGCTAATTCTCGAATGCGCTGATTTTCTGGTAAATTGAGGTTTTGAATAAATAATTTACTATTAGTTTCTCCATCAATGACAGATTGATGAGCCACTTCAACTAACCAATTCTGAACATAAATTTCTATTTGTTTGTCATTAAAATCTGCTAACTCAACCTCAGTAAATCCAGGAAACCGATATTTATAAGCAGAAATGCGACAGCTAATGACAAATTGATTTTTGTAATAAATTTGAGTAAATTTGCGTATTTCTCTGGTGACTATATCTGTGTGTTCTAAAGGTACTTCATCGAGTCCATCTAAGATAATGAGAACACTGCCGCGACTAAGTATAGATAAAGTGGCTTTCTCATCTACATCACAACAACTTAAACTGTGGCTGATGTATTGTAAAAGATTGAATTCTCCTTCATCTTGAGCATCTTCGGCAAATTCTTTTAACCGCACAAACACAGGAACTAGGTGTGGTTGAAATTTACCTTGATTGCAAGCGATCGCCAAATACTGTAAAAATGTAGTCTTACCAGAACCAGATTTTCCCAGTAACATTAACTTGGGCGATCGCAATACAACCTCTAACCCTGGTAATGTATTGCAGTTATTATTGCCATTCAAAGGTGAATTCTCCCTCAAATCAGCTATATCGCGCCATTTTTGGCTCGTTACTTCTGGTAATACTTCCACAGGAGTGTAAATTTCCTCTAGCGGTATTGCTCGCGCCACATCTAGCATTTGTAGCGTGCTGCACTGATCTTGAATTTTTTCTTGATATTTTTGGCGTAGTTCGCTAGCTAGAGCATTGATATCAGCTTTTTGAGAAGTCAGAGAAGATGTAATTTCTGATACATCAGAATAATCCATGCCAGCAACTTGTTGCCAAGACAGTCCTAGTTGTTGGCAAATTTGCACAAAACAACTACGAGAAACAGGTTCACCCGCAAAAAACTTAGATACTGGTTGGCGTGTGATACCCAATGCTGTGGCTAATTTTTGCTGACTCAAGGTTTTGTCTGTTAAAGCTGTCTTTGCAGCTTTAATTCCTTCTGGTGATGCTTTGAGTCCTCGGCTTGTCATACTCCCAGAAAATATTTTATTAAACGCTAAAGATATGTCTCTGTACGTAGACGCACTCCGGATAAAGACTCGTATATATCCGGAGAAAGATTCTTCATGGGATATTTCAGAGTAGGGTATGGTAGATGGATTTTGAGTTGAAACGATTCAATGGCTGGAATTTTTCAGCCATCTGCCAGCAGTTAGAGAATGATTGATGGGTAGAGGAACACACTGAAAATTAAAGTTTCTCTTAACTGTGAAGATTACCAATTATAGCATCAAAGCATAAAAACATACCAAACTCATACAAAAATCATACATTTGGTATGCAGTATGACAGCTGAAGTTTTGAGAAATTTAATGGAAAATTAAGTGTAGTTCAGTAGTACAGAGGCAGTGTATAGCGACAACTAGCTGTAAGTTTAAGTAATTGCAGAAGTAGGCGATCATGAACCGTGTACACCAGAACAAACAAATAGACGTTGGGCAAGAAAATTTTGGATTTTAGATTTTGGATTAGCTTATCATCTAGAATCCAAAATCTAAGATTTAAAATACTTATTCCCAATTCGTTGTTTTCTATACAGTTAATTAACTTGCCAAGTTAACATAAGGCTAAAACAATATGGTGACGCTGACCGCTTCAAATCCTAAAATTCTTGTTGTAGACGATGATTTTGGTGTTCGTAACCTGATATATCGCTTTTTAGGTCGCAAGTATCAAATCGAGTCAGCTGCTGATGGTAAAACAGCTTTGGCGTTATTTGAGCAGTTTGATCCTGCTTTAGTAATTCTTGATTGGAACTTACCAGATACAAGTGGTTATAAACTTTGTCAAGAAATGCAGAGTCGGAATAACGTCTTAGTGATGATTCTCAGTGGGAGGACAGAAGAAAACGACAGAATCAAAATCATGGCTGCTGGTGCTGATGATTTTATTACTAAACCCTTTAGCCTCGCTGAAATTGAAGTGAGAGTCCAAGCACTTTTAAGACGCATTCGTTCTATTAAACCATCTCCCTCGCAACGTTTAATTTTCAAACAACTAGCAATTAACCCAGATGGTAGAGAAGTCACCCTAAATGATAAACCCCTAAACTTAACAGCTTTGGAGTTTAATATCTTACACTTTTTAGCTAGTCATCCTGGTCAAGCCTGGAGTCGTCCCCAACTCATCCAAAAAATTTGGGGTTGCGACTATGTGGGAGATGGCAGAGTAGTTGATGTTCACATCGGTCAGTTGCGGAAAAAATTAGAAGCTGATACTAGTGTGCCGGAGTTTATCAAAACTGTGCGGGGTTACGGTTATAAGTTTGAAATCCCTGAATAAAAGGCTGAGAAATTTATCTGAATTCGTCCGTTGTTTTTGAATAAAAGTGTTCCCTATTTTTGATTGTTTTTCTCAGCCAAAACTGTATGGAGTTTATTAATTATGCTCCCATGCCAGAATAACGTTTTAATCCCGCACGCCATAGCCAGCGATTTGCACCTAAAAATATTAATATCCAGGCAATTAGTGAGAGAAATCCCCTTGTCATATCTACAGGTATACCAACTAAAATACTGGTAGGAAAATCGATGAGATATGGAAAGGGTGTAAATAAAACTACCTCTCGAATAGGTGCCGGAAAAACTTCTAAAGGAGCAATTAAACCTGATAAAAAAAGATAAAATAAAAACCAAAAATTCTCTATCGCATTAGCTCTTTCTGTCCAAAAAGCAAACATAGCAAAGGTGTATTGAATCACAAACCTTAACATAAAAGCTAAACTAACAGCTAAGGCAAATAACAATACCTGACCCAAATTAGGCAGCCAAAATGCTTGGGGATATAGAAAGAAAAACAGGACTATTAATATAATTGCAAAGGGTATGCGAGCCACTCTTTCTGAAAGATGAGAGGCGACATGATGCCACACTGGGTCTAGAGGTTGTAATAATTTGGGAGATAATTTACCTTCTACCACTTCCCTTTCAAACTCCCAAATTACCCAAACAACGGAAATTTGTCTCACTACAAAAACTGTCAAAAAATAACGCGCAAATTCAACAGAAGATAAACCAAACTGTCCACTTTGGGAAGCTTTAATCCAAACCCCCATTAAAATAATCGGCAAAGAACCGGACAAAACCCATAAAATCAGTTCTGCTCGGTACTCCACCATATAAGCGTAATAAACTGTCAGTAAAGTCAGAGCTTTTCTAATAATGCTTTTCATGGAAATTTGAATTTTGTAGCTTTAGCTTACCTTAGGGTATTTTCAAGTCAGAACAAGATAAATAACTAAAGGTTTTTAGAGAGAAATAAAGTTATCTTTACGAGACACTCCGCGAACAGAAAAGGACTAAAGTCCTTACTACGAACTGAATCTATATTATTTTTCAATTATTTAACATAATTTTGTTTTTTCCTGTCGTTCTACTTAATTTACACAACTCCTGCTTGAAAAACACGTCCAATAACTTCTTCTATCGGCGGTTCTGTAACTGTTAAATCTATCACTTCTAATTCTGTTAAAATCTGGGTAACTGTGCGCGTTAGAGTTTCTTGCTGTACCATAAAACACACAGAACGACCATCTAAATTCTGCACATCGCCATACATTTTGAGTTTTTCTAGCGGTAAAGCTTGGGTTAATTCTACATGAACTTCTCGATAGGGGGCAAAACGTTCTAAAAGTCCATCTAAGCTGCCGTCATACATAAGTCTACCTTGATGGATGAGCAGCACACGTTGACATAAAGCCGTAATATCTGCCATGTAATGGCTAGTTAATAATACAGTTGCTTGATAACGCTGATTGTATTCTCGCAAAAAATCTCTTACTGCTACTTGAGCATTGACATCTAACCCCAAGGTAGGTTCATCTAAAAATAAAACATGGGGACGGTGTAATAATGCTGCTAATAATTCTGCCTTCATGCGTTCGCCTAAAGACAGTTTCCGCACTGGCTGTTTAAGTTTATCTTCTAAGGCCAACATTTCTGTTAATTCTCCTAGCCGTCGCTGGAATTCTTTATCGGAAATGTTGTAGACAGCAGCATTAATTTTCAAGGAATCTATAGCTGGTAAGTCCCAAAGTAGTTGTTGCTTTTGTCCCATTACCAAGGTAATTTTTTGTAGAAATGCTTCTTGGCGCAAAAAAGGAACATAACCAGCGACTCTGACTGTACCGCCAGAGGGGTGAATGAGTCCGGTGAGCATTTTAAGTGTAGTGGTTTTTCCTGCACCATTTGGCCCTAAAAAACCCACAACTTCCCCAGGAGTAATTTCAAAAGAAACATCCTGAACTGCATGAATAGAACGATAAGTACGGCGGAAAAAGTGGTTAATTGTGCCTTTAATTCCCGGCTCTTTTACTGCCACTGGATAGGATTTACTTAAGTTTTCGGCAATAATAATTGACATGATAATCCGATTTGATGATTGAAGGTAATGGGGATTGGATATTGGGGAAAATAGTACAATTATACTTACTTTTTTCAAAAATCAAATAGGAGTCTGATATAAGTAGTTAAAACAATCAATTAATCACATAATTTTGATTTGGCGATACCAATTTCGCAGTCGTGCTGGTGCTACACCGAGGAGATAGCCAATAATCATAATTTGATTGATGAGTGTAGTTTGAAAGATACCTTTTTGCAGCCATCTTCGAGCCGAGGTAATTACTGGTGTAGCTAAAATAACTATTTTGCCTTGGTGTTTTAAGCGTCGCATCAGCTCAAAATCTTCCATAATGGGAAGTTCTGGAAAACAACCGATTTCTTGAAATACAGCTTTGGTAATAAAAATTGCTTGATCACCGTAGGGCATTTGCAAAAAGTGCGATCGCCATCTTACCCCCCACTCTACTAATCTTAACGCTAAAGGAGACGCATCTATTTGTAAAGTAAATGCCCCAGCTATAACTCCTACTTGCTGTAGACTGGTGCGAATCATGTCGTCAAACCCTGGGGGTAAGTGCGTATCTGCATGGAGAAACAGCAGAATCTCCCCACTCGCCACAGCCGCGCCTGTATTCATTTGCACAGCCCGCCCAGGAGTAGATAAGATGACTTTTACACCCAATGATTCAGCTATAGTTACGGTATCATCTTGAGAGCCTGCATCTACCACTATGACTTCTATATTTGTGCTAGGTTGAGTCGTGGCTATGGTTTGTTTGATATTCCCTGCTTCGTTGAGTGTGGGAATAATAATGGAAATCTTGGTTGCAGTGAGAGTTTGACTCATGATTTATGATCATTGCAGTTGTGCGATCGCTTCTTTGATGGCACTGGCGATAGTTCCTTCTGCAAGATTATCAATTATTTGTTGACCTTGTAAAATTAAAAGCTGCTTAAAAATTTTATCTTTTTCGGCTTCATGCAAGAGTAATTGTTTAATCAGCTCCCCTTGAGTTGCTGTTGTCGTAGCCACACTTTTTCCTGTGAGTTGAGCCAAAAAATGCTGTACCGTATTTGAGACTTGCATTGGTGCATCACTATTAGCCACAATACTCCGCACCTGCTCTGCTGCTTCATTATATTCTATTTGTCCAGAGCCAGTTAAATTAGTAATGGTGCTACCATTAATTACAAAACTGTTACCCAATGGACGCTTACTAAATTCTTTAATAGCTTCTGCTTGACTACTAGCTATTCCTAGCAAACTGTTAATTTGTTGTTCTTTAGTAGCTAGTAATTGTCTCAACTCATCATAGGAATCATATAAGCGTTGCTCGACTTCTTGAGAAGAAATATTTTCATTGTGAGTCACCTTAGCAACCCAAAGATCACCTTTCTTTTCAATCCCTTTGAGTTGTAATCCTAAACTTTCATCTTCTAATTCCAGTTTTTGCAAACTAAATGCAAAAGCACGCCAGTTTACCCCCTCTTTGAAAACCAATTCTACAATATTACCGACTTCCTGATACAATGATTCAAATTCTCTTTGTTCAAAGTTGCGGTCTATAGGATAACGGTCAATTGGTTCGCCTTTTTCGTCTAATTTGCGATATATATAATCACATTGAACGTTAGTAAAGCGAGTTTGACTATTGACATTCCAATTTTGAATACAAATCCCTGTTAAATTGGCGTTTGTAAAGTCAACATCAATAACCTGAGCATTAGCCAGAATACTACCCCGTAAATCAGCATTCTGTAAGTCAGCACCGATTAAATTTGTGTCGATAAACTTCATCCGTCGCAAGTCAGCCCTTTGCAAATAAGCCCCTCTTAGGTTCAAATTACTAAAGTCTGGATCTTCTGAACAAGCATGAGTCAGGAGTTTTTGGACTTTGGGAAGTTTTAAGTCTAAATATCGACTATCTACCCTAGCAAGTTCTAATCCAGTGACACCTTGAAAACAGGTGCGGTAGAGTTTTCGCGCCCTTAAGTCTGTATTAGCTAGTTGGGCATTTTCAAAGTTGACACTACTTAAATCTAAATTGTAAAACGAAGTTCCACCCCAAGAACCAATTGCGATCGCCCAATTTCTCAAAAAATCTAAATTTCGCCAAGGCGGTTCTTGAAACTGGGTGATAAGTAGACTAAACATCACTATACCAACACCAAAAAATGTACCTACTAAGACTGCAAAAGTCTTGACATTTGTCAGTGATATATTTTGGATAATCAATACAGCCTTTTGATTAGGTTCATAAAGTAAAAAACTATATATATAAGAACTAATGCTTGCTCCTATAATCATCAATAAACCATATGCAAAATCAACAATATTTTTATATTCCTTTTTAATCAATATCTTAGATAAACTTAGCGCAAACATAGTGATTAAAGAACAGATCAAGAAGGTAGATAGCCAAATAATATTGGCTAGTAAAACTCCTAATGTCACTGAAAATTTTAAGATGCCTATAAGTTTTAAAATTGGTGAGATCACAACACCGAAAATTAATATTAATATTCCTGCTTCTAATAATGCTCTTAAATAACCTCTACGTACAGCCACCAATGACCAAAATATAATAGTTATGACAGCAGAAAGGTTGCCAATCCATGAATCTTGCCAATTAACAAAAATATTCATACATATGATTGCACCTATAAAACCTATAAAAATGGCTGATATTATTTTTAATAAAATACATTTAAAAATTAACAATACTTTAAAAAATAGTGAATTACCTGCAACGATATCCTGTAAGTCATGTATGACAGATTCTTGTGTAAACTTATATCCTGTATATATTTTTTTACATTTGTCCATAATTTAATTGAGAACTTTATTTTACAATATTCACAAATTTATTACCCATATTAGACTAATAAAGTAAGGTAAAGCATGGTTGACTTTATTCCCAATATTTCAATTCCTGGTTTGGGTGTCATCTCTATTCCCGGCATAGGAACAAGAAACTTATCTATTCCCAGTCAACTATCTCTCAAAAAGCTTGAAAATAAAGAGTTATTAAAAATAATTATTAAACGAATTGCTTATAAGCAAAATCCAGCTATTAATGCTAATCCCATAATGAGTGCGGCTTTTGGTCAACCAGATTTTCTCCCATTCCCATTTTTATCACTAGGAATCCGGCGAGGAGCAGCAGTATGTCGCTTAATTCGAGAATTTTCATCGGATAGTGCTGAAAGCTTTATTAATACTATTACTCAAGCAGAGGATATGAGGAAAAAGTTTTTTTCACTATCGGAATTAGCTGAAATATGTTGTATCTCTCTTGAAAAAGCACAAGAGGTATTTGAGATAAATGGAGATGATTTAAATAATCTCAAGATTCCTTTAAAAGCAGAGCATTTTTCCAAAAATCTGAAACGTCTTCCTGTAGCAACAGGATTTTTGGTGGGTAGAAACCAATTGTTAACAAATTATCATATTTTTCCACTACAGAATAACGAACTTACAAAAGCATTGGCTGAATATAGTGCTGAATTTAACTATGAACAAGACATTTTAGGACGGGAAATTAAATCTTTAGAATATGGATTTGATAAGTTGCTGGCTTTTGATCAAGATTTAGATTTTGCTTTGATCAAGCTCAAGTCAGAGACAAAAGATGGTAATTATCCAGATGCAGGACAAGCCGGTGATCAGTTTGGTTGGATTCCATTAATAGAAGATGATAGCTTAATTGCACCACCATTACCACAAGAAATGTTCAACTCACTCACCAAACAATTGTCAGAAATATCAGCAGGAGTAGATTTAAAATTATTAGCAGAAGTATTAGAGGAAATTCCCCAAACTATTGCCCTGATTAAAGGATTGAAAGATAAAGAAAATAGTCGTGTTGAAGATTTGCTAGCTTTTTTAAAGGATAAAGCTAAATTGGGTGATCCTGTAAATATTATTCAGCATCCTAAAGGTAGACACAAAGAAGTTGTGCTTTCTAATAATAGAGTGAAAGAGCTTTATGATAATTTCATCTTTTACGAAGCTGATGCTGACTTTAGTTCATCAGGCAGTCCTGTAATGAATCAACAGTGGCAATTAGTTGGACTGCATTGTGGGGCTTTACCTAAGCCTAATCAGGCAAATTCAGAAACTCTAGAAATTGATCAGGAAGTTGGTGTCAGGACTGGTAAAATAGTCAAGAAATTACTCAATGGACTAGAATCAAACGTCAAAGAATACTGGGAAATTGGCATTGAACGGCAAAAAATTACTCGTGAACTTTGGTTTTTTGTGAGAGAGTTTGTCCAACTGCGAGAATCAAAAGATAAAGTTTTACCACCACCAGGTTTAGAAGACATTGCCGAAGATTACAAACAAGTCTTACAAAAATTACCAAGTTCACTTTATTAATTTCGGCTGCAATACTGGTGTCAAGTGTTCCGCAACACCTGCCATGCGGATATTGACACAACCAGATTTGTAAGCAAATTCTACTGATTTACCTGCACCTAAAGCATCATAAAAACCCACAGCAAATTCAATAGCTGCTATGTCGCCAATTTCCTGACTCATCCCAATGACGTAAGGAACATGACGAGCGATCGCACAAGCTTGTACTTTTGAGTAGCAAGCATTAAGTATAATACACTCTAATCTATCGGAAAATAATTCAAATAAAGCAGCTAAAGCTTCTGTGTCTACTAACTTTGGTGTACCCGTCTCATCCTCTAATACCAAACCTTCTTCGCCACCTCCATGACCAGAAAAATGAATAATTTGAGGATTGAAGTCTAGTAAAGCACGTTGCACATCTCTAGCACGTACAGCCCATTTTTGCTGTAGTATAAATTGTTCCCGCCGTTTAGCCCTTTCTAACCCAGCGTCAATCTCTCGGATTTCTTCATCCAGGCGTAGTCTGGTTGTACCTTTGGGGTTAGCTGCTAAAAATAAGATGGTTCTTGTTGTGCATGTATGGTTTACTACAAGTGAATTATCGGCTTTTGCGGTCTGAACAGCCTCGTTGTAATAAATTGCACCAGAACCAGTCAAGTTAGTAATTGAGCCACCAGAAATGTTAAAAGTATTGTTTGTAGAGGAGGAATTGGACTCAGACATAAGAAATTACTACTTTCCTAATTAAAATAATGATAGAAATTTTAATATCGTCAATATTTTGACCCATCATTACTTATACTAAATTTTTGTTTCTTTGGGTCATGATTCCATTTTTAGGTAACAGATGAAAGCTATTAGAGAATATTGCTTGTGTCTTGGTGATAAAAATATGATGCCAACGGCTGTAAAAGTAGCTGTCGTAGTGGGTTCTATTCTATTTACCATTAATCATGGGGCAGCAGTGATTACAGGGAAAATGACTCGCGATCGCTGGATTGCTGCAACTTTAACTTATATAGTACCTTACTTAGTCAATATTCACGGGCAATATATTAGTCGTAATAAATCAAAAAATTAACTGTTTTGACTACGGATAAGTTCTTCAAATTCAGTCACAGCGTCATATTGGTCAGCTATAGTCAGATAATGCAGCAATGAATTAGGACTAGTTTTTCTTCTGTGGCTTGGTCTACAAGTGGAATGCTCATAACCAAATTCTTGTGGATAATAATTTTGTATTCACTTAATTCTAGTATTTAATCTTTGTTCCTAGTTACGCAGCAAAAACCCCTTCTCTTAAACCCTTACACCCCCATACCCATTTACAAAGACTGGTAAGCTGTTTTATCTAGGCCTTATTTTCAACTTGACTATGGCAACCATTAACGACAACTACTTAAAACTCAAAGCTGGTTACTTGTTCCCAGAAATTGCGCGGCGGGTAAATGCTTTTGCTCAAGCCAATCCTGATGCTAAAATTATCCGTCTGGGTATTGGTGATGTCACCGAACCTTTACCGGAAGCTTGCCGCAGTGCGATGATTAAAGCTGTGGAAGAAATGGGCGATCGCGCTACTTTCCAAGGATATGGGCCAGAACAAGGGTATGCTTGGTTAAGGGAAAAAATCGCGGCTCAAGATTTCCAAGCACGGGGATGTGATATTGATGCGTCAGAAATCTTTATTTCTGATGGTTCTAAATGCGACACAGGTAATATTCTCGATATCTTCGGTGATAACAATACTATTGCCGTTACTGACCCAGTTTATCCCGTCTATGTTGATACTAACGTCATGGCGGGACATACGGGAAACGCTAATGAAAAAGGTGAGTTTGAGGGTTTAGTTTACCTGCCCATTACCGCCGAAAACAACTTTACAGCCGAAATTCCCTCCCAAAAAGTCGATTTAATTTATCTCTGCTTCCCCAATAATCCCACAGGGGCAACTGCTACTAAAGAACATCTCCAAGCGTGGGTAGACTACGCCAAAGCCAATAACTCGATTATTTTCTTTGATGCAGCTTACGAAGCTTATATTACAGATCCATCTCTGCCTCATTCTATCTATGAAATTGAAGGTGCGAGAGATTGCGCCATTGAGTTTCGTTCCTTCTCCAAAAACGCAGGCTTTACGGGGACTCGTTGCGCCTTAACTGTCGTTCCCAAAACCTTAACAGCGAAAGCCGCCGATGGTTCTGATGTCGAACTGTGGAAACTGTGGAATCGTCGTCAGTCTACCAAATTTAATGGCGTATCCTACATCGTGCAACGGGGCGCGGAAGCAGTCTACTCCGAGGCTGGACAAGCGCAAATCAAAGCTTTAATCAGTTTTTATCTAGAAAATGCCAAAATCATCCGCGAACAACTTACAGCCGCAGGTATCGCTGTCTACGGCGGTGTCAACGCGCCTTATGTTTGGGTAAAAACTCCCAACGGCCTTTCTAGCTGGGATTTCTTTGATAAATTACTCAATACCTGCAATGTTGTCGGTACACCTGGTTCTGGTTTTGGTGCTGCGGGTGAAGGTTACTTCCGCATTTCCGCATTTAACAGCCGTGAAAATGTTGTGGAAGCAATGAAGCGAATTACCGCAAAGTTTACAGTTTAAAAGTTAGCTGTGGGTAATTTTTGCCCAAAATAAGGTAGAGGCAGATTTATTGCAGAATATTTCTTTGCTTCTACCTCTCTTGAAATCTAGACATTGTGGGAAACAGTGGAAGCTTGAAGTTGACGCTTCGGCCAAATAATCGCCGTCACGTTAACAACTAGGCAAGTAATTGCTAACCCTGACAAAATATAAGTAGGAGACATCACTACACCAACAATAGACCAACTATGTACGTGTAGCATCATTAAGACTGCGAAAATACTAGCAACACCAGCAGCTAGGAAAACTTGAAAATTGGGGCGACCGATGACAGCCAAAATAATTGTTAACAATGTGGCTAGTAAATTGGCTGGGATGAGAAATCCACAAATACCAATACAGTTATGACGAGAGAACTCAGCTAAATGGTGAAAATCAAGCATTAATTTTGTTGGGATAATGTTGGCATCTAAAAACTTAATCTATTTTTAGATATATCAACTTAATTCAGCATATATCTAAAGTAAATACTGCTGCATATATTTAACATAAATTAAAATATATAAGTGTTTAACTATGCTTGTAATAAATAGTCATCAATATTTGAGTAATCTTGTGAGGTGGGTAATGCCCACCTAAACAATGATTAGCCCATCAAAATCACCGTATCAATAACGTGAATTACTCCGTTATCAGCTTCGATATCTGCTGCTAACACCGTGGCATTTTTAACTTCAAAACCATCAGAACAGTCAATCTTGATAGGCGAACCTTCAACGGATGTGACTGTACCCAGTTTAGCTAAATCAGCCTGTTTCAGCTTTCCTGGTACGACATGAAACGTGAGAATTCTAGTTAATTGGGGGATATTCTGCACCAAAGTTTGGATAGTTCCTGGTGGTAATTTGGCAAAAGCATCATCATTAGGGGCAAAAACAGTAAAAGGCCCTGGACTTTTTAATGTTTCTACTAAACCAGCCGCTTGTACAGCAGTTACTAGAGTGTTAAAAGCACCAGCACTTACAGCAATATCAACAATATCAGCCATGTTTTTCACCTTATCTCCTGCAAAGAATTTTAAATTAAAGTGAAACAAATTGAATTTTTATTAAAAAAAATATTCTTAACTGACAGTTAATTACAGTTCCAGTGCAGTGAGTTTTGAAACACTGCCCTATGATGATCATCAGAAAATCTGAGGTGAAAAATTATGAGTGGACAGCAAACTACGCTAGGCGATCGCAAGTATGCCATCATAGGCACTGGTGCATTAGGTGGATTTTACGGCGCAAAACTGCAAAAAGCGGGTTTAGATGTTCACTTTTTACTCAAGAGTGACTATGAACACGTTAGCCAGCACGGTTTAATCATCGAGTCTAAAGACGGTGACTTTACCCTCCCCCAAGTCAACGCCTACAACCATGTCGCCAAAATGCCGCAATGTGATGTGGTAATATTGGCACTCAAAACTACACAAAATTATTTACTACCCCAGTTATTACCGCCTGTAGTTAAAGAGGGTGGTGTAGTTTTAGTATTGCAGAATGGGTTGGGTGTAGAAGAAGAAATCACCCAAATGCTGCCAAACATTCACGTAATCGGCGGTTTATGCTTTCTTTGTTCCAATAAAGTAGGTTTAGGACATATCCGACATTTAGATTATGGACACATCACTTTAGGGGAATATCTTCCTGAATATTCTCAAGCCGGAATCACCCAGAGAATGCAGCAAATTGCTGATGACTTTCAAAACGCCGGCATTGGGATGGAATTAGCGGCTGATTTATTATTAGCCAGATGGAAGAAACTAGTATGGAACATCCCCTACAATGGATTGTCCGTCATTCTCAACGCCAGCACAAATGAATTAATGGCAAATCCCCACACCCGCACACTAGTAGAACAAATCATGTATGAAGTGAAAGCAGGGGCAAATAGTATGGGGAGAATAATTCCCGACAGCTTCATTCAAACCATGCTAGATTACACCGTCAAGATGACCCCATACCGCACCAGTATGAAAATCGACCATGATGAACGCCGTCCCTTAGAAGTAGAAGCAATTATCGGGAATCCCTTAAGAAAAGCCCAATCCCTGGGAGTAGATTTAGCACAAATTAGCTGTCTCTACCACCAGTTGAAATTTATAGATGCCAGAAATCAAAATTGAAGAATCAACACACACTCTACAGAAAAAATCTGCCAGTTGTTCTAGTGCTATAAAATTTGTTGTATTTCATCAACAGAATTTGCTAAAAGCACAGTCCGCAAAATTCGCTGCAATTGTTCCAAATCCTTAATTGGGGAAATTCGGGACATTAACTCTAGTCCTTGACTCCCAAATTTTGCTTCTAAACTCATTTCGATACTGCGAATGATTCCCTTGATCTCACCACGTGCTTCACCCCGTGCTTCACCACGTGCTTCACCCCGTGCTTCACCGCGTGCTTCACCCTCTCGTAATATTTCTTGGTACCAAGGTGACTCCCGAAGAACGCCCATATCCCACCTCATAATTTCTTGAACAACGGCACTTTCTAATACAAAGGTAGCAAAAAAGGCTAAAACCGTTTCCAACTGGTTTAAGTCTTCATCCCGACGCAAAATTTGTAATGCTTCCCTAATTATAGATTCATTGTTTCCCCCTTGTAGAATCGGCACAAATGGCAATAATGATGGTAAAGGTTGTTGAAATGGGATGTTAACATCTACTTCCCATAAGTTAATTACTCGGTAATCCTGAATTGCTCTTAAACCATAAATATTTGATGTGAAACTTGTGGGGATTTCCACATCACCCGTCGGTAAGATATTAATTAACACCGGATAGGTTGGTAATTCATATTTCTCTTCTGCCAATGCTGTGTAGGCACGCACTCGCCGAGGCATTTTGTGGTTGTAACGTAACTGTAATTCATTTAATACGAGAAATTCTCCTAATTCTGGACTTCTCGCCCGGATTAAAACATCACTTTCCCGACTAATCCATTGAAATTCCCCAGATAAAATTTCCCCTGCTTGAATATTGGGTATATTTGTCACCCATCGCACCCAATTATCAGGTGCAAGACTAATGAGTTTTTTAGTGCTGGTATCTGCGGGTTTTGGCATTATTTATCGATTTACTTTGGTGCGGACATTTATTTTACGCTGAATGGATACGTAGGTATAGCCCATCGGAGGTATCGCTTATACCCATTTTGGATTTTGCGAAAAGTTCTGTAGGCGGGTTTCCCGCCGTAGGAAACTTTTCAAGACGGATTTTGGATTTTGGATTAAAAGCCCAGATTCTTAGCCTATTCCAGAATCTCGAAACAATACTACCTATCGCAATTTGGTATTAGATAATAAAACTGGGATGAGTATGAAAACAGCGATGTCCCCAGTTCCCAATCCCCAATCCCCAATCCCCAGTCCCCATTCCTCATTCCTGTGGCAAAATTTAATAGTCCTTCAAACGTAAATTTCCCAGAATGACCGCAACTATACCGAATCTTCCCAGTTTGTATGACCCTTTTTCTACTGAAGCGAAGTGGCAAAAATTCTGGGAAGACAACCAAGTCTACAAAGCTGACCCTAATCACGGTGGTGAACCTTATTGCGTCGTAATTCCACCGCCAAACGTTACTGGTAGTCTGCACATGGGTCACGCCTTTGAGAGTGCGTTGATTGATGCGCTAGTACGTTACCACCGGATGCAGGGACGGAATACCCTGTGGCTACCGGGAACTGACCACGCTAGTATTGCTGTCCACACGATTCTAGAAAAACAACTCAAAGCTGAGGGGAAAACTCGCTACGAGTTGGGACGTGAGGAATTTCTAGAACGTGCTTGGAAATGGAAGGCGGAATCAGGGGGAACAATTGTCAATCAGCTACGCCGTTTGGGTGTGTCGGTAGACTGGTCACGGGAGAGATTTACCCTGGATGAAGGTTTATCGAAAGCTGTGGTAGAAGCCTTTGTCAGTCTCTACAATGAAGGGTTAATTTATCGCGGTGAATATTTAGTTAACTGGTGTCCGGCTTCGCAGTCGGCGGTGTCTGATGTTGAGGTAGAAAATAAAGAGGTTGAGGGTAATCTTTGGCATTTCCGCTACCCCCTCAGCGATGGTTCTGGTTATGTAGAAGTGGCGACGACTCGACCAGAAACTATGCTGGGTGATACAGGTGTAGCTGTAAATCCCCATGATGAAAGATATCAACACCTAATTGGGAAAACTTTAACTCTGCCCATTATGCAACGGGAAATCCCCATCATTGGTGATGAGTTAGTAGACCCCAGTTTCGGGACAGGCTGTGTGAAGGTGACTCCCGCCCATGACCCCAACGACTTTGAAATGGGTAAGCGTCACAATCTACCGTTTATTAATATTCTGAATAAAGATGGTACTCTCAACGCCAATGCTGGGGAGTTTCAAGGACAAGACCGCTTTGTAGGCAGAAAAAATGTAATTGCACGCCTGGAAGCTGACGGTGTATTAGTAAAAGTAGAAGATTATAAGCATACCGTTCCTTATAGCGATCGCGGTAAAGTTCCCATTGAGCCTTTACTCTCTACTCAGTGGTTCGTGAAAATTCGCCCAATGGCGGATAAAGCTTTAGACTTCCTCGACCAGAAAAACACCCCCGAATTTGTCCCCCAACGCTGGACAAAGGTTTATCGTGATTGGTTAGTTAGTCTGAGAGATTGGTGTATTTCTCGCCAATTATGGTGGGGTCATCAAATCCCGGCTTGGTATGCGGTGAGTGAAACCAACGGACAAATCACCGATACTACCCCCTTTATTGTCGCCAAATCCACCGACGAAGCTTGGGAGAAAGCTAAAGCCCAATTTGGGGAGAATGTTCAACTGGAACAAGACCCAGATGTATTAGATACCTGGTTTTCTTCGGGTTTATGGCCATTTTCCACATTAGGCTGGCCGGAAAAAACCCAAGATTTAGCAACTTACTACCCCACAACCACCCTAGTTACAGGGTTTGACATCATCTTTTTCTGGGTAGCTAGAATGACTATGATGGCTGGTCATTTTACTGAGACTATGCCATTCCAAACTGTTTACATTCACGGTTTGGTGAGGGATGAAAATAATAAGAAGATGTCGAAGTCGGCTAACAATGGGATTGACCCACTGTTGCTGATTGATAAATATGGCACTGATGCCCTACGTTATACCTTAGTTAAGGAAGTAGCCGGTGCAGGTCAAGATATCCGCTTAGAATATGACCGCAAAAAAGATGAATCATCCTCAGTAGAAGCTTCCCGCAACTTCGCCAATAAGTTGTGGAACGCCGCGAGATTCGTGATGATGAATCTCGACGGACTGGGGACTGGGGACTTGGGACTGGGTACTGGGAAATCCCAATCCCTAATCCCCAATCCCCAATCCCTAGAATTGAGCGATCGCTGGATTCTTTCCCGCTATCATCAAGTTATCCAGCAAACCACTAACTACATCGATAACTACGGTTTAGGAGAAGCAGCCAAGGGCATATATGAATTCATTTGGGGTGATTTTTGCGACTGGTACATTGAGTTAGTTAAATCCCGACTGCAAAAAAATGCTGACCCAGCCTCGCGCCGAGTCGCCCAACAAACTTTAGCCTATGTACTCGAAGGGATATTAAAGTTACTACATCCCTTTATGCCCCACATCACTGAAGAGATTTGGCAAACTCTCACCCAGCAACCAGCAAATTCTCCGCAAACTTTAGCTTTACAAGCGTATCCCAAAGCCGATACAAGCTTAATTAACCCCAGCCTAGAAGCACAGTTTGAACTATTAATTGGGACTATCCGCACCATCCGCAACTTACGCGCCGAGGCGGAAGTCAAGCCAGGGGTGAAAGTCACCGCCAATTTACAGTCTGAAAATCCCCAAGAACGAGAAATTCTCACGGCTGGACAATCTTACATCAAAGATTTAGCCAAGGTAGAGAATTTGACTATCTCTGGAGAAACCCAACCCCAAACAGTCATCCAGCCACAACCTAAGAGTAGTTGGCGGACAATTGTTTGGCTGATTGTCGGTCTGATATCTTTCAGGTTAGCCATAGCAGTTGGCAATACTTTAGATAATCTTCCGATTCTGGGAGTTTTCTTTGAAATAGTTGGTATAGGTTATACAGCTTGGTTTGTTGTGACTACCCTATTGTCAGCGCAAGCTAGACAAAAATTCCTCGCGCAGTTCTTCCCAAGCACCACAGAAAAGACTGCTGTAGCAAAAGAACAACTATCAACCAAAGAAGCAGAAAAAGCTATTGCAGGCGTAGTTGGGACAGTCCAGGTTGTTATACCTTTAGATGGCGTTGTGGATATAGAAGCCATGCGCGCCAAGCTAGAGAAAAGCCTGAGTAAAGTGGAAACTGAAGCCCAATCTCTCAAAGGTAGGTTAAGCAACGCCAACTTTGTGGATAAAGCTAGACCAGATGTCGTCCAAGCCGCAAGAGACGCTTTAGCTGAAGCCGAAAAACAAGCGGAAATTTTACGCGATCGCTTGCGTGGTTTAGCATAAATGTAAGGGTGTAGGGGTATAAGGGTATAGGGGTATAGGGGTAATAAAAAATACCAATCATATCAATTTTGGATTTTGGATTTTGGATTTTGGATTTTGGATTTTGGATTTTGGATTTTGGATTGAAAACCGGGATTCAGAAGCTGTTCCAGAAACTCATCACAATACTACCTATCCCAATTAGGTATTAATCATCCCTCACACCCTTACACCCTCACACCAATTCACAAAAACTTGATACAGGTGCAAAAGCTAAAAAGTAGGCTGATTTTCACTTTCTTAATTTTGAATTTTGCGGAAAGTTGCGTGCGGGGGTTCTCCCCGTTGAGCAAACTTTCCAAGACGAATTTTGAATTGGTATTACACCCTTAAAACCCAAAATGCTATGCGATATCTTGCCCAAGTACATAAAAACGAATTTTTAGACCAGTATCATCTACGTCTATTAGCACGCCAAGAAGAAGATTATCTCTGGACAATTATCCCTGAAGAGGCTTTGATTTTACTGGGTAAAAGTCATACCATGAGTGAAAAATTGCTGGTTTTAGTCGAGCTTTCACCCACGGGTGAAATTGAACGTTTAGAAGATGCTTGTGACTGGGTGCTAAAGTTGGTGCAAACTTATCTTTCTTCAGGTATCACTCCAGAATTTTTACAACAAGAGACAGAAAGAGCCGAAGAATGGCGACAATCTCTAACTTTACAAAATCAAGATTTAGCCCGCCGCACACTAGAATTGGAAGCGCGTCGTGAACAAATTCAAGCCCTAGAAGAAAGTCTAAAACGTGATAGGAACGGTACTCAAAAAGATATCAGTAGTGGTTCCTAAGTCAGATTAATTTCTAATACAAAATATAAATTTTGAGTGAGATATAGTAGGGAATAGGGAACAGAAAAGTAGGTAGAACAATTTTGAATTGGGGATTTTGGATGGCGGAACCCTTTACCCTAACCCTAAATTCAAGGATTCAGGACTCCTTGTCTACACGTAGTATCAGTTGATGGGGGGTTTAAATCTCCAACCGTGTTGAATTTTGACTTGGTATTAGATGGATTGTTAGCAAAGTCTCATCCTTAATCTTAAGAGAGCGATTTTCTTTGCTGAAGTTGGAGTAGTTGATCATAAACCCGTTTTTTCAAGCCATTATTCCTAGAAATTTCCACAGTAATTTTATTGAATTTCTCAATAGTCAAACCCTTATCTTCAACAATTGCTTGAGAATCTTTACAGTAATTTCTGGCGACATCTCTAGCTTCTTGATTAGTCAAGCTATTTATACTATCAGGTTCATTACAAACTATTTGCGGAATATTTCCACTACCAATGATTCTTTTAATTTCTCTAAAAGCTTGTTGACGCACAGGTTCTATCGCCAATAAAGCCTGAGCATAGCTCACAATATCATTGTTACTAACTGAGAGATTTTGTGCCAGAGCTTTTGTATTCCATGTACTGACGAACAAACTAGTAGCAGTTATCAATCCCAAGAATAAGCTATGAGTTATTCTCTTGTGCAGAATTTTCGGGAAACCCCAATTATTAATAGACTCCATAAGACCTGACACAGAACCACGGCAATGATTATTTAAATAACTTTGAATTATTTGAGGGGGAATAAGTTCCAGAAAAATGTAATTACTCCCATATCAATCTTAGGGAACGGGACACAGGGAACAGGGAATAGGGAAAGAGGGAAAGGAGATGTACTGAGTTTTTTCCCAGATCAAATATGATATTTATATTAATTTCATCCTCTTTGATTATTCAGATTGAAAAAAAATTAGATGATCTAAAATGTTTTAGTCTTGATTTGTGATTCCCCAGTCCCCAGTCCCCAATCCCCAGTCCCCATTAATGACGCTGACAGACTTGACATAGTTCTATAACTTTAGTTTGCAGCACAGTGATATCTCCAGAGCCTCTTTTAAACATAAACTCTAACTCTAGCAGTAGAGGTAAACAAGAGATGAGTTGACGTAAGGATAGAGATTGCACCTCTTTCTGTAAAAAGTAGATGCGGTTAGGATTACCGACTTCAGCCGCTTTGGCGATCGCTTGGGGATTGCGTTCCCCACTTTCCATCATCAACTTTACCCATAGCCAAGTGCGAAATTGTCCCACCAAGGTAGCGATAATTCTTAATTCCGGCTCGGCTGCATTCACCAAATCAGCAACAACAGTTAACGCTTTTACCGTATCACCTGTTCTAATGGCTGCGGCTAGTTGCAAACTATTTTGAGTAGTATTTCTCACTAACAGCGTCACAGTATCCATATCTACTGGTTGATTACTACCTCCTGCATACAAGCGTAATTTCTCCATTTCATTGTAAAGGAGGCGTGTATCATTACCTACAGCTTCCGCTAAAACTTCCGCCGCCTTAGCCGTAAGTTTCACTCCCACTGTTTGCGCTGCTTGGTTAACAGCTTGGATGATTAACTCGGTTTTCCACGGAGGAATTAAGGGAAACTCACGAAAATCAGCGTATTGCTTGAATAACTTCGTCGATTTGAGGCGTTCATCTGGTTTATTTGGTGAAGTCAATAATAAATGGGAATTATCAGGGATTACTGGTAAAGTCCGCGTTAACTCTGTCAATACATTTTCAGGACACTGCTGACAAATATTAGTATTAACTACCCAAACTAAACGTCCCCCAGCCCCAAAAGGCGGAGTCATCACTTGATTAAGAGCCGCAATCACCGCATCACTTTGATCTGGGAGGAAAACAGTATAGTTAAAACTAGTCCACATAGAATCGAGGACGCGATCGCGCAAAGTCGCCACCGCCCTTTCCATCGCAAAATCATCCTCGCCCCAATAAAAGTAAATAGGCATTGGTCAATAGTCAATAGTCATTAGTCATTAGTCAAGAGCTTTTCTCCCCTGCTCCCCTGCCCCCTGCCCCCCTGCTTCCCTACACCCCTACTATTTAATTCAAATTTTCCCTAAAATCAATCAAGTTAGAGCGCGAGGCAAAGAAGATTGGACGACAACTACCAAACTTATCTGAATCGGGTAGCAAGGCTGACACTACCGGAAGCTTATAAATCTCAGGTGCAAAATATTCAGGAATCTTATAAATTTCAGCCATCTGAGGGAACTAGAGTTGCAGTACCTTTTCCTGGTTATACTTTGATTACTCCTCCGGCGGCGGAAGATGCGGAAAACTCTGATTTCTACGCTACTTTACAAGGGTATCAACAGGAGATTTTACAATTACCCAGCAATCAAAATCTGATTGTCCCCTTACCTGCTGAGAGTTTCCACTTAACCTTAGCAGATTTGATTTGGGACAGTGCCTATCGTCATGCTTGTGAGAAAAATCCTGAGTTTGAATCACAATTACAAGCTTGTATTGCCGAAACATTTCAACAATATCAAGAACTCCTGACACAAGTCAGTCAGGCGATCGCGTGGCAAGTGTTAGGAATAGTCCTGATGCCTAGAGCTATAGGTGTATGTCTAGTACCTAAAGATGAAAGTTGCTACGAACAGATTGTGATGTTTCGCCGCACCATTTATCAAAATCCCAAATTAATCGCCTTGGGAATTGAACAACACTATCACTTTACAGCCCATGTCACTTTGGGTTATTTCGGGGATATCTCACCAGATTTAGACCGGATAAAACTCGCTGATGAACTAACTGAGTTAAATAAAAAGTGGATGTTTAACCTGCCACAAATTTCTGTGCGCCGACTAGAACTGAGAAAATTTGACGATATGACCCGTTATTATCGGGAATCACATTGGCCTAGTTTAGAGTTTTAATTGGGAACTGGGGATTGGGAATATGGGGAGTGTGGGGAGTGTGGGGAGTGTGGGGGAAAGATTTCTTCCCTATCCTCCCGCACCTCCCACCCCTCCCACACTTCCTGCTTGCCCTCTACCCTCTGCCCCCTGCACCCCTGCCTCAAATCCGATTCTGATACGCCAAGTAAACGGCTTCTAAAACAATATCGGGGTGAATTGCTGCTGGTAATTCGTCTATATGCAAAATTTCTTTGACCTGCTGGGATAATTTTAGAGCTAACGCGCTTCTAGCTTTTGGTGACATAGCTTTACGTCGCTGTAAATATTCCCGAATGACAGCAAAATCATCAGGTAATAATACTGATAAATCCGCAATCTGCATTAATTCCTGATGCCAAACTTGAGCTTGTTCGGAAATCATAATTGTTGCTGATGTAGTTGCGGCTTCAGCTTGAATCACAATTGTCCCGGCAGCTAAATCGCCAAGGCGTTTTTCTTGGCGACTAAACATAATTAAAAAAGCTCCGATAAACATAAACTCATCAAATGGTCGCAGCAGTGCGCGTAGGGCTGCCTGGGGCATTCCTATGGGTCTTCCATCATCACGAACCACACGAATTTTTGCGGCTTGTTTACCTGGGGTTTGTCCTCGCCATATAGTTTCAAAAAAAACAAAATAACCGGCGTAAATGACAAAACTGACAATTAATGTAATGGCTATTAACCAGACTCCAACAGCAGAACCAAAAATTTGCGACCAAAAATCAGATAGTTGACCAACAATAATCACCCACACAATTAAAAAAGCGGTCAATATTGCTGCTAACACCAAGTAGTCAATTAATAAAGCCCAAGCACGATTTCCAATACCTGCAAGGGTAAATTCTAACTCTACACTTTCTGGTGTGCGGTACTTAACACGGTTAAACAGGTGCATAATTTCAATTCATGCTTGGGGTTAAATTTCGCGATCGCGTAGTTTTAAGCCTAACCCTTCTCGGCGACTCCGCAGATCGTAGTAAATAACGGCTTTGGTGGTATGGATAAATGGCACAATCAACGCTCCACTACCGAAGCTAACAGCCATGATCAAGGCAAAATAAATCAGGCTAAATACAGTAGATCCATCTTGAATTAGGGGTGTAAAAATGATTTGCAAAATAGTGGTGAGAATCTGCACCACAATCTGCACTGGTGTGGTGACTAAGACACTCACAAAGGAAATTAATAAAATCCGCCAAACGTTGCCTTGGCTTAGTTCCCAACTCCGACTAATTGCTGTTGCGCCATCAACGTTGTCTTCTACTGCCAAAGGTAAATTTACTAGGTAGAATCTGGTGGAGAGCCATAATACTGCTACTATAGCCACAATTGCGATTACAAAGGCAATTAAACCCAAAAATATGTAAATAGCAGGATTGTTTTGTGAACCTGTGCCATTAACTATGAGTGCAGCTATTAACCCCAATATACCAAATACTATAATTACACCTATTACCATCCCTATACCAATTAGAAACAGTAACAGCATGGCCAATAAAAACTGCCACAAACGCGAATTAACAAAACGTTGTCCAGAGGAGATGCTTTCTGGTTGATTAACTAAGTCACCAAAAGCTAAACGGGAAATCAAGGATGTGAGAGCATAAAATTTAGCCCACCCATAAACAGGAACAAACAGCCACACATAAGCTTTGAGTGCTAGTAAATAATAGTCCTTGAGGTGAGCGCGATACAACCGCATTCCTGCACTGACAACATTGCCCACATCTAATGGTTGTATAGGAGATGAACCAAGATTTCCTGCCATAAAATCAAATTTTCCTGAAAATTACGGGTATGAATTTGAGGCTATCTTAAGGTACGTTAAAAGCTAATATGCCCAAAATTTATGAATATTCAACGTTGGATTGCACGGCGAGAATCAAATTGGCAGCGTTTAGATGCTTTACTCAGACAATTAGAACGCAAAGGTTTAAAATCCCTCAAATCTGCGGAAATCAGAGAATTAGCGAGTTTATACCGTTCCGTAGCAGCTGATTTAGCACGCGCCCGTACTCAGCAAGTCAGTAATGTTTTGGTTCATAATTTACAATCTTTAACAACCCGTGGTTATTCCCAAATTTATCAAGGTTCTCGACGACAGGAATGGCAAGCCGTATGGGATTTTTATCTTTGGGGTTTTCCTGCGATTGTGCGGACGACGTTTTCCTATACGCTCACGGCCACAGCGTTGTTTTTTTTGGGCTTAATCGTGGGTTGGTGGTACGCTTGGCAAGACCCGACTTTTTTGTCCTTAATTGTGCCAGAAAGCTTAATTTCCCAGGTACGAGATAAAGGTGAATTGTGGATGGGGTCAATTGTCGGCGTTGAACCTTTAGCATCTAGCGGCATCATGATTAACAATATCAAGGTGTCCTTTGGGGCGGTAGCTGGAGGAATTACAGCCGGGGCTTTCACAACCTACATTATGGTATTTAATGGGTTATTAATTGGTGCGATCGCCACTTTAGTCGGTCAAAATAATCTAGCCTATCCTTTTTGGGCGTTTGTCTTTCCCCACGGTGCTTTAGAATTACCCGCCATCTTCTTTGCCGGTGGGGCTGGGTTACTAATAGCAAAAGCAATTTTATTTCCTGGTCAATATCGTCGGGGTGATGCCTTAAAATTCTACGGTTATCAAGCAGTACAATTAGTATTTGGCATTGTGCCGATGTTAGTAATTGCCGGAATTATTGAAGGCTTTTTCTCTCCTAATCCTATAATTCCCGACCCGTTTAAGTATCTATTCGGTTTAGGATTATTCATAATTCTAGTCATATATTGTAACCGCAAACGTACATCAGCCAATAGTTAGAAATTTTTCCAAATTTCTTTTACCTTTTACCTTTTAACTTTTGCCTTTCCATGTACGGTTATTGCTATCTATAACGTTCATGAAACCGAACCTCCAGCTATTTTATAGTGATCTAGTGTGGTAGTGAGGAAGCTTAAAAAAAGCTTTACAACACAGAACACTGAACCATAAATATACTGCTGTGCATTCAGTAAACAAGCTTAAAATTATACCAATTTCAAGATTTTGAATTTTGAATTGGCATGAGGCTTCCTAATACTAGGTAGTGCATTTTCAGAGGTGATATTATGGCACTTATTCGTTGGGAACCTTTCAGAGATATTGAACGCTTAGAACCATTCCGTGAAATCGACACATTGCAACGGCAAATGAATCGTCTATTTGAAAGATTAATGCCAACAGACGGTGCAGAAAGAATGGGATTTGCATTCATACCTGCGGCTGAAATCGAAGAAAAAGAAGATGCAATTCACCTGAAATTAGAAGTACCTGGCTTAGAATCCAAAGATATTAGTGTAGAAGCTACACCAGATGCAATTGTGATTAGCGGTGAACGCAAATCCGAAACCACAACTGAAGAAGGCGGCGTTACCCGTTCTGAATTCCGCTACGGCAGATTCCAAAGAGAAATACCTTTACCTTGTCAAATTCAAAACGACAAAGTCCAAGCCGAATACAAAAATGGCATCCTACGCTTAACGCTACCAAAAGCAGAATCAGAAAGACAAAAAGTGGTGAAAGTTAATGTGGGATGAGAGTGAGTTGTGAGTGCTGAGTGTTGATTTAGTACATATACTCAGCACTCATACGTCATTATTATTACCCATACACCCTCACACCCTCACACCCTTACACCCCCACACCCCTACACCCCTAAAAAAAGGAAATTCTTATGGCAAAAGTAGTTGGTATTGATTTAGGGACGACGAACTCTTGTGTTGCTGTTATGGAAGGGGGACAACCAACGGTTATTGCTAATGCAGAGGGACAACGTGTCACGCCTTCTGTGGTTGCATACACCAAAACAGGTGAACGTTTGGTGGGTCAAATTGCCAGGCGGCAAGCTGTAATGAACCCAGAAAACACCTTTTATTCTGTCAAACGCTTCATTGGACGGAAATTTGATGAAGTTACCCACGAGTCTACAGAGGTGTCTTATCAAGTTGTGCGTGACAGTAATGGCAATGTGAAACTGAACTGTCCCGCCGCTAGTAAACAATTTGCCCCGGAAGAAGTTTCTGCTCAAGTGCTGCGGAAATTGGTAGATGATGCTAGCAAATATTTAGGTGAAAAAGTGACTCAAGCCGTAATTACAGTTCCGGCTTACTTTAATGACTCCCAACGCCAAGCTACTAAGGACGCTGGGAAGATTGCTGGTATAGAAGTTCTCCGCATCATTAATGAACCCACAGCCGCCGCCCTCGCCTACGGTTTGGATAAGAAGCAAAACGAAACTATCTTAGTGTTTGACTTGGGTGGTGGTACTTTTGATGTTTCCGTTCTAGAGGTGGGTGAAGGTGTATTTGAAGTCAAATCTACTAGTGGTGACACCCATTTAGGTGGTGACGACTTTGATAAAAAAATAGTTGATTGGCTGGCTAGTGAATTTCAAAGTAACGAAGGTATAGATTTACGCAAAGATAAACAAGCACTGCAACGATTAACAGAAGCAGCCGAAAAAGCCAAAATTGAACTTTCCAGCGCGACTCAAACTAATATTAATCTGCCTTTTGTCACAGCTACGCAAACAGGGCCGAAACATCTAGATATGATCCTGACACGGGCGAAATTTGAAGAGATGTGTGCAGATTTGTTTGACCGTTGCCGGAAACCAGTACAACAAGCCTTACAAGATGCGAAAATCTCCCACGCCCAACTTGATGAAGTTGTACTTGTGGGTGGTTCAACTCGCATTCCTGCGGTGCAAGCATTAGTCCGTCAGATAACTGGGAAAGAACCCTGTCAAGGTGTAAACCCAGATGAAGTGGTAGCAGTTGGTGCAGCCATTCAAGCGGGTGTATTGTCAGGGGAAGTCAAAGACATATTACTGTTGGATGTGACACCGTTGTCTTTGGGTGTAGAAACTCTCGGCGGTGTCATGACGAAGATTATTGAACGGAACACTACGATTCCTGTCAAGAAGTCAGAAACTTTTTCCACAGCCGCCGATGGACAAACTAATGTGGAAATTCATGTGTTGCAAGGAGAAAGAGAATTAGCTCAACATAACAAGAGTTTGGGTAATTTTCGTTTAGATGGTATTCCACCAGCACCTAGAGGTGTACCGCAAATAGAGGTAACTTTTGATATTGATGCCAATGGGATTCTCTCGGTGACAGCAAAAGACCGGGCGACCAATAAACAGCAGTCAATTTCGATTACTGGGGCTTCTACTTTGGATAAACGCGATGTGGAACGCATGGTGAGGGATGCAGAAGCCCACGCCGCCGAAGACCACAAACGCCGTGAACAAATAGACACCAAGAATTTAGCCGATTCTTTGGTGTATCAAGCAGAAAAACAACTGCGAGATTTAGGTGATAAGGTTAGTGCTAGCGATAGGAGTCGAGTAGAAGGGCTAGTTAATGATTTACGCGAGGCCATTAACCAAGATAATAGCGATCGCATTAAATCTTTAAGCAATGAGTTACAGCAAGCCCTCATGCAAGTTGGTAGTGCTGTTTACGCCCAAGCCGCAGGCGAACAAAGAAGTGGTGGCGATGATGTCATTGATGCGGATTTTGTTGAAAGTAATAATTAGTGGTAAGTGGTGAGTGGTGAGTGCTGAGTAAGATATTTTTACTCGGCACTTTCACATAGGAATCTGATTTGATTATGTTATTTGTGTAGTTAGGAAATGTCTCAAGCAGGAACAGGAAACAGTAGGTGTGGTAATTTTTGTTCAAAAATGAAATCTGAATCGTATAAATACTTATATCTGCTTTTCACAGGACAAAATTCACTAAAACTTCTCCCTCAAGAAACTTACTCCCAGAGTAGCAAGACAACTTTGGTTTAGACGGTTTAGGTACTTCCCTGGCATCTTGCTATGAGCATAAAAATTTATAACTAAAAGTACAATGTTTACAATCGTGAAAGTTTGTCATAAATTTTTGTGAAGAAAGTTTTCAGCTAGCTGGTTTCTAAATTTTTGGTGTTTAATACGCCAAAAATATGGCAGTCAATAGTACCTAAATGTCGATAATGAACTATATGCTAATAAAACAACTAATTGATTGTTCCTGGTTTCTACTATGCCTACTTTACATCTGTCCTTCTGCACAAGATTGCTGATGAGAATCAAGTAGACGACAAAACACACACGGATCTCAATTTGTTTGCTTGAATAGCTATATTGATAGGATTGCAACTTCACTTTTTTGATTATGCCCAGTAAGTTAATTGATGTTAGAGAATATACAGTCAAAGCTCATCAAAGGCTGATTCACACTCGCGTGTTTAATTTTGTCTGTAAAGAGTGCAACGAAGCTACAAAACGTGAGACTTTCGGCCCTCGTCCTTTATATTGTGAAAGATGTCGTCCGCCACAACCACCGAAAAAATCTCAACAGCCATCTCGCAAGGCTAAACCTCGACCCATGTCTTATAAAAGTGATACTGATTTAGGTTGATTGAGAACTACACAATGAATAATCAATTAAATTTAGAACCCCCCCCGCAGGACTTCATCTCACCATTATTAGAACTCAGGGACTACTACAGTCGTCTTGTAGAAGAGTATGAAACTCTGTACACACAGGCGCGATCGCAACTTGACCATGTACAAGCATTATTAGCAAATTGGTCTGTGGCTACAGAAACTAAAAGCCAGGTTGCTACCCTCGAAGTTAGTCAAGATGTATCCAAAAATCTTCAAGATGAGCCTTTGTTGTCTTCGTCTGATCAAGTTTCCCAAGTAGTTATTGATTCAGTAGAACCCAGCGCGGACAGTGAAGAAAACGAAGAAGCAGTAACCGTTGCAGAAACGAAAGTTGCATCCACTCCAGAGGTGACAGCAGAAAGCATTAAAGGAATTGACTTCCCCATGCTGCCTGAGTATAAAGCGATGAGTCGGATGGAAGCTATTCAAAAGTTACTACAGGAACACTTGGGTGCTGTATGTCATATAGATTTCATCGTGCGATCGCTCTATGGTGAGTTAGATCCACATATTTTTAAAGTAGTTAAAGGTAGAGTCCAATCTTCCCTCACCCAAGGTAGAGAAAGAAAGGTATGGTTTGGGATACCTGACGAACCTGGTTGTTACACCATAGACTTAACTTTGGTTAATTCTAATCGCACTCATACTTACTCTCGCAATGGCAAAAGTAAGAGGAAGCCACCTTTAATAGTTCCGAAAGCTAAAGTTGTGCCGATGCTCAAACCCTATGAAGGTCAATTTTTAATTGATGCTCTCACTGTTTTCTTTCGACACAATCCAGGAAAAGTATTTAGTGTGGCGGAAGTCGTCACAGGTTTATATGGAGACATCAATGATGAAGATTACCGCGAGGTTAAAGGCAAAGTCTTAAATGAACTATCACGCGGTTATCGCATCGGCAGATTCGACAGAATGCCGGAAAAGGTTGGTTTTTATACTTTGGATGTAGATTTGGCGAATTAGGGATTGGGGAGGCAAGAGGCAGGGGGGCAGGGGGCAGGGGGAAATAGGGCAATTTTTCTCCCCCTTGCCCCCCGCACCCTGCACCAATTCCTCTTCTATGCCCAATCTAAGGTGCGTTTGACGGCTTTTTGCCAGGTGGTAAAGTTATGTGTGATGGGGTTTGGTTCAAATATGCGGTCAATTTGTCTTTGGTTGACTAATGCTGTGTAACTGTCCCAAAATCCTACGGCTAAACCGGCGGCAAAGGCTGCACCTTGGACTGTGGTGTCGCGCATGGTGGGACGTTCTACCGGAATTCCTAATACATCGGCTTGAAATTGCATGAGGAAATTATTCTCACAAGCACCACCATCGACTATTAAACGTTGCATGGGATGACTGCATGAGGCGTTAATGGCTTGTACTACTTCTACCACTTGATAGGCGATCGCTTCTAATACGGCTCTGACTAAATGCTGGGGTTGGACACTGGCGGTAATGCCTAAGAATGCGCCTCTAGCAGTCATATCCCAGTAAGGCGCGCCTAATCCACTAAAAGCAGGGACAAAATAAACTCCGCCGTTGTCTGATACCTGCGTCGCCATTGTCTCTGTTTCCGCCGCCGTTTTAATAAACTTGAGACTGTCTCGCAACCATTGGATACAAGCACCACTAGTAAACATACTACCTTCTAGGGCATAGCCGACATTTAAATTTTGACTGGCACTGGTTTGTGTCCAAGCAACTGTAGAGATTAATTTATTTGGCGATCGCACAATCTCCTTTCCAGTGTGAGCCACTAAAAAGCTACCAGTGCCGTAAGTACATTTCATCAAACCAGGGCGATCGCAGCCGTGACCAAATAAAGCGGCTTGCTGATCACCTAAAATAGCTGTGATGGGAATGGCTGCACCGAGTAAATCAGCATCGGTAACGCCAAATTCGCCTAAGCTGGGTTGGATTTGCGGCAATATCTGCGTCGGAATTTGGAAAATATCTAATAATCTCTCATCCCACTCGCAGGTTTGGAGATTCATTAACATCGTGCGGCTAGCGTTGCTGTGGTCGGTGGCGTGGACTTTCCCACCTGTTAATTTCCACAGTATCCAGGTATCAATTGTACCTGCTAAGACATGACTTAAATCAACATCGGTCATTTGGTCTAATAGCCATCTGAGCTTAGTTGCCGAGAAATAAGCATCGATAACTAAACCAGTGCGATTATATATTTCTTGAGCATAGCCTTGCTCTTGTAATTGATTACACAAAGGAGCAGTCCGCCTATCTTGCCAAACAATGGCTTTGTGTAACGGTTTCCCTGTGGTTTTATCCCAGAGTAAACAAGTTTCTCGTTGTACAGTCAAACCAATAGCAGCAATTTCTGATGGGGTAATTTGAGCGTGCGAGATAGCAGTTTTAATTACCCAGCAAGCATCATGCCAAATTTGTTGCGGGTCATGTTCCAACCATCCCGGCTGGGGATAATATTGTGTGAGTTCTTTATATGCTTGTCCGACAATCTTACCATCTGCGTTGAAGATAAAAGCGCGGTTGCCTGTCGTACCTAAATCCAACGCTAAGATATACCGTGATGATGTGCTGCTCAATGTCTGCATTCTCCCTTCAGGGAATTCAAAATTTTTAGAATTAATATAAATCGTTGGTGTATCGTTAGTGTGTAGGTGCAAGCCATCACACGTCACAGGCATCGTTGTTAATTATAATGTGATTGTATGCAGTTTTTATTTATAGATAACTTATTATGCAATACCAGATTTTTGTGCAGAATCAACAGAATAACTCTATCGCCTCAGTGGTTGGTATGCCCAATGTCATAGCAGAGGCTAATACAGAAGCAGAAGTAATTGCCAAAATTAAATCTGTCTTAGAAGCACAATTAGCTACAGGTAAGTTTATGACTATTGAAGTCAACCCAGAAACAGTTCCTCATCAGGAAACAACTCAGATGAAGTATGCTGGCATATTTGCTGATGATCCATCATTTGATGATTTTATGGAGAAATTAGCTATTATCCGTGCAGAATCAAATGCTCATACAGATGAGTGATGACAAATTACATTTTAGATACAGATCACTTAAGTCTTTATGGCAGAAATCACCCTAATCTTATATCCAGACTCCTAACAGCAAAAATCCAATTAACAACAACTGCAATTAATGTTGAGGAACAGTCAAACAATTTTAGATTTTAGATTTTGGATTTTAGATTTTAGATTGACTGCACCCATAAAACCAATTCGCAATGGACTAAAGTCCCGCTACGCTCTAAGCGCAGCTATGCCGCAGGCTTTACGCAATTAATTCAGCCACCCACGGTGGGGCTTGTACCAAAAACAATCCAAAATCCAAAATTTAAAATGTAGATGTGTACTAGCCCAATGAATCATCCACAACAATTCACCACCGAGAAATCAGGCAAACATACTATAATCGGTTAACAGCGTCATTTATCTCACTTTTCTACCCAAAATGGCAGAGGTATCGCCCAAGGTATTCATTTCCTACTCACACAAAGACGAACCCCTGAAAAATGAACTCATTAAACACCTGATAATTTTAAAACGGGATAAAGTGATTTCTCTATGGCACGACCGTGAGATATCGCCTGGAGTTGAGTGGGATCAACAAATCAACGCTAATCTTCAAACCGCCGATATCATTCTGCTGCTCGTTAGTTCAGACTTTATTGCTTCTGATTACTGTTGGGGTGTAGAAGTTAATACAGCAATAGCACGTCATAACGCTGGAAATGCTCGCGTTATTCCTGTGATTCTCAGAAATGTTATGTGGCAGTCAGCACCCTTTGCCAAACTGCAAGCTTTGCCCACAAATGCTAAACCTGTTAAATCTTGGCCGCATGAAGATGATGCGTTTACTGATATTGCTCAGGGTATTCGGGACGCTGCCAAAGAATTAATTCAGGAACGTCAGCAAAAACAAGCAAGAGCGAATAGAGAAGCAGCTTTAGCTGAATATCGCCGAAAAGTTGTAGAATTTGCTGCCGATGGGGAAATTTCCTTGGCGGAGTCTTTTATCTTGCAAGATGAACAAAAAAGGCTGGGGCTGACAGACCAAGAAACTGAGAAAATCAGAGAGCAAGTATTAGAGCCTTATGGAATCTATAAAGAAAATTTGGACAAATATCGGCAATTTTTCACGCAGTTAGTAGAAGCACAAGGATATCCACTACCAGAAAAGGCTAAAGGTGAATTAAGTAAGCTACAAAATTACTATAGTCTAAAAGATGAAGATATAGACCGGATAGAACAAGAACAAAAAAATATAGAGCAGCAAAATCAATCTCAGTGGTTTGAGTTTAAAACTGCTAAAGTAACTGTAATATCAGGAACATCTTGTATAGTTAATTACAGCCAAGGTAAAGCCGAATTCTTCAATGAACGCCTAGATCATGGTATTAATCTAGAAATGGTTGCTATTCCTGGTGGACAGTTTCTCATGGGTTCGCCGGAAAGTGAAGAGAAGCGCGACAGTGATGAAAGTCCCCAGCACCATGTAAAGATTCAACCCTTTTTTATGGGTAAATTTCCCGTTACTCAAGCTCAATGGCGAGTGGTTGCGGCTTGGGATAAGGTAAATATTGATTTAGACCCTGACCCCTCCAGATTTAAAGGGAATAATCGTCCTGTAGAGTGTGTATCATGGGATCATGCTGTAGAGTTTTGTCACCGCTTATCGAGAAGGACGAATAAAACCTATCGCTTACCTAGTGAAGCGGAATGGGAATATGCTTGTCGTGCTGGAACAACTGCACCATTCTGTTTTGGCGAAACTCTCACCACTGACTTAGCAAATTACGATGGTAACTTTACCTACGGTGCAGGGTCAAAGGGTGAATATCGTAAACAAACAACCGATGTAGGAAGTTTTCCAGCGAATTTGTTTGGTTTATACGATTTGCATGGTAATATATACGAATGGTGTGAAGATGTTTGGCATGATAACTACAATGGTGCGCCGAATGATGGCAGTGCCTGGGTAAATAATAAAGATGAAGATGCGCGTCGGCTGCTGCGCGGTGGTTCGTGGTACGGCCTTCCGTGGTACTGTCGCTCGGCTAATCGCGTTAGGTACGCGCGTGGCAATAGGTACGACGACGTGGGTTTTCGGGTTGTGATTGCCGTCCTCAGGACTTAAACTAGTCCTTTACACTTTTCCCCTTTTGCCCTCTGCGCTGTTTTCTTTGTTCTTACTTCTCTCCGCCGCAGGCGGATAAATTTTTTTTAGTTTTTTTTAGGTTTTCAGATGAGTGACTTACCAATCATACAAAAAACATACGACTTAATCAAGTGGTACGTCCCGATTCTTAACCGCTTACCCAGAGATCATAAGCTACTCTTAGGTAATCGCATCATCACAGAACTTTATAATCTGCTAGATGGGTTAATCATAGCACGCTACGCCAAACAAAAGTTAACTCAACTAGAAACGTTAAATACCAAGCTAGATATATTACGTTATCAAACCCGATTGCTTTTAGACTTCGATTTAATGAAAACAGAGCGTTACGAATATGCTCAAAAACTTATCAATGATATTGGCGTAGATTTAGGTGGTTGGATTAGACAACAAAAGAACCAAAATCATGGGATAGTAGCAACTTCCCATGCCAACTAAGATTATATATGAAAAGATACGGTAACTTGTGGCAAGATATTACAGCATTTAGCAATTTACTCGCCGCCTCAAAGCAAGCACAAAAAGGTAAAAGATTTAGAACTAACGTTTTAGAATTTAACTACAATCTAGAGCAGGAATTATTTCATTTACAACATCAATTACTATCAAAAACGTATTCTCCTGGAGAATACCGCACATTTTATATTTTTGAACCAAAGCCACGGATGATTTCGGCTGCTCCCTATCGAGATAGAGTCATACATCACGCTTTATGTAATATTATTGTCCCCATTTTTGAACGCACATTTATTAGTGATTCCTACGCTAATCGAGTCGGGTTTGGTTCTCATCGGGCATTACGTCGCTTTACTGAATTTGCACGCTCTCATCAATATGTTTTGCAAGCAGATATCTGTAAATACTTTCCCAGCATTGATCACGAAATACTAAAATCCCTCATCAGGCGGAAAATAAAATGTGCTGATACACTGTGGTTAATAGACACTATTATTGATAACAGTAATTCTCAAGAATTAGTAATTAATTATTTTACAGGTGATAATTTACTCACACCCACAGAAAGAAGACATGGCTTACCAATTGGTAATTTAACAAGTCAGTTTTTTGCGAATGTATATCTAAATGGCTTTGACCATTTTGTAAAAGAAGAACTTAAGGCTACTCAATATATTCGTTATGTTGATGATTTCGCATTATTTTCTGATGATGAAATATTTTTAGAAAAAGCCAGAGTTAAAATTGAAGAATATCTTGCCAGCCTCAGACTAAAGATACATCCCATTAAAAGCCAATTATTTGCAACACAATACGGAGCTAATTTTGTTGGATTTCGTATTTTACCAAATCGCATTCGGGTAAGAAATGACAATTTACGCCAAGCCAGAAGGCGATTAAAGCAAATGCGGCTAGACTACGACCAAGGGAAAATAGAATATAAAACCAATTCGCAATTCGCAATTCGCAATTCGCAATTAATTCAGCCACCCACAAGGGGTGGGGTTTTTACCTACCTTGGGAAACAAGGATTTTTTCGCCCACCAGGGGCGAGGTTTTGAACCTATCTTTTTCCAATAAAAAAATCTCTCAATCTCTGCAAAGTTGGATTGCTCACCTGAAACATGGAAATACCTGGAAACTACGCCAAAAAATATTTAATTAGCTTAATAGCAATTTTCTATGAAGTTGCGCCGAATAAATAATGTAGAGACTTTGCATGCAAAGTCTCTACAGTACAGAATAAAATTCATCTTCCTCAAGAAAAGATATAACTAGATTATATAAATTAATATGTTAAACTTCTCTATGGGATAGGCAATTCCGGCTGCTGCGCGGTGGTTCGTGGAACAACAATCCGAGGAACTGTCGCTCGGCTAATCGCAATAGGAACGCGCGTGACAATAGGAACAACAACGTGGGTTTTCGGGTTGTGATTGCCGTCCTCAGCACTCTTTTGCTGTCAGAATTAGTGAATGGGAATTCATTGAGCGTACCATAGAAGAGTCCAGACCTATTCCAGTGAAGTTGGTAACAATTTCCGAAAATAAAACCGAGTTGGGTAGCTTGGTAGGCTGTAAAGTCGAACAGTTATCTGACTCACCTAAAATCTTATTTTTTAAATTCAATACTCGGATTTCACTCAATTCTGTAAGTTCAAACCCTGAATCTGCTAAATCGGCATTATTAGAAACTAAAATTAAGCTGCGTGTCATTAATGTAGCCTCAATCAAGGTCTATTTCCCTTCTACATCTGCATCAAAAATTGCTATTTGTTTAGGCGTTAAATCATTGAGTGTACCTGTAATAGCTTCTAAAACTAGAATAATATTAATTCTTGCTGTTAAGACATCCTCTAATTCATACAACTGTTAAGTTAATAATGAACATTTAACTGACAGTCTAGTAAGATTGCCTACGCTACAAATACGCTTGACAGAAGTTCTGAGAATAGTAGAATCTACAACTAAGTCAAAATCACCGACCCATAGCTAACCCATGCGGAAATTTAAAAATTCTGCGGGTTTTTTATCAAAAGCTATGCTGTTCACCAAATTCCAGGCTAGGATGATTGGTTAGCGGTGCTTTGATTAAATATCGAGTTCAATTTTTGAGATTTTATGGACAAAAGTCCAACTGATGGCAGTATTATCCTCCTCTAAGCTGGCGAGAGAGTCTCCCAGCGCGGGGGAGACTCTAGGAGGTATCATCATGCTCATACAAGATATTCGCAATTCAGGTTTGGATATTGCTGATTTAAACCAGCTCAAATGGGATTTAAATCAGCTACCACCGGTGGATGTGGGAGAATATATCGGACAATTACCCGAAAAACAGCGCGCGATCGCATTTCGTTTACTCAACAAAGATCAAGCAATTGATGTATTTGAATATTTGCCCACAGAAATTCAAGAAGAACTGATCAATTCTCTACATGATACCCAAGTCGTACAATTGGTAGAGGCGATGAGTCCTGATGAACGGGCAGAATTATTTGATGAATTACCTGCTGTAGTCATCAAAAAGCTATTACGAGAACTCAGTCCTGAACAACGACAAGCCACCGCCACGATTCTCGGCTATCCCGAATATACAGCCGGAAGAATCATGACGACGGAATACGTCCGCTTGCGGGAAGGTTTGACTGTCGGTGAAGCCCTCAGTAAAATTCGCCGTCAGGATGAAGACAAAGAAACCATTTACTATGCTTACGTCACCGATGATAACCGCAAGCTAGTCAGGGTTGTGTCATTGCGGCAATTATTATTTACCTTCCCAGAAGTTTTGATTCGGGATATTGCCAGCGATCGCGTGATTAGGGTAAGAACTGATACACCCCAAGAAGAAGTCGCCCAAGTCATGAAACGCTATGACTTGATTGCTGTGCCTGTGGTGGACAAAGAAGATAGATTAGTCGGTATTATTACTATTGATGATGTCGTCGATGTTCTAGAAGAAGAAGCCACAGAAGACTTTCAAAGATTGGCAGGTGCTAGCGGTGATGAAGAAGCTTTATCTCCCGCCCACATCACCATTCGCAAACGTTTGCCCTGGCTATTGGGGATTATGGCATTGTATATTGGTGCAGCCAGTGCGATCGCGCCTTTTCAATCGGTAATTTCAGCTGTGCCTGTCTTAGCTGTGATTATGCCCATATTTTCTAACACAGGTGGCACTGTCGGCATCCAAGCCCTCACAGTCACAATTCGGGGTTTAGGGATAGGGGAAGTCACACCTAAAGATACAATGAAAATTCTGCGGAAAGAAATCCTCGCAGGCTTAGGTACAGCCGTAGTTTTAGCCCTCACCATGTTTGCCCTATCTTTAATTTGGGCAAGACCCCAGGAAAGATGGGTGGCTTTAATTGCCGGTGTGGTCATGGCAACTAATACAATGGTAGCTGTCACCTTGGGAACTCTCCTGCCGATGGCACTCAAACGCCTCAAGCTAGATCCTGCCCTGATGAGTGGCCCTTTAGTCACCACCATGCTAGATACAATTGGATTCCTAACCTTCCTCACAATGATTTCCGTATCGTTGAAAGTATTTAATTTACCTAGTTAGGAGGAGGCAAGGGGGCAGGGAGCAGGGGGCAGGGGAGAAAAAGAAAATGCCCAATGCCCAATTCCCAATTCCCAATTCCCAATCTATGCCTACATCAACTTGGAATCGTCATCACGTCCTCTCTTTGGCTGACTTCACGGCGGCTGAATACGATACTGTCCTTAAAACTGCTGCTAGTTTTCGTGAGGTATTGTCACGGCGGACGAAGAAAGTCCCAGCTTTGCAAGGACAGGTGGTGGCGAATTTATTTTTTGAACCATCTACCCGTACTCGCAGTAGTTTTGAAATCGCCGCTAAACGTTTGAGTGCAGATACTCTCAACTTTGCTGCTGCTACTTCGTCCATGACTAAGGGCGAGACAATTCTGGACACTGCGAAAACTTATCTGGCGATGGGAACTGATATTATGGTGATTCGCCATAAAGAAGCCGGAGTACCAAATGCGATCGCTGATGAAATGGATCGTTTAGGTGTCAAAGTTAGTGTCCTCAATGCCGGCGATGGACAACATGAACACCCTTCCCAAGCACTGCTAGATTTATTCACTATTTGTAGTCTGATGGACGCAGAAAATCCGCGTTTAGAATTACTCAAGAATAAGAAAATTGCTATTGTCGGGGATATTCTGCATTCGCGTGTTGCCCGTTCTAATATTTGGAGTTTAATTGCTAGTGGCGCGGAAGTACATCTAGCTGCACCGCCAACTTTATTACCTAAATTCTTTGCTGAATATATCTATGCAGAAGGAATAGACGTACCCCCAGGTAAACTATTTATTCATTGGCAATTAGAACCAGCTTTAGCAAATGCAGATTTTGTCATGACGTTGCGTTTACAAAAAGAACGGATGACAGCCCATTTACTGCCAAGTTTGCGAGAATATCATCAGTTATTTGGAATTACGCGCGCTAAATTGCAGCTATGTCAACCTCATGTCAAAGTATTGCATCCAGGGCCAGTCAATCGCGGTGTAGAAATCAGTTCTGACTTGATGGATGATCCAGAATTTAGCTTGATTCAGTCCCAGGTGACAAGCGGCGTGGCTGTGCGAATGGCGTTGTTGTATCTATTGGGTAGTGGGAAAACGTGATATTGGGCATGGGGCATTGGGCATTGTCTTTTTCTCTCCTGCCCCCTGCCCCCTTGCCTCCTCATCAATCATCCGCTTTGATTTTACCGATTTCTCCTACCCAACGACGGCGATCGCGATGTTCTAAACTGATAATATCTGCTAAACTCCAGTGAAAATGATACGCAATACAGGCTACCTCCTCATCTAGCAGTTCTGAGGGGTAGCCAACTATTCCCCCGCTAAGGCTAACTCCACTTGAAACTGACTCTGACACTGGGGACACTGCACAGGAATATAAACATCACCTTGTTGATTAATGCGATTATAAAACTCTCTTAAATAAGCCAAGTCTTTAGAAAAAAGATTCTCTAATAAATCGGGAGTTATTTCCGTCAAACTGCCTAATTTAGTGATGACTCTAGATAACATGACAATCACAGCATAACTAGAATTTTCTTGAGCATCGCGGTTTCTCTGCACCATAATTTCATCTTTAGCAGTCGTCAGACGCATCACACCATGACGATGTAAATTACCCTCTGTATCCAACAAACCTCTAGGTAAAATAAATTCAAATTCTGTACAAAAAATCTCTTCATTATTCATATATATATAATCAAATATTAGAAAAAAATCATAATTTTAAATCTCTATTCTCTGACCACCATTTTATATAAAATTAGGATAGGTGGTATTGTTTCAAGATTCTGGAATAGTCTAATAATCTAGGCTTTTAATCCAAAATCCAAAATCCAAAATCCAAAATTGGCATTATTCCTCTTTTAATTCATTAATTTGACGATAAAATTGTTGTAAATAACTCAAATCGCAGGCAAAAAAATTTTCTACTACAGCAGGTGTCACTTCATCTAATGCACCTAAGCGAATAATCACACGAGATAAAATAATCACAGTTGCATAAGCAGGATTGGTTTTCACACGCGGATCACGCAATGGCACAATTTCATCAATTGCTCTAGATAAACGCATTACTCCTGTGCGATGTAAATTTCCATCTTCATCCAGATAGCCTTTCGGTAAAGTAAATTCAAACTCAGTTTGTAACATCAGTAAGTCTCATGCTTTATTAACTAATAGCACGATATATATAGGATTCCTACTTGATTGTTGAACAGATACGTAGGGGAGACAATATCGCAGTGTGGATTTTCCTCATGCAATATTGCCGTTGTGTTAGCAGCGAGAGTACAGCAACTAGCACCAAGGCTTTTGATGCGTTACGGCTTACGCCCAACACACCCTACAAACACTAATAACAGGATATTAACCACCTATATTATCTTGTTATCTGGAAGTGAAATCCTATTGATCGCGGAAATTAACATTTATTTTATAATTTATCTGTACAAAATTCTGTATTTTGACACTAAACAAGCAAAATTATTAAGTTACTTTCACCCGTTTGAGTTCTTCAACAACCATTTCTATTTCTTCAATTTCATGTTCACTACCTTCAGCCTTGACATCAGAAATTGTATAACTAGTAGGCCAGGCATTTTTAAATTCTAATCTAAATTTTTCTTCTGCTGCTTGATTATAAATAACTAAAGAACCATCACGCCTTTCATCACCCCATTTACCTTCTTTAATAGCTGCTAACCAATTCCACATAGTCATAGAAATAGTTAACCCACGGCGTAAAACTATATTAGAATAAGTGATATTTCCAGGGATTTTACTACGCACAATCCGCCCATTAGCAGCACCTGTTTTACCCCAGGTAAGAGGTGTTACTTCTGATATTTCTATGACTTCCTGAGTAGTTTTAAAACCTTGACATTCCATAAAGTAACCATCAATTGGTTCTTGACTGCCAGTCAGTTTTAATTCTAAATAAAAGCGACTATTAGTAAGAATTTCAGGAAATTCTGCCATGATTAATTACCTCTTATGTGTTTGTAGTAAGGATGTTAGTCCCCAAAGAAGAAAGGACTAAAGTCCTTACTACGAACTTATATTTACTTTTTGCGTTCAAAATAGGTAAAGCCTATCGTCACTGTTTCTGTCAGTAAATCACCAGAACCGGCGGTAAAATCACTGGTTGCATAGCTAGTGGGAAAGACATCTGTAAATTCATACTGTACTTTTTCTTCCGCACCATCATAAATAGAAAGCTTTCCTAATTTACGATTAGTACGACCTTCGGCTTTACCACCAGAAAGAGCCTCAGCATGGCATTTGTTATACCAATCAAGCAGTTGCTTAGAGTCAGCAGTGGCGACACATTCAAGAGTAATTTCTGAACATTCTACGCCCCCAATTGTAGCTTGCGTTTGAGTTTTACCATCTTTGGTGACACCAATAGGCGCATCTCCGCCTGCTACCGTCATTTTCATTTGCATCCCACTAATCTTTTGAATCAAAATTTCAGTGAGTCCATCAGCTTCCCAGTAGAACTTAGCATTAGAAATAAACTCTGGCATAAATTAATCCTCCCAAACGACTCCAGATTAGATGATATAAATCGGTGCAATTGCAGCAGTTAATTTTATTTAGTCCTGTTGATATTTTCACAGGTTAATGTATAGGTTTCTTCAATATAGTCATTGCCATTGACATCTAAATCTCCAATTTTATATTCAGAAGGCCAAGCTTCTTTTAATTCCCAACGTAATACCTCATTGCCATCAGTATCGTAGGCGGTAATAGAGCCTGTTTTTTTGCTGTCTAGCCATTTGCCTTCACCTTTTTCAGCTTTGGGCATACACTTTTTAAACCACTCATACATTTTTTTGCTGGTGCTATCACTATCACCACTCATCAGGGTTGTGACTTCGATTGTGAATAGCCCTTCAAAACCAGCAGAGTTGATTTGTCGAATAGTCTTGCCGCCTTTAGTAGACATTAAAGGTTTATCTTGACCTTTGACTTTAGCTTCAAATTTGACACCACCAACTTTAGTAAAAGCCATGTCGGTCATGCTATCAATTTCAAAGTAAAAATTACTGGCGGCAATTGGTTTTAATTCAGGCATATTGACAACTCCATTAAATTAGCAACAGTATTTGTGTTTATTTTGGGTTCTTCCTCGTATTTGGTGGGGTGCGTTAGCCTATGGCATAACACACCCTACAAATTATCAATTCTTCAAAATCCAGTAATATATTCAAACTTAGAAACAATATATTTGTCTTAATTTTGAATTTTGAATTTTGAATTTTGAATTGGTATTACTGGTTAGGAGACCACTGACTAAAGCGGAAGATGACAAACTCCGCCGGACGTACAGGACAGACACCAACTTCAATGTACAAACGTCCTAACATCATGGTTTCGTGAGTGTTGATGCTAGAGTCACATTTGACATAGAAAGCTTCTGCGGCTGTCGCACCAAATAAAGCACCTTCGCGCCAGAGTCTTTCTAGGAAGTTGCTGACGGTACGGGTGACACGCGCCCATAGGTCTTGGTCGTTTGGTTCAAATACTACCCACTGTGTACCCAATTCTACGGACTTCTCAATGTAGCTCATCAAGCGGCGGACGCTGATATAACGCCATTGCACGTTGTCTGGTTCGACCAAGGTACGCGCACCCCAAATTCTGATACCTCGGTTGGGGAAGGTGCGGATACAGTTGATACCCAAGGGGTTGAGTAATTCTTGTTCGCGGAGGTTGGTTTCATAGGCTAAACCGATCACACCTCTGGGTGTGTCATTGGCTGGTGCTTTATACACGCCGCGTGTTTCATCGGTGCGACACCAGACCCCTAGCATATGACCGGCGGGAGGAACGAGGATGGGTCTACCACCGTTGCGGGGGTTGGGGACTTTAATCCAAGGATAGTAGAGGGCGGCAAATTGCGATCGCCTGTTAAATGCACTCAACCACTGAGCAATATGCTGGGGTTTGACTTGGGTGGGAGGCACAGGATCACCACCTCCTTTGCAGGGGGGTGGGTCTAACACTACCATCCGGTTAGGCGCAGTGTTTTCGCACAGGCTGACCATTGTCTCCATAATTCCATGCACTTGATCCAAGTCCAAGATGCCGTTTTGATAAACGCGCATCAAGTCAGGACAAGCAATCATGGTTACTTCGTCAATTTCAAAGATACCTTGCATACCGGTGCGATCGTCTCTCACACCTTGGACATCACGAGGGAAGCGGTCTGGTGTGGAGACTACAGGGGGGGGACTGACTTCGTAGTTACCATTGGCTGGACGACGAGACAGAGGTTGTCCTGGTGTTTGTAAGTCTACGGCGTTGACAAACTCTGATGTTTCTAAAGCCGTCACTACATAAGTACCTGCCTCTGCTGCTACTTCTGGATTCATCGAGAGGTTGTCATACTCCTCTAGAATTTCCCCATTACGGCTAATGGTGACTTTAAAGAATTCACCTGTATTTAGAGGTGGTTCGGCGGCTGGGTCGGCTGGTGGCAGTGGTTCACTTTCGGTAATGGTGATATTGAATCTACCGCCATCATCATCAGCATCATCACCCTCGGCGGGTTTGAGTGCGAACTGTAAAGAAGGACGATTTCCTGTTGTACGAATCTTGAGAGCTGTTTCATCAACTGATGGTGCTGGTGAACCAGGTAATTTTGTCCCGATACTAACTACCCAACACCGTCCACCACCGTTTAAGAACCAACCATTGACAGCAAAAGGTAAATAGGCATCAAAATCTGTATAACCGTCGGAACCTTGTTTAGCAAAGTATTCTAAATACTCGTTCCACGATGTCACCAACATTGGTTTGAACAATTCGGCATCACCGCGTATATCTTCAGTAAAGCCAATGAATCCGGCAATATTTGTACTCACGCCCTCAATTGGACGACTACCTCGGTCTACTTCTTCGACGTAGACCCCAGGAGCGAAATAATCTAATCTAGGCATTGGATCATTTTCCTGTGTTGAACGAATAACTGTTCTTAGCCCAATTCTGAAAAATTCAAGAACACATCGAAAACTTTGTGAATATTGAATTTTGAATTGGTTTTAGTCCTCTCTAGCTGATTACTCAAGCATTTTTGAGCAATACTTCCTCATCGGAATGATGAATCAAAGGATCGCTTTGCAGATTCAAAGGAATAGTCAACGTCACATACAAAGCTGGACGTAAAGGTACACCTAAAGCACTCCACAAAGTTGCAGCATCAATGGGATTAATGGTGCAAACGGTCATAGATAATTCACCGTGACCGCGTAACGCCGGCGCAAGTAGATCCTCTGGTAAACAGTGGTGATGTAACAGTAATCTCAAAGCCTCTGACAACAAACGTTGTTCCCCCAAACTGGTACAGTCCCACGCACTCAATAAGAAAGACACATCAAACCACCGAGGCGGCGGTAGAGGTTTTATTTCTTCTTTAGTTGGTTGCTCTATGTAAACATTTTCCTGAATGTTGTAACAATACAAATTCAATCTAGGGTTTACATTTTGGCTCATAGCAGGGTGGTTAAAATCAATTTGCTCCGTAGAAAGCAGAGAAATGCCACCAGCTAAAATTTCTGCTAAAGTCTGGGTAGCAGCTGGAATCATAAGACACAACAGCAGGGTTTTATGAACATGACCCCAAATACTACCAGTCACTTGATTTGATGTATTTGATGCCACCAAAAAATAATGTGTGGTACAGGGGGTATACTGACCAGAGTTGTTTATGCAATCGGGACAAAGTTATGACTTTGTGGTTTGCAAATAGGGAAATTTAAGTGCCGACAGCACAAAATAAACCTTTGCCAGAGGCTTTAAATTGGATTTACAGTTCTGGGACTAAATGTTTATAGCTTAGAGATCCAAGCCGTTAGAAGTTATTAGACTTTGGTCGAGATTCTAAATAATTGTTTTAAATTGCATAAATTTCATACCTGTGCAGTAAGCTAATTCTGTCCGTAGTTATACAGTCAGCAGCTTGATTTCTACTACAGGCAGAGAATATCTGCATGGGGGTAAAATCTGCAATGCTGTTTGCTATTCAAGTATACGGGGGATTAATGATGAAGGTTGCCACCCAAAATTTCACTGCTCCGATACCTCTACCTTCGTCCATACAGAATCTAGCAAATAAATCGCAAGTGGAGATTAGTAAAATTTGTCATCTGATGATGGAACAGTTGGCGAATCTACTCCCATCTGTCATTGTATGGACTCTATATCACAGCATAGATACAGGTAAACGCGAATCTGTCGCCTATCCTGTACCCATAACTGCGTCTAGGCAGCCCATGACTATATCATATTTACAACAAGAAAAATGGTTATTAAATGATTTATCTTTTCTTCAAGTAACTCAACTTAATTTAGTCAATGAATACAAAGTTTATATTTGTTGTATAGGAGAACAAAAAGCGATCGCCGCCGAATATATCTTAATCTGTACAGAAGAAACACTCACAGACCAGCAGCAGCAACACTTTTACAATCAAGCTCAAATTTTGAGTCAATATTTAATTATGTATCGGGAGCGTTCAGAGCATCTCGCGCAAATTAATACTTTGTCTCAAGCCTGTGGCAAAATTGAACATCAACTGCGAAATCCTTTAGCATTAATTAATCTTTACGCTGAAAACCTGCGGTTAGCCTTACCGGATAGTTCTTTACAAGAACAAGCTGCATTAATTCGACAAACAGTTGATGAATTGAGTAACAAACTCACAGATTTACTATATTTCGGTCAACGAGCTAAACTACATATTCAATTACAAAATTTACAAACAATTATTGCTGAATGTATTAAAACCTTAGAACCTGGGTTAAAAGAAAAAAATATTACCGTATTGTATCCCGAAAAACCTGTAAATATTAATGTTGATTGCTGGCAAATCAAACAGGTATTTGATAACTTATTGAGCAATGCCATTTATTTTAGTCCATGTAATGGGACAGTAACCTGTAATTGGCATATTTATGCTCAAGAAATATTAATAGAAATTTGCGATCGCGGTTCAGGAATTTCCGAAACAGACTTGAAATTAATTTTTAAACCCTATTATTCTCGCAGAGTTGGTGGTACAGGCTTAGGACTGGCGATCGCCCAAAAAATTATCCACGATCACAAAGGCAACCTCTGGGCAGAAAACCTCCCCGAAGGCGGCGCGCAATTCTCCTTTACATTACCAAGATAGAGAATGGTGCATTGGGCATTGGGCATTGGCTATGTGGCATAGAGCATTGAAATAAAATCTCTCTTATCTTTTATTTTCCATTCCCTATTCCCTATTCCCTATTCCCCATTCCCCATTCCCCAATACCAAGTCCCCAATCCCCATTCCCCATTCCCCATTCCCAGCATAATCATGAACACAAAAAAAGAACCTATTTCAATTTTGCTTGTTGATGATGAACCACATTTTCGGCAAGGCATCCGCACTCTATTAAACTTTTATAACAACAGTAGTTATTTAGATTTTGATATAGTTGGCGAAGCAGCTTCTGTAGAACAAGCTGTTAAATTAACTAACGAACAACACCCCGCTTTAATTTTATTAGATTTAGAATTACCTCCAGAAGATGGGATTACCGCTTTAATTCGGTTAGGACAAATATCTTATAACGGCAAAGTTTTAATATTATCAGCACATCAACAAGATGAATGGGTATTTAAAGCCATGCAAGCTGGTGCTTGGGGTTACGTTTTTAAAGATAAATTAGCCACCCAATTATGTGAAGCGATTAATACTGTTGTTGAGAATAAAGTCTATCTGCCGCCAGAAGTAGCAACAGCTTTTTTCCGTCTATTTCATTACTATACTGGACAATCCTTAGTTGCTAATACTGGTGTTCACTTAACAGAAAGAGAACAAGAGGTACTTAATTGGCTAGTACAAGGAGCATCTAACGAACAAATTGCTGCTCATCTTTATATTACAGTTGCCACAGTTAAAGCTCACTTAACAGCCATCTTTGATAAGTTAAGTGTGACAAGTCGCACTCAAGCAATTGTCAAAGCTTTAAAGTTAGGTTTAGTGTGTCATTAGTCAATGGTCAATGGTCAATAGTCATTAGTCATTAGTCATTAGTCATTAGTCATTAGTCATTAGTCAATGGTAAGAATGAAGATAAGGAGAAATAACGAGAAATATAGACCATAGGCTAATCACTAGTAATTATATATAATCAACAGTCAATAGTAAAAATGAAGATAAGGAGAAATAACAAGAAATATAGACTATAGGCTAATAACTAATAACTAATGACTATGGATTAATGAGTAATGAGTAATAAGTAATGAGTAATGAGTGATGAGTAATAAGTAATGAGTAATGAGTAATGAGTAATAAGTAATGACTAATGACTAATGACTAATGACTAATGAGTAATGACTAATGACTAATGACTATTGACTATTGACTAATAACTAATGAGTAATTATTTAGCTATTGCAACGATAACTGCAACTCTACAAAGAACCTTGCAGGCGAGTGTCCAAATAGATGTAGATGGGGCGAGGGTAACGACTGTTAGACCCGATCGCCTCGGTAGTGGTTCGCCGGAAGCTGGTGTAAATATTTATCTGTACGATATTTTAATGAATCCGGCTTGGCGGAGTGCAGATTTAAGACAACGCCATTCAGAAGAGAAATATATTAAGCGATCGCAAACAGGTTTGGATCTCTACTACTTACTCACTTGCTACGGTAACGATGTGGAGTTAGAACCACAACGGCTGATGGGTAGCATTATCCGTACTTTTAATAGTAAATCTAATATCACGACAGAATCGATTCGGGAGACTGTCACAGATTCTACCTTGGCATTTTTGGCTGATTCTGACCTAGCTGAACAAGTTGAGACAATTTCTATTAGTCCTGTTGATTTGAATGTGGAAGAAATCTCCAAAATTTGGTCAGTATTTTTTCAGACTCCCTACAGTTTATCTATTGCTTATAAAACTAGTATCGTGTTAATTGATGCTGGAGATATACCGAAAAAACCCTTACCTGTACGCAATCTTCAGCGTCATGTTACACCATACCAACCAGCGATCGCTCAAATCAAAGTCAAAGAAGAACTCTCAAAAATTTGGCAAACACAACTAGCTACAAATCCATTGATTTTGGCTTCCAGCACCTTATTAATTAAAGGGGATAAACTAAGTGCAGATATTACCCAAGTCCGCATCGGGAATGTCACAGCCACACCCCAAAAAGTGACGAATCAAGAAATTACCCTAGAATTAGCCTCCATCCCCGTAGAATCATTACGTGCAGGAATGCAGAGTTTACAAGTCATTCATCCCCAGCAACGGGTAAACTCGAATATAGTCCCGATATTGTTACGTCCCACCATTGAAGAAATCACAGTATCTAATTTAAAGGGTAGAGGAAATGATCCGCGATCGGCTGAGATTACTGTGCGTGTGAATGTCAGCATCGAGTCAACACAGCAACTGACGTTAGTTTTAACAGAACTATCACCATCACAATTTGCGGGATACTCCTATGAAAAAACCAAAAATCGCCAAAACATTTCCCACTCCGTCACCTTCATAGTTAACGACTGTCCCCCAGGAACCTATCTAGTCCGTTTAGTAGTAGACGGTGCAGAGAGTCTGTTAACAGTAGATACAGATCCCCAAAGTCCCACCTTTGAGCAGTATATTGCACCTTTAGTAGTAATTTCTTAAAGGCAAAAGTAAAAAGGTAAAAGGTAAAATATGATTAATTCCCCAGTCCCCAATCCCTAATCCCCAGTCCCCAACTTCATCCTCGCTAAACCTAAATAACGAATACCTTCGGGGGAAATATCGAAGCGACAGGGTAATACTTCCACACCAAGAGCGATCGCATCTCGCAATAACTTACCATATACTGGATCAGCACTATCCCCAGGGGCAAACTCAGTACAATCACCACGATTAATAAAATACAGCATTACTGCTCGCATATTAGGTAATAACGCCATTAATTCCCGTAAATGCTTCTGTCCTCTGGTGGTTTCTGTGTCGGGGAATAATGCTAAAGTGCCTGTACACCAAGTTGTATTTTTTACTTCCAAGTAAATAGGACGTTCTGTATCATTTCCCGTCAATAAGAAATCTATGCGACTTTTTTTATCTACACCGTAAACTACCTCTCCTTTAATTTGACTATAATCACCTAATTCTGGAAATAAGTGCTTTGACAAAGCTAACTTCACTATCCGATTTGGCAAAGCTGTATTCACCCCTACCCATGTCGGCTGGTTATCGTGTACTTGAATTAGTTCTAAGGTATAAGCCAGTTTACGGTTAGGGTTATCACTTTGAGAAAGTTGTACTGCACTACCGATAGTTGAAACTCCAGTCATGGGGCCAGTATTAGGACAGTGTGCTGTCACTACTTCCCCAGACGCTAGTTGTACATCAGCAAAAAAGCGTTTGTAGCGTTTGAGCAGAATACCAGGCTGTAAAGGTGGATAACGGTAGAGCCAATCAGTCATGTTTTCGAGGATAAATTCTTGATGAATAGATACTGCATCAGTCAATGAATCCTCAATATACACTTAACTCTGCACTCTGACTTTTTTGATCAATCATTGCACAAAATTTGTATCAAGGCTTTATCACAATTTGTCAATTTTTGTAGTCATTTTAACGACAACTTAATAAAAAGCAGCATATACTCGGTGGTATAAACCTCCCTCAAAGAAAAAAGGGGAGAAACACAACTGCAAGGACAAAATTCCTATGCAAACAGTCGGGGGAATCACGGAAATAGAATATGCCTTTCTGTTTACCTTAAGAAAGGTAAATTCAATTAATGTAGAAGATTTTCAACCTTTTTTTAATAATTTGCCTGTAGATCCTTATATTAAAGGCAAATATCGTTTAAGAAGATTATCACGCTTTACAGTTGCAGGAGATAAATTAATTAAACTACCGCATGGATATCTTTTTCAAAGTAGAGAATATAATCCATTGGTAGGGGATGTTAAAAGAGAGTTTGCTGAATTAGAAGATGGCATGATTGAACTAGAGAGTTTCACAAAGTTAATCTTGGCATTTAGTGATTCATGTAAACTGCATCCCGAAGCAGAAATTGGTGTACATCAAATCCGAACAATTTGTTCTCCTGATAATTTTGGCAATCCTGCACCGGAAGGTATTCACCAAGATGGTACTGATTTTATTGGGATATTCTCTGTATATAGAGACAATATCCAAGGTGGTGAAACACATTTATATACTGCCAAAAAAGAAAAGCCAGTATTTAGCAAAGTTCTCCATCCAGGGGAATTACTATTAGTCAACGACCACGAATTTTTCCACTTTACTACACCAATTAAACCACAAACCGCAGCCCAAGGAATTAGGGATGTATTTGTGCTGACTTCTCCAAGTTTATTGATTGATTAAGGGTGTAGGGGTGTAATACCAATTATTTATGAAGCTGCATATAATTCGATCCCCCCTAGCCCCCCTTAAAAAAGGGGGAACAAGAAATAAAATCAAAGTCCCCCTTTTTAAGGGGGACTTAGGGGGATCTGAATATGTGTAACTTCACATAAAATTGGTATAAAGAGAATTAATTACCACACTCAGCACTCAGCACTCACAACTCAGCACTCAGCACTCCCAACTCAGCACTCAAATATCTGACAATCTACAAGATAGGGGGAATTGAAATTAGTCATTTCCCCTGCTTTTTTATTGGGGATGGGAAATAATCTGGCGGAGAGTGGTTTATTGAGTTTAAAAGCTAAGGTTGTCATATCTATTAATATGGCTGTAATTTTACCTATGGAAATATCGCCAGGAATCGGCACAGTATCCAAACCACAGCCGCATACAGATGAATACAATAATAAATGGGTAATATCATAAGTTTGCTCATTAGCTCTAGTCGCTAAACCGATATCTTCACAAACTGGTAGCATTAAGCCAGAATAACCACAGGTTTTGACGGGGATACTTTTTAAAACTCGTGTTAGCATTCCAGAAATGGCGAGAGTTCCAGGATTACCAAATTTACCATTTAATAACTGTTCATAGGCAAAAGCGATACTATTTTGTTTATCTAAAGATGCTGCGAGAGAAGTATCTATACCATGATAATTTATTTGCAATTGAGTAGATATTTGTTTGGCGATCGCTTCTACTTTTTTAACTTCTTCTCCTAAAATTATTTGCAATTTACTTTCAGCTTCTGGGATATTATTAGCTTCAGAAAATACTTGCATAACAAAATCAGCTAACTCTAAACCAATGGCGAAAGATGTTTCACCCACATGATACGATGTGGGAAAAAATGGGATTCCTGGCTGACAATTTGCACCCACACAAAAGCGAAAATTTCCATAACCATTTTCAGTTTCTTGAGAGATACGCTTAATAGCTTTGGCTGATTCTCTGGCGTTTTCAAATTGATTGCCAATTTTACTTGAACAGTAAACTATTGATGTATTTTTATTAATTTCAGGAATTAACTCTATCGTTTCAGCAGTGCTAGCATAACCAATATTAAAGAAACTGATATTTAAGCTTTGGCAAAATGCTTCTAAATTTTGAATTCGATTAATAATTTCAGTTGGCGATAAAATAGAGAGATATTCTTCCCAAGGGTTAGTAGTAATTCTAGTTGTTTGCACTTCGTAACCTTGTTGTGCAAAAATTGCCTGTGCTTTTTGGTTAAAATCAGCCGCTATTTTGATTTTGTCTGTTTCCTGTGGCAAATCCAGTGATATACCTGTAGTGATAGTTCTAATTTTCATAGTTGAATTCTTTAAACGATTAGGAATAGTGATAATTCACAGTGAATATTTAAGATATAAGGCTAATAACTAGCTAAGTTGGGTAAAAACGGTGATGAATAACGACTTTTACAATCAGGGACTAGAAAAAGCCAGACAAAAAGATTACACTGGTGCAATTGAGGAATTTAGCAGGGCAATACAACTAACTCCCTATGATGCCGAAGCTTATTTAAAACGGGGGCTAGCATATTATGATTCAGGATCTGTTCTTCAGGCTGTGGCTGATTATACCGAAGCCCTCAAGATAAATCCTGAAAGTGTAGAAGCATATTATAGTCGTGCTTTAGCTAGATTAGCCCTGAAAAATTTACCAGGGGCGTTAGAAGATGTAGACAAGGCGATTTCTATTAATTTTAATTATGCAGCAGCCCATGATCTACGGGGAATAGTGCGCCGCAAACAAGGGTATATTCAAGATGCGATCGCTAGTTTAAAAAAAGCTGCTGATTTATATTTACAACAAAAAGATGCAGAAAATTGCCGTCTGTGCTTAGAACGAATTAAGCAGTTACAACCCAAACAACAACAAGTTACACAGCCAGTAGTTGCAAAGACTGTACCAATTACATCTGTGAGTGACTATTTTAGTCAGTTACTGCAAAAAGCCGAAAAGGGCGACACAAAACAAGCCATTGCCGATTTAAATTGGATATTACAGGCTGATTCCCAAGATGCACAGGCTTATTGCTGTCGGGGTGTGGTGCGGTGCAAAATGGGGAATTATCGAGAAGCGATCGCAGATTTTAATCAAGCCTTACAATTAAACTTTCAAGATGCTATCGTCTATCGTAACCGAGGTAAAGCCCGTTCTCTATTAGGAGATCATCAAGGTGCGATCGCGGATTTTAATCAAGCCATTCAAATCCAACCCCAAGATACTTTAAATTATGTTGCCAGAGGTAACACCTATCGCGCAATGGGTAATTATCTCGGCGCAATTGCTGACTATGGAAACGCCTTAAAAATCAACCCCAATGATGCCTCAGCTTACTACAATCGTGGCATGACCTATACTTTTTTAGAAGAAATGCAAAATGCTGTTGCAGATTATCAAAAAGCTGCCAGTATTTTTTGTGAACAAGAAGACTGGGAAAATTATCAGCAAGTTTTAGACAGCCTCAAACAAATTCAAAAATCTGTTCCTGAAGCCAAGCAGCAAAAATTTAATATCTTACGTCAACGACTTTTGCGCCTAGTTGGGGGATATTGGGAAATCGCCCAAAGATTAATTGAACAGAAAAAAGATTATTATCCAGGGATGACAGAAGAATGGTATTTACAAAAAGTCATCGATGATATTGAACGGGATAGAAGTAGGTAATACAATTTTAGATTTTGGATTTTGGATTTATATTAAGGGACTTCCAGAAAATAAACTATCCAATTTATTTTCTCCAAAACAACTGTCTTTCCCCCTGCTCCCTGCCCCCTGCCCCCTTGCCATCAACGTGATAGTATATTTTTTTAGTTGGAAGTCCCTAAACTTGTCCAGCTGTTAATACTTGGGATGCTGTCAAATTTAGCTGGGGAAAAGTTGCTGATTTAATCATATCTGTTCCCTGAAATATTGTTTCTTCGTAAAATCCATCTACTAAAGTTAGTAGGGTAATTTTGGCTTGATTCGCATCAACAATGCAGTATTCAGGGATACCTCGTGCAGCATACTCTGAACGCTTATAACGATAGTCTCTATCCTCATTTTCCTTTCCAGGAGAGACAACTTCAACCACCATTGCAGGAGATGGCATATCTGGAGTGATTGTAGCGCGTTTGAGAGCGATCGCCTCAAATAATTCCTGTGTCAATATCATCAAGTCGGGTAGTCGCACGCGAGTTCGATTACCTGTCACCACCAGTTCTGTATCTTTATGGCGAATTAATTGAATAGGGACAAACTTGAAAAACTGTGAGAGTAGATAGAGAGAAATTAAGTTATTTCTATCACTTTCTGGTGGCATTGCAACCAACTCTCCATCCACAAGTTCATACTTGGTATCTGTGCCGTCATCATAAGCAAGATACTCTTCCAGGTTGAGTTTCTTGACTGTTGTGGTCATAAACTTCTATTTTTACCACTCTAGACTTAACAATTCAAAATTCAAAATGACGCTCGCGGACTCGCTAACGCTGCGCTAACAAAATTCAAAATTAAAGACATTTTCAGTCGGGGATTTCAACCCCCACTGAAAATATGCTACGTATAGACGTAGGGGTCTTAAACCCTCTGATTTACGATAAATTTTATCATTTTTTGTTTGACCAGATAGCAGTATCACCCTGAAAATATATAGCTTATTTCCCATTTCTTTGATACACAATCCGCATTTGTTGAACTTCAGTTTCTTGAGATTCTAAAAATAGCATCTCCTCTATTTTTTGTAGTCCTAAATTTTCTAACTGTGCGAGTTCAGCAGCAGATAATGGCCAAGGAGGGCCTGAAGGTTCGGCTTCTGTATCCCGCACACGGGTAATTACTAATAAAGTTCCGCCAGGGGAAAGCACAGAAGCAACAGAGGAGATAACGGAAGTTCTTACACTCAAAGGTAAAGCTTGGATATTACGACATTCAAAAACAAAATCAAAAGCCTGATTCCATTGCTGAGGAATTGCCAACAAATCAGCTACTTGATAGTTAACTGAAGAATCAGGAAATCGCTTTTGACACCAAGCAATGGCTGTGGGAGAAATATCAAAAGCTGTGACTGCAAATTCTAATTTTGCTAAAGCTTCCGCATCATCTCCTAAACCACAACCAATTACCAAGGCTTTTTTACCTTGAGTAGAGATTTCATGATTTTCTAACCAATCTTGCAGGTAGGGATGGGGTGTTAATTTTGCCCAGGGAATTTGTGCTGTGTCACCATTAGCTGAAGCATATAAAACTTCAAACCATGCTGTTGGTTCTGATTTATTAATAGCTTCAGATGCTAAATCTTGTACTTTCTGGCGTAAGTTTTCTGGTTGTTGTTCAAACATGAGTAGTTAAATTAAACTCAAAAGATAATCAGGTTATTTAATAGGAAGTAAAAAATCATTTTATTTCCATTAAATGAATAACCGAATTGCATTTTATATATGAGATTATATCATGTTTGCTAGTATTAATTATCCTCAGCACATATAGTATAAAGAGTATCATCGCTCCAAGGATAACAACTTTCTCCACCAAAAAATGCGGGAGTTATTTGTTCTTGTTCTACAATAGGTTCTCCTTCATCACCGCACCAAGTCATGTACAACATCAGATGAGCAAGATGAATATGGTCGCGGAGATAGTGACCGAAAGAAATCACTGCATCATGGCATTCTTGCCAAAACAGACGTTGTTTTTGCTTATAAACATCAATACTAGGATACTCTTGATTAAACCATTTACTCAGATTTACATCGTATTTTAAAGAATCAATGTAGTCATTTAACTCTTCTTCTCTTTCAACGCTGCTTTCATATTGAAAATAACAACCACATAAATCATTAGGATAAACACCATATATGTATTGTGCTTGCGGGATAAGTTTACGAATATTTTGTGGTGGGCTTGTGTATTCTGGAATAACTTCAATAGTGAGGTGAGGATATTGTTGATCTTGCTTGATTGTTGGTAGCGGTTTGTCGGATATTAAGTATAAAACGTGGCACATATTAGCCTCTGGTGATAGTTTGCATATCAAGAAGCAAGACAGTTAAGGAATATCAGCAAAATATCAGTGTTAAAGTTTCTGGAAACTATAACAGAGGTGTTGCTTAACTCCCGCAAACTATTCTTGATAAATCCAGAGTAACCAAGCCATATTCCCCTAAGCAATTTGCAGATGTACAAACCTCAAACCCTTGTAACATCAAGCAAAGATTGCTAGGGGAAGTTGTTTTAGTTCAGGGAATCCCTTAACTTTTCCGACTCACCTCCGTAAGGAAATTGCACCAAAATCATTAGACCTCTTGCACGAATAATTGAACACTCCGAATACATAAATTCAAGAGTAATCTTTTTGCGTTCTTCTTTGCGTCTTTGCGCCTTTGCGTGAGCTTTTAAATAGTATTGTTAGCAACACCAAAGTATTTATGCAAGAAGTCTATTCCAAATTCTTTAACCCAAGGGCAATCTTACTGTGTTTCTCTATTTGTCCCATAACTTGTTTTGCTCGTTTAATTACTACAGCAGGTAAACCCGCCAATCTTCCGGCTTCAATTCCGTAAGATTTATCAGCACCTCCTGGTTGAACTTGGTGTAGGAAAATAATTTGGTCGGGTAATTCTTTCACGGTAACTTGATAGTTAGCAACATTAGGTAACATTCCGGCTAATTCATTTAATTCATGATAGTGAGTTGCAAAAATTGTTCTAGCTTTGATTTCTGTCGCTAAATATTCGGCTACCGCCCAAGCAATAGAAAGTCCGTCAAATGTAGCTGTTCCCCGCCCAATTTCATCTAGTAAAACTAGAGATTTTGCTGTAGCGTGGTTGAGAATATTGGCGGTTTCATTCATTTCTACCATGAAGGTAGATTGACCCGTAGCTAGATCATCAACTGCACCGACACGGGTGAAAATGCGATCGCATACTCCCAATTTCGCTGACTTAGCTGGGACAAAACTCCCAATTTGCGCCATGAGTTGAATGAGTCCCACTTGACGCAGATAGCAACTTTTCCCACTGGCGTTAGGCCCTGTTAAAATCACGAGGTCGGGAAGTGGGGTGTGATTTTCTGCACTACTTCCTAATTGTGTGGAGTTGGGGACGAAGAAACCCGCAGGTAAGGACTGTTCAACTACGGGATGGCGACCATCAATAATTGCGATTTCCCTGCTGGGAATCATTTGGGGACGACAGTAACCTTGCTGTACCGCTAATTCCGCCAAGCCACACAACACATCAGCCGCAGCAACGGCGCGGGAAAGGTTGCGGATGGCTTCGGCTTCTTTGGCTATTTCTTCCCGTAAGGCGACAAACACCTCATATTCCAACTGATTTAAATCATCCCTGGCGGTGAGAATTCTGGCTTCTCGTTCTTTGAGTTCAGGGGTGATGTAGCGTTCTTCGTTGGTGAGGGTTTGCTTGCGGATGTAATTATTCGGTACTTGGTCAGCTTTGGCGCGAGAAATACTAATATAGTAACCAAAGGTTTTATTAAATCCTACCTTGAGGGTGGGTATACCTGTCCTGGCTCTTTCATCTACTTCTAAATTAGCAATCCATTGCTGGTCTTTTTCTACTGTCGCCTTCCTTTCGTCTAATTGGGGATTGACTCCTGGTCGAATGAGTCCGCCTTCCTTGAGATGTATGGGCGGAGATTCGACAATGTGGGCGTGGATATTTTGGGCTAGTTCTTCTAAAATCGCCGGGACTTTTTGCAAAGCTTTGAGGAAGGGAGAACTCGCATCAGCAACTAAGCGGGCTAATTCTGGTAAGCGGGAGAGAGAATCAGCTAAAGCAACTAAATCTCTGGCGTTCGCACTTCCCGAAGTTGTACGACCTGTGAGGCGTTCTAAATCGTAAATTTGCCGTAATAATTGCCGTAAATCCTGACGTAGAGGTGTATTTTCGGCTAATTCTTGAATGGTATCTTGTCGGGCGCGAATACCTTTAATATCTAGTAGGGGTTGGAGTAACCACCGCCGCAAAGACCGGCTACCCATTGCGGTGCTAGTTCTATCTAAAGCCCACAACAGCGAACCATGAAAAGTTCCATCGCGGACGGTTTGGGTAATTTCTAAGTTGCGGCGGGTTTGGTGGTCAACAATTAAATAGTCGGTGATGGTGTAGGTTCTGAGTCTTTGTAGGGAAATGGGGCTTTCCTTTTGGGTATCTTCTACATATTCCAATAAGCCACCAGCCGCCCTCACCGCCAAGGGGAGATGGTCACAACCCAAACCTTCGAGCGATCGCACCTTAAATATCTGCAATAATTTACTTCTGGCTTCACCTTGAGAAAAGGGGACTTGCGATCGCAGACTATAACAAAATGATGGTGGTAAACATTCTGGCAAATAGGGCGAAGTTTCTCCAGGACGCAGCAAACTACCCAAGTCAGGCGCGTTGGTGGGAACTAAAACTTCCGCCGGCTGCAAACGCATCAGTTCCTGGGTGAGATGTTCTAAATTACTATCTTGGGTGGTGAGAAATTCCCCCGTGGAGATATCTGCATAGGCTAAACCCCAGTGGTTTCCAGTAATAACCACAGCCGCTAAGTAATTATTGCGACTAGATTTGAGCATTCCCTCTTCTAATAATGTCCCAGGGGTGAGGATGCGTGTCACTTCCCGACGCACCAAACCCACCGCCTCGGAAGCATCTTCTACCTGGTCACAAATCACCACAGCATAGCCTTTCTCTACCAATTGCGTAGTATAACGTTCCCATGCGTGGTGGGGTACGCCAGTCATCGCCACACGACCGATTTCACCCCCATGTTTACTGGTGAGGACTAATTCTAATTCTCTAGCTACCGTCACCGCATCTTGAAAAAACGTCTCAAAGAAATCTCCCACCCGATACAGCAACAGCGCGTGAGGATACTTATCTTTCACCTCAACATAGTGCTGATACATCTTACTTAGCTTACTGCGGTCTACCTGTCGCGTATCGGTATGGGGTGCAGTCGCAGGATTCGGTTCTGTTGGCTGGAGGTCAGAGTGAGAAACGGTCATAGGTTAGATGCTAGGAGTTACGCACAAAAAGCCACAAGATCCGATGATAACGTGATGTGAAAATTTCCGGGCGATCGCTCAAGGTTTTTTTATGATGTCTGGTCATGTGGTGAGTAGGCGATCGCGACTCTCTAAAATTTTCCTCCATAGCCAAACTTTTGCCCAACCCTGTTTTGCCACTGAAAAATCACCCGTTGATCTTAGTCAGGATATATTTCATGACTATGCAGTTTGCTGACGACAAAATCCGGCTGCAATATTTTTTAATTTAACAGACATCTTTTTGTCATAAACCTGCCATATCTCTGTCAATATCCTGTGTAATTCTAATATTTAAGGTTGAATAACTCACCTCAATCTATTTTAGCAAAAAGAGTGAAATCAATCACGAGTTTGTCAGCACAAACTCTTCTTCTTAATGTCACAAAGTTTTGATCACTAAAGGAAGCCAAAAATATGAATAGCAAACTATTAGGTTTAATTTCTGTTATCAGCATTGCTGCTACCGTTCCTGCTTACGCTGCTACTCCTACTCCTACAACCAAGACTAATTCTGTTTCCCATATGGTACAAAATACCAAACCCGGTGCCACTATGCAGTCTCATAAAGTAGAGCCTAAAGCTAATGCTAAACATCCTGCAAATCAAGTAGCTAGCCGTCCTAATATCCTCAGAATCGGCAGCAGAGGAGAAGCAGTTAAAACCGCCCAAAATCTCCTCAAGCGCAAAGGCTTTTACACTGCCAATGTCAATGGTATTTTTGATAAAAATACCCGGTTAGCAGTGGTTAAATTCCAGAAGAAAGAAGGCTTGAGAGCCGATGGCGTGATTGGACACAAAACTTTAGCTGCTTTGCAATAACCCCAATTTCTTCTTACGAATATCATCATCCCTTTGAGTTTTGCGTATAGTATGATTGCGGTGGTTACTTGTTTTTCATTGAACAAGTAACCTTTTGTAATCACCTGGATAATTGTATTATTTTTGGTTGATTGATTATTGTCAAATAATTGTTAAATCTTGCTGTTGCCTTCAGGTGTGTTAATGTTTAGTTTACACACCTTTTATTACTTTATAATGTGTTCATACAAAGTTACCTTTTAATTTTGGCTGCTGCTTTAGGGTAATTCCCTAACCATTCAGATTGAGGGTTAATCTCAAATAAAGTTGTTTCTATCATCGAGAGCAGCAGATTTCTACGGCGCATAGTTTGCCGACGAAACTTTGCTGCGTCCTGTTCTATCTTTTCTAAAAACGCTACAGAAACATCTCTACATGAATAGATATTTAAATCATGGCAGATTTGCTCTCTAAATTTTAAATGTTCTTGAAATAATACAGGCAATTTTAGATGAGGATGATATCGTCTAATATGTTGGGGATGTCGCCAAATGTAAGATATACCGTCCAAATTGTTAATTTCTCTATTAATTTCAGCTAATATCCAATCCCGCTCTAAAACACTAAATAGAGAAAAGTGTCGTGTAATCACACTACCCGTTACCTGAAAAATTTGCCCGATTTCCGCAAAGCAATACTTTTGTGGATGTGCAAAACACCTTGAAAATCCCAAAGCTAACGGGACATCATGGTCAATCAAATGGACAAAACCCAAGGATTCTAGAATAGCAGTTTCCTCGGTCAAAGAAGCTACATCTAACCAGGGGTAATCCTTTGGTGATACTTTGTTAAACTGCACATGATCTACTAGTGGTCGGAGTAATTGTGATTTGAGATGGGATAAGAACCACAACAACGGAGATATGGCGACAGCAACAAGTATCACCAAACCCACAAAATCTGGCAAATCAAATAAATTACGCCATTTCCAGCCATTAATTGCTAAAACACACAAACATAAAACTAAACCCGAAAGCAGATTGAAAACTACCGAATTCCAGAAATTCTTGATGCCTGCACTCAGTTGCATTGCTGTCTCTGTTGGTATACTGTGTACCCAGTTAGAATACCCAGGACAGCAGCTACAATTTTTCAATGCAACATTTTAGCCTTGCCACGCCAATATGATGCGTTATACCAATTCTCCAAAATTAAGCAACAGATGCAAAGCTTGAAACCCAGGTGGTATCTGACTTTCTTAATTGCGTAAAGCCTGCGGCATAGCTGCGCTTAGAGCGTAGCGGGACGTTAGTCCATTGCGTTAGCGGAGCGGGGCGTTAGCCCATTGCGAATTGCGAATTGCGAATTGCGAATTGCGAATTGGTATGAATATTTACTTTATAAATAGGCTTTGGGAAAAACTTGTGAGCATTTGAATTAATTCCTCGGATAAGTCAATAGCAGATGCTTGCTTTTGAAATAAAATACCTGCCAAGCCATAATATTCACCAGAGTAGAACGCCATATTATTGCTTCGCAATTCTTCTATGTGTCGTTTCACCTTTGGTTCTGAGCTATAGTAACCGAACTTTAAAGGTAAAATAACGAAATCACTAATACTATATCCTTGTGCTAATGCTTGTTCAATCGTACCTATAGGATTAGAAAAGCTAGAAACTAAAACTACTACATTTTCATAGTCTAAAGCTAAAAGTTTATTAGTAATTTCTGCCCCATCTTTTCCACCTGAGAGTAATGGCATATAAATATCATTATCTGGTGCTGGTAAATATGGGGGATTAGCTATCAGATAGTTTGCTTGGGGTTGATCAGACTCAAATAAACATGAATTATTGATTATATATTGCTCATGCAGATTATATTCATTGACTGCTGATATGGCAGCTTGCCAGGCAGTAGGATTTAACTCAAATCCATGTATAACACCCTCAAATTTATTCTTCAATAATAAATTAATTACAGGACTGCCATCCCCTGAGCCAAATTCCACAACGGAATCCGAATCATCACAATTACTAAAAACAAACTTTTCTATACAGTTTGAGTAAAAATTAGATTCTTCAGGACAGAAAAATATTTGTTTGAAGTTCTTAGTGACAATTTTAGTTTGGGTAATACTCATTTTTAGTTACTGTGATGAATTGTCTGATTTTGGTTTTCAACGCTCTTGCTTAATTTTTACAAGACATTTTTTAGGAAAAATTAAGCAATATTCTTGAGTTTAGTGAGTGTTTTGTCACTAAAAGATAGTCCTATTATTGCCAGTAAAAATTAGTTAATATTTAATTTTTTCTGCTTGGCGGATGGAATTTACAACAGCTTTAGCCGCGCGATCGCTCATTAATTTCTCTTGGTCATATCCTAGTAATAATTCCCAAGCATCATCGGGATATAATTCTGCTAAAGGTAAGGCTACATCCTCTAGCATCCAGCGTCCGTGGCGTTCATCTTCTTTGATATGTAGTTCCCAATAACCCATCGCTGCATCTGATAATCCTAATCTTTGTGCAGCTACAAGATAATTTTTATAAGCCGCAGGGCCAGCTACTTCAAAATACGTCAATCCTCCACTATAACGGAGGTAATAACGTCGCCGTTCGGTGAGTAAAAAATTATGATTTGCACAAGCTAAAACTTCCCAAGGTACTAAGTCGAAATATCCCTCTGGTTCAGTATTCATTCCGAACTCATCGAGCATTTTGGCGAAAAAAGTTGAATGTTTGCGTGATAAACGGCCGTTACCGTATTCTTCCAGCAGTACCCGTACTAAGGTACATTGCACCTCATTCGCCGCACCGCCTAAAATTCGAGAAAGACGGCTACCTTCAACTAAGCCATCAAAAGAAGCAATTGCTAACAAATGACAGTAGCCAGTTTTAGACATTTCTTCCCGGATATATCGACTAGCTGGTGATAACAGTGGTTCTAAATCAGCATTAGCACGCTCAATTAATGCTTGTTTAACATTTAAATTCTTTAATTCCGTAACATCAATTTGAGCCAGTTCCCACTTTTGCCAACTTGCTTCAATATGATTACGACATGAGGATAAATAAAGCGATCGCTCGTTAGTATACCGCCGTAAATCATCATACCAAAACAGATTTAGGCGATTAATCCAGTAGAGTATCCGTTGCAAAAAACAATGTGCTGAATTGTCTTGACTATCATGCTCATAAGCCGTATCAATAGCCATTGCCACTGCTTTTTCAAAATCTCTGATAATGGCAAATTTTTTATCTAAGTTATTATCTAAATCCTCAGTCGCCAAAAGTTCTAAAAATTGCTGTTCCGCACGCTCGTATTGAGTAACGCTTTTTTCCTTGACTTGCGTATCTTGTCTGGAAAACTCAGCGATTGGGAACATAACTAAATTGCTCTGCATGGAATCTTTAGTGATTTTGCCAAGGTGTAAAATTAATTTCACCCTTAATATTTAAGATTCCATACGAGTAACACTATCTACCTCTTTCTTCAGTTATAAAGTCAAGATTAAGTTTAGAGGCGCAGAAATTAGTTCCTCTCAAACACGCTTACTCTTAAATTTAAAATTTTGCATCCTCCTTGGGAAAAACAAGGGTAGATTCGGATAAGCATTTATATTTGGTAATGCAGAGGAAAAAAGTTCTCCTTTCATCCTCTGCTTACCTCTACAGATAAATTGCTTATCCGAATCTTAAATTGTACGCTTAACTTTTAACCTGCGAATCCGAAGATTTTTGCCAAGTTATTGAGTTTTTCATAGACAGGGATAATCCTTTCTCCTTCTAGTTCGACGGTAGCATCTGGATAATTACGAATAGCTCCTAGTAGTGTAACTTCGCCTTCTTGCTTAATTGATGCAGTCACAGCAGTTCGGAGTGCATTTTGGTCTAGTGGTTTTGCGGGAGGATGAACTACTTCCCCAATTTGAGAAACTAAAATCGGGCCTGTCCAACTCGAAAGCAAGCTATTTAACAAAGCAGGATCAGCTTTGATGCCGTCTTGAAGTGCTTTACGAGCTACGGCTGGGTCTTGTTGAGATGCTTGGAAATAAGCCGACAAAGTGGGTGTAGTTTCACCAGTAAGTGCAAATCGATTTAATTCCTGAACAGAAATCGGACTTTGAAAATTGCCATATTTTAAAATAACCTGTTCAGCCGCATAAGCATGAGTATTTGAAAAGAGAACCCCCATGCTCACCCCTAAAGCTGCGGTTTTAGAAAATAATTTCTTAAGTGGATATTTGTGAAATTGCCGAAAAATGGAGAGAATCTGCATTTGGTTAACATTCCTAGTAGATAAAGCGGACACAAGTTTAAATCAAACAAGTTTGATTAATGGCAACACATCTACTAGCTTATCTAAATGAATTCAAATTTCTCATGATTTACAGTAATTTTGTACTTGGAATTTTAAATTTCAAGTCTCGATTTATAGACTATTCCCAAAGATATAAAAAATAGTGAAGATCTCAATTTGTCTAGCAGCAAGATTAAAAAAATTAATTGTGAAAGGTTAAATCAGCAAAAATCCCAGATGATTGATCAAATAACAATATTTGGTATTTTTTAATGCACTGATTGATAAAGAGATAAAGCATTTTCACGTAAAATTGCTATAGCGATCGCCTCAGCTTCAGCAATGGTAATATCAGAGTCGATGACTGCTTGCTCTAGCACTTCTTTTAACAGTTGGCGACCCCATTTTGCACCCAAATAATACAATTCTGGAATTGAATGAGCATCAGAAGCATACATTAGTTTGGTAGTAGGAGTTAATTCCAATAATTGTCTGATAGCTTCCCGCATTCCAGATATACTTAAAAAAGGGATTGCCAAGCCAAAATCCACATAGACTTGCGGATATACCGAAGCCAAATAACCAGCCTCCTGCATATAAGGATAGGAAGCGTGTAGTAAGACTATTGGTGCATGGCGATATTGTGGCGACTCTAATAAATGACGCAGATATAAGGGATTAGCGAACCGTAAATCTAAATCGGGATCACCGTAGCCAGTGTGTAACTGTACAGGAAGACGGTATTTTGCTGCTACTAATAAAGCCTGTTGCAACAAAAAATCAATCAGGGGTTTATCTGTGAGTCGCAGAGGTTGAGTCGAGAATTGTTTAAGTTGTTCAAAATGAGTCGCCGCTACTTCTGGTGTCACAGGTTGGATATGCAACCCACTCCGGTAACAAGCAATGCTTTTAAAAGCCACTACCCCAGATGGTGGCGGATCAATTTCACTGTTAAATCTGTCTAGGAAAGTGGCAAAATCTGGTGATTGGGAAATTAGCTGTTCTGCTAACTGTTCTAATCTCAAAATTCGTCGCACAGAAATAAATCTTTCATGCCATGACAGAGGTAGGATAGTTTCTGGCTGTAAACCATCATCCAAATAAATCGCCTCTAAATTAGCAGCCTGAAAATAAATCTGTGTGAGTGCTTCTAACCCTAAACTTTCCCGCCTGGCTAAAATGGTGGTTTCTTCTGCTTCACAGTTCAACAACGCCGCAATATCCCGCAAACTACGCCGATAAAACAACGTATGGTGAGCATGGTGGTGAATAATTTCTGGATAATAACTTTCAGTGAAAGCTGCTGCATAAGGATACTGAGCAGCTACCTCTGGTTGTAATATGTTGTGAGCGTGTTGGTCAATTAAGGGAATAGTAGCTAAATCCATTGGCAATGGCGAGATTTTTAGTATTTATCTAATAATTTGTCTACTTCTGTCTGTAATTCCCAATCTTTCATAGCTTGCCACTCTGCTTGACGCACGGCTAAAAAAGCTTTGGCTAACTGTGGATTTAACGCTGTTAATAGGATATCGTCTTGTTGGAGATGAGCGATCGCTTGTCCTAAATTCTCTGGTAATTGGTCGATACCATGAGCCTGACGTTCTTCTATTGATAAATATCCAGGGTCTTGATTTACAGGATTTGGTGGTGTCAAACCACGCTGCACACCATCTAGTCCGGCAGCAATCATTGCACCCAAGGCTAAATAAGGATTAGCGGCAGCATCCACAGTTTTTAATTCTAAGTGAGTGGGACAACCCAAACCAGGGTCACTAGGAACTCTCACAGATGCTTCTCGATTATCTAATCCCCAACAGCGAAAAGCACCACTCCAACTATGAGGACGAAGGCGACGATAGGAATTTACACTGGGAGTAGTTAAAGCCATCAGTGCTGGTAAGTGGTGCAGAATGCCAGCCATAAATTGTAATGCGGTGGGAGATAGACCACAAATACCTTTTGGGTCTGGTAAGAGATTTTTGCCATGATGCCACAAACTAAAATGAATGTGACAACCACTACCAGCCGCATCAGGGAAAATCTTGGGTAAAAAAGAAGCGGTGAGGTTGTGGCGTTTGGCGATCGCTTTGACAGTTTCTCGAAAAGCAATTTGCCAGTCAGCCGCTTGTAAAGCATCGGTGTAGCGCATAGAGATTTCCTGCTGACCAGGGCCAGACTCAGGATAATATTGCTCTACAGGTATGCCCTGAAAGATAAGTGCATCAGCGATCGCATTAATGACTTCACAGTTAAGATCCATTGCCTGAGTCGAGGCAAAAACGGTGCGATCGCCTGGAATAATCCCTTCAGGTGTGGGTCGCAGCAAGTAAAATTCATTTTCAAAGGCTGCTTGTACTTCCAAACCTTGAGATTTAGCGGCGGTAATCATCCGCTTTAAGAAGTCACGCGGACATAACGCCCAAGCCACATCATTGCGTATCATATTGCCCATAACACGAGCATGACCAGGGGCATAAGGCAAAGGCTTTAAGCTAGACCAATCGGCCACTAAGCGAATTTCACCGACGGGGCCTAAATCCGTTTCTGGGACGACGGCATCATACATTACAGGCACTCCCTGCTGACCGACGGAAATACCCACCCCATGCTCAAAATAGTGAGAAAGCATTTCTATGTGTACAGCTTTGCCTCGAATCACATTGGCATTATCACACCACAGAAACCGCACGAACTTTACACCTGTTTCTTGCAAAAATTTCCGTATTTTTTTGGGATGATTTTTTTCAACCATTGCTTTATAAAACCCTCTTTCTCCCTGCCCTGATGGCAATTAATCGTAAGATACTGAGTTAATTCCTCAGAGAATTTAATTTTCAATCTGTTTTTGCAAAAAATATCTCTCATGTCCTGGCGGGTAGTCTGGTAGGACACCAAATATTTGATAGCCCAAACTTTGATAAAAACCCAAGGCTTGAAAGCTAAATGTATCTAGGTAAGCGTGACTACAACCCCGTTTTTTAGCGGCTTGTTCAGCTTTCAGTAAAAGTTGCTTGCCATAACCTTGACCTCGTAAAGACTCAGCTACCCACAGGTGGGAGACAAACAACCATCCCCAATGTGTTTTCCCAACTAAACCACCCACAATTTCACCTTGAGCATCCCGAATGAAAACGCCTAGAGGATAAGCAATATCATCATCCTGGTAACTACCTTTGTTATATTGCAGGATTTTGCTGATTACTGTCCGAATATCTTCGGGATCAGGGTTATCTTCTACATATACTGTTACATTTGTCATTTGTGACTTAAATAAAATCCAACAAAATTTATCAGAGATTCCAGCCGCAGAGTATACTACTAAGTCCTTATCCTTAATAGGTTTGTTAGCATTACTTTGGCTTTTGTGGTTATAAAATCACAGTCAAACCTGTGTCAGTCTGACAACTATCTCAGGATAGTAAAGTAGTGACATATGATACTTGACATCGAAAAGCTCATGTTTGTCATCATCAGCCTGTAGCAATTGGTGGTATTTTTATGAATTCCCGGATTCGTTTTTTGATGTGCGCTCCTGACCACTATGATGTAGACTATGTGATTAATCCTTGGATGGAAGGGAATATTCACAAATCATCACGCGATCGCGCCGTAGAACAGTGGCAAGGACTACACCAAATCCTCAAGGAACACGCAATTGTGGATTTAGTGACACCGGAAAAAGGCTGGCCAGATATGGTGTTCACGGCTAACGCTGGTTTGGTCTTGGGGGAAAATGTGGTTTTAAGTCGCTTTTTACACAAAGAGCGTCAGGGAGAAGAACCATATTTTAAACAATGGTTTGAAGGTAATGGTTATACAGTTTATGAATTGCCTAAAGACTTACCCTTTGAAGGTGCAGGCGATGCACTGCTAGATAGAGAAGGGCGTTGGTTGTGGGCTGGTTATGGTTTCCGTTCAGAATTAGATTCTCATCCCTATTTGGCTAAATGGCTGGATATTGAAGTTTTATCCCTACGGTTAATCGATGAGCGTTTCTATCATTTAGATACTTGTTTTTGTCCTTTAGCTAACGGTTATTTACTCTATTATCCTGGCGCGTTTGATTCCTACTCCAACCGCCTGATTGAAATGCGTGTGGCTGCTGACAAGCGTATCGCCATAGCCGAAGCTGATGCTGTGAACTTTGCTTGTAATGCGGTGAATGTAGACAGCATCGTGATTATGAACAAAGCCAGTGAAGGCTTAAAATCTCGACTAGCGGATGTGGGTTTCCAGGTTTTAGAAACACCCCTTACCGAATTTCTCAAAGCGGGTGGTGCGGCGAAATGTCTAACTTTACGTGTCACTGAACCAGTACGGGCGGAAGTTCACGCCAATGTTTCCGTCGAAAGTCGGATTATTCGCTTAGAAGGGCATTTGCTCGACTCTGGCTTGATTAACCGCGCCTTGGATATGATCGTCGATACTGGTGGTAGTTTCCAAGTCCTCAATTTCAATTTGGGAGAACAACGTCAAAGTACCTCCGCCGCAGAGGTGAAAGTTTCTGCACCTTCTCATGGGGTGATGGAAGAAATTATCTCCCTACTAATTGATTTAGGTGCGGTAGATTTACCACAAGATGAGCGAGATGTCAAGCTTGAACCCGTAATTCAAGATGGTGTCGCCCCTGATGATTTCTATGTCAGTACAATTTATCCCACGGAAGTCAGAATCAATGGGCAGTGGGTGAAGGTAGAAAATCAACGCATGGACGGTGCGATCGCCATCACTCAAACCCCCACAGGCTTACTAGCACGGTGTAAAATCTTACGTGACCTGAAAGTGGGTGAACAGGTGGTAGTGGATGTGCAAGGTATCCGCACCATCCGCAAGACTGAATCACGGGAACAACGCAACTCTCAAGAATTTAGCTTTATGTCCTCTGGTGTTTCCAGTGAACGCCGTGTGGAATTAGTGGTGGAACAAGTCGCTTGGGAATTGCGTAAAATTCGGGATGCTGGCGGTAAAGTAGTAGTCACGGCTGGGCCTGTGGTGATTCATACTGGTGGCGGCGAGCATCTCTCACGACTGATTCGGGAAGGTTATGTACAGGCTCTGCTGGGCGGAAATGCGATCGCAGTCCACGACATCGAACAAAATATGATGGGTACATCCTTGGGTGTAGACATGAAGCGGGGTGTAGCTGTGCGTGGTGGACATCGCCATCACCTCAAGGTAATTAATACCATTCGTCGTCACGGTAGCATTGCCAAAGCCGTAGAAGCTGGGGTAATTCGTAGCGGTGTGATGTATGAATGTGTCCGCAATCAAGTACCCTTTGTTTTAGCTGGTTCCATTCGGGATGATGGCCCCTTACCCGATACCCAAATGAATTTGATTGCAGCACAAGAAGAATACGCCAAAAACCTCGAAGGCGCGGAGATGATTTTAATGTTGTCATCCATGCTGCACTCCATTGGCGTAGGGAATATGACCCCATCTGGTGTGAAAATGGTCTGTGTGGATATTAACCCAGCCGTCGTGACTAAATTGAGCGATCGCGGTTCAATAGAATCAGTCGGCGTAGTCACAGATGTGGGATTATTCCTCAGTCTGTTAATCCAGCAATTAGATAAGTTGACAAGCCCCTACGTTTCTAAGGTAGGTTAATGAGGAAGTAGAGGGCAGGGGAGCAGGGAGCAGGAGAGAAACTCATTACCCTGCACCCTACCTCTAATTAACTTACACAAGACGCATAAAAAGGAAATGGTAAGAGTCGCTTTAACAAGAGAGTTGCAAATTAACTGGGTGAGTTTCATCGCTGACTTTATGTTAGTGGGAATGGTTTTCGGCCCTCCTATTGCTCCTTTTTTGGCTGCGTCTGGAGTTTGGTTACTTGGCGGTATTGCGGACATCATTTATTTCATGGGTAATCATGTCTGTCCGCAACCAGATATGGGCTTAGATTTAGCACCCCCATTTATCATGGCTGTGTGTATGCGCTGTTATGGTACTGTCACAGGATTACTCATCACCCGTTTGCTATATGCTGTAACTGGTGGTAGCGGATTTTATTGGCTCAGTCAATACGGTTGGAATGGTGCGGCGTTAGCTAGTGTATTAATGATGGCGTATCCTCTGGAATTAGCAGCGCAAATTTTTGGCTTGTGGGATTTTAATAATTATTTAGTTACGCCCTTTGGGTTAATTACAGGTTTAGCTTGGGGTTTGTTCATGATGCCATTTTTACATAGTTGGCAGCGTGATTACACCAACAAATTATCCTCATGAAAACCGACTCTATTTTTTATCAACTATTTCAGAACTTTCCCCATATATTCTTTGAATTGATTGGGGCATCATCTATTACAGGTGATGCTTATAAATTCATATCCGTCGAAATTAAGCAAACCGCTTTTCGGATTGATGGTCTATTTTTACCATCTCTTGATTTAGCCGATCAACCTATATATTTTGTGGAAGTTCAGTTTCAAACTGATCCTAGATTTTATTCGCGTTTTTTTAGCGAAATATTCTTGTATTTACGCCAGTATGATGTGCCTAATGATTGGCGGGGCGTTGTGCTGTATCCTCAACGGAGTCTGGATTCAGGAGTACCAATTCAGTATCGTGGTTTGTTACTCACAGAACAAGTACAGCGTATATATTTAGACGAGTTAGATAGGAAAGCAGACAATTCAGTAGGTATTAGTATAGTTCAACTAATTGTAGAGTCAGAAACAACAGCGATCGCATCAGCCCAACAGTTAATTAACAAAGCTGGACAACAAATTGATGATGCAACTTTGAGAACAAAGATTTTAGAATTGATAGAAACGATACTAATATACAAGTTTCCACAAATGACTCGCCAGGAGTTAGAAGCTATGTTTGGATTTAGTGAGTTAAAGCAGACAAGATATTATCAAGATGTTAGGGAAGAGGCAAAGCAGGAAGCGTTATTAGCAGCAATACCTCGATTGTTGGCGTTGGGATTAACGGTGGAGCAGGTTGCTGAAGCTTTAGATTTAACTGTTGAACAAGTACAGCAAGCAACCAGTAAACAACCTCTGGAGACTGAAGAATAATACAAAAGAGTTTGGAACTTGAAAAACTCAACTACTTACTTCTAAACCACTCAGTAATCGCCTCTGCTAAAACTTTGACTAACTTCTTTTGTTCCTGGGGATTTGTCGCCACCTCAAAGTCGTCAGGGTTACTCATAAAACCTAACTCCAATAATACCGATGGTGCAGTATGGGGACGTGTAAGTGCTAAATTTTGCCAATACAAACCATAAGAAGGCCTACCCAAATCATTAACTAAGCGGTTATGTAGTAAAGTAGCCAAGCTATGGGCTTGGGGATGATACCAATAGGTACTGACACCCCTGGTGTTTTCCGCATCACCATCATCGGGGAGAGAGCGATAGTGAAAAGTAAGAGCGATCGCAGGTAATTCTTGCTCTATAATTTTCTGACGTTCCACCAGGGATAAGTCTCGATCATCTTCCCTCGTCATCACCACAATTGCACCCAGCCGCACTAACTCATCTCGCAATAGCTTGGTTACTTGCAAATTCAAGTCTTTTGCTAACAAACCAGTAGCCCCGACTGCACCCAATTCTTTACCACCATGTCCAGCATTGAGTAAAATTTTGATTCCAGATAAAGGCTTTTCAAGAGAAGAATTAGCTAGATTTGGAGTTTTATCTTGCGCCCAAGTCACAGTGGGAGTGATCAGAGAATTTAAAGCTACTAATCCTATCAATAGTGGGATGAATTTCACTTCATTTCCTCTGCTCATTCTTGATTATGGTAAGCCGAAGAATTTAGTAATCAAAGGCAACAATTTACTACAGGCTTCCACTAAAGTTGCTGTTGCAGGTAAGTCAGCAATTGTACCTTTCAAAAATTTCAGAGCCGTTTTTGCTGTTTTTTGCATTCCTCCATCTTCTGGTTTTTGTCCTGCTTCTGCAATTGCTTTTACCTGTTCTAAAGCTTCTGCTTTGTCTTCTTCCCCTAAATTATTATCAGCTTCAATAGCAGTTTGTAGTTCAGTTAGTAGTTCTTTGATTCCTGGTTTATCTGGTTCAGAAGATGCGGGTAACTGATTAATAGTATTGCTCACACTGCCACTAATTGCACCAATGGCAACGCCTGTCATTGCAGAATTTTCACCCACGGCAGAAATCCCACTGATATTACCTTGAGAACCACTAATATTGACATTTCCTTTGCTTTGTGACATAAAAATTTCTCCTTGATTTTGATATGTTTCTACATAAAATTTGGGTTGATGTATGGCATTTTCTAGCAGTTTTTCTAAACTTTGAATCCGTTCTTCTTTTTCTTTAATACCTAAAAGTAATGCTTGTAAATCACTATACGTTAAAGACTGAATTTCAGTATATTTTTGAAAATATTCTTGATAAAGTTCTGAACGATTGGCATCATTAGCAACTATAGCTTGCAGGCGAATCTTGTCTTTACCTCTGCCTTCTAAAGCCACAATTTCTAATCCAGCTTCTGGATGATTTTCTGCTAATTGAGTAACAGCGATCGCAGCAGCCGTGGGATCAATGCCTTCATAATGGAATAAATCCAGAGTTTTGAATTTATTAGCTACTTGTCGCGGATCAATATTTTGTGTTTGGTATAGGTTGAGTGTTTTGATAATTGGGGCAATAAATTCGGCAAAGTCCCCTGTTTGAAAAATTTCCCGACGATTATCGGGTTTGCGACAAGGATCGGGATCATCCTTGGTTGGTAACTGCATATATATGTAATCACATTTGATTTCTGCTAGTTGAGTATCAGTAGAAATCCCCCAATTTTGAATATAAGCTCCTGTGAGACAAGCTTGATTAAGAATAGTTTGATATAGCTGTGCTTGAGCAAGTTTTGCCCCTGCTAAATTAGCATTTTGTAAGTTAGCTTCGCTCAAATCCGTCCCGATAAAACTAGCATCTTGTAAGTTAGCATTTTCCAGATTTAATTCTCTCAAATTTAAGCGATCAAAATTTTGTTCTCTCCCTTCTTTGGTAACAACTAATTGCCGTAATTTGGGGTTTTCTAAATATGTACTTTCTAAACGCGCTTGAGCTAGATTTTTTGTTTGCAACCAACAAGTACGGGTGAGGGTAGCTTGGCGGAAATCTACACTTTTGAGGTTAGCTTGGGTAAAGTTCGTATCCGTTAAATTCGCACCACGAAAGCTAGTTCCACCTTGGGAAACAATGCTAATAGCCAAAGAGCGAATGAGCAAGTATTTCTGGTTTCCAATTATGGCTTGCCAACCTACGTACATACCGATGGCGATCGCCACTAAACCAACTACCCCAGCCATCAGGTATGCTGAAACTTGTGATCGCACTCCCAATAATGCACCCAAGACAGCACCCAAGACAGCCATTAATCCAGTTGAACTTACAATTCCAGGCAAAATCATGACTCTGGCTATGGCTAAAGCTAAAGCCATATTCACAACACCAACAATTGCGCCAGCCATAGCTAGGATCACTAGCACTACTGCAACTGCTGAAGAATTCCCTACGTCATTTTCGGGCAACAATGCTAATACAATGATTGAGCAAGCAGCTAATACTTCCGCTAATGTTGCTAGTAGTAAACCTAAACCTTGCCAGAGAATAGTAATAAATAAAATTAATAAAATAACTGTTGATATTACCCCAAAAGCAGAAGGAATATTAGCATTACCGCTTAACAAATCCCCAATAATCGCTCCAGCATAAGCAGCTATTAATCCAGCTAACAAAGATACAATTAATGATAAAATAACATAACTGATAGCATAAAAAATTGGCAACCCAGCTTTCGTATAGCTAAAGTTGGCATCGACAAGAATAGCATTACTAAAGTTCGCACCACGAATATCAGCATGACTGAAATCGACTCCAGTGAAATTTTTTCCCCGGAAGTCTTTACCCCTTAAATTAGCATTTTTAAACTCATTTACCATTGCTGTTTTACAGTACAAATTACGAGCATTTCCATTTTAAGACCGACCTGATTACTGGGATTCTGCACATAGCCAAAGGGTGATTTGCTCGATAAATTGAGGTTTCTTCCCGAAGCCTTGTTGGACGAGAATAATAACAGCGTTGATAACAATGCCACCGGATCTTTCTGAGAATAGACGATACATGACGACGGACAGAAATATCTGGGTCTTTTAGTGCATTCCTCAGAGATGGAATAGCATCTTCTGCTAGTGTTGCTATTTCTTCCAGTGCATAGGCTGCTTTGAAACGGACGTTTTTATCTGGGTCTTTCAGTGCATTGATTAAATGCGGAATGGCATCTTTGGCTTCTGTACTCAGTTGTCCTAAATTATAAGCAGCTTGTTGGCGGATTTGAGAGTCTGAATTTTGCAGAGCCAAAATTAAAACAGGAATAGGATCTTGACCAATTTTTTTGAGAGCATTCGCCGCCATTAACCGTACTTCTTTGTTTTTACCGTTTAATAAATCATGCAGCTTTAATGATGGTATTGCTGATGAGCCTCGTAAACCAATTTCACCCAGTGCGGCAATGATGATAATGCGGAGGTTTTGATCACGAGTTTTCATGGCTTTGAGCAAAGCTGGAACTGATTTTGAGTCGCACGCCACCAGTGCATCAAAATCAGCAGATGCGCCTTTATTTAGTTGCTGGATATGCTGTTGCATTTCTACCTCACTACATTGAGGCTGAGTTAATGAAGTTTGGGCGATCGCCTGGCGATTGGTCACAAGATGTATAATTATAGACCCCGATAGCACTAGATTTGTGAATATAGCTGCTTTATATTTTCTAGTATTTTTACGCATGAATGAACCATCGATAAAAAACAAGTTTCACGCTAGATACACAGCGATCGCATTTTCATCTCGGTACTTTACGGCAAAAACTCCCCTAATTTATTTTTTATTGCTCAATCAAATTTTATGCTCTTCGCTCTACTAAATCATCTCCTAATTACTGAGTCAGTATGGTTTATGAAGATACCAAAAAATAAATTATCAAATTTGATAAGACATATATACTCATAAGAGAGTCTGAATATTTTTGATTTAGAACTTATTTATCTACAAAACTAAGGGCATTTCCATTTCAGTACAGACTTGATTACTGGGATTCTGCACATGACTGGAGGGTTGTTTCTCACATGAGTCAGGGCTGTTTGCTTTAGTTCAGGTGTACCGACATTTATCAAGCCATCTGGTACTGGTCTATCAAAAATGCTTGCCAAGCTAGAGTATTGTATCTTTTTCAAAGCCTGATCTGCATTAGCACTGACTTGATGATCTGGATCTTGAGCCGCATTCCTCAGAAATGGGATAGCATCTTTTGCATCTGAACCCATTTCTCCCAAAGCATAAGCTGCACTAGCACGAACGGTATTTACTGGATCTCGCAACGCGTTAGTCAGAGATGGAATAGCTTCCTTGGCTTCTATACTTAGTTTTCCTAAACTATCAGCAGCCTTTTGGCGGATTTGAGGATCTGGATTTTGGAGAGCCAACATTAGGGGAGGAACTGGATCTTTACCCATTTTCTTGAGGATATTGGCAGCCATTACCCGCACTCCTTGGCTTTGATCGGTTAATAAATCATTAAACTTTAACAAGGGTACAGCTGATGAATCTTGCAAAGCAATTTCACCAAGTGCAGCAGTAATCATGATGCGGAAATTTTCATTTTTTCTGGCGAGGGAGTTGATGAGAGGGCGAACAGCTTTAGATCCACAAGCTACCAGTGCATCATAAGCCCCTATCTCATCCCGATTGAGTTGATAGATATATTTTTGACTTTCTACCTCAGTACATGGAGGCTGAGTTAAAGAAGTTTGGGCGATCGCTTGAGTATTTATAACGGTTGTAGTCCCGATGAGAGCTAGAGTCGTCAAGATAGCGGTGGGATATTTTCTGGTATTTTTCAGCATGATCAACTCCAGACAGCTAACACTCAACAGTCAACACTTTTGTTTATGTTTCACTTTCAGCAAATATGCTATTTAACGCTGCTAAACCATTCAGTGATCCCATCTGCTAAAGTTTTGGCTAACTTTTTCTGTTCTTGGGAATTTGTCACCCACTCAAATTCATTGGGGTTACTCATAAAACCCAACTCTAATAATACTGAGGGGGCGGTGGCTGGGCGTGTGAGTGCTAAGTTATTCCAAAATACACCGTAGGAAGGTCTGCCGAGTTTCTGTACTAAATAATTGTGCATGAACACAGCTAAACTGTGAGCTTGAGTATTATACCAAAACGTACCAACACCCTGTGTATTTTCCGCATCACCATTATCCGGAAGAGAATTGTAATGAACAGAAAGGGCGATCGCAGGTAATTCTCGATTGATAATTGCTTGACGCTCTGGTAAAGACACATCCCGATCATCTTCCCTCGTCATCACCACAATTGCACCGCGCTTAACTAATTCCTCCTGCAACAACTTAGATACAATCAAATTCACATCTTTTTCTAAATATCCAGTCGGCCCAGATGCACCAGATTCTTTACCACCGTGACCAGGATCTAGTAAAATCTTGATACCAGATAGGGGCTTTTGCCTACTCTGCTTGATAACAGGCGCATGACGCAAAGCCAAAACCAGGGTTGTACCGTTATATTTCAGCTTGTATCCCCATTGTTGACGTTTTTTGAGGTTAAAGGTGTATTTTACCTGTCCTGGGGCTACCTGCTGCCAATCTAGGCGAGAAATTAAGGGGTCATCATCCAGGCGAATAATATCAGTTTGGGCAGTGGTGTTGTAGAGTGTGAGGCTCAAAGTTTGCTCACCTTGCTCTACACTCACAGGGACAGGAGCTTGTAGAGGGAAAACCATCTCTGTTGTACCGGGAAGTCTCCGATATCCCACACTGCGAATGATTGCGCGTGGCGAAATAGCTCCTGGTAAAGTCCTGGTTTCTTTGCTATTAATCCAGCCACCATAGTCTAAACGCAACCATTCACCCTCTATTCCTGTGACAGTTCCCCTTGTTCCCTGGGGTAATGGAGTTAGCCGAGAATAATCTGTACTAGGGCCAGTTCGAGCCACACCAGCTTCTGGTGTCACCTCTATGACTGGTAACTGCGTTGGTGAGAGGATTGTTACTTTACCATTTCCTGGTTGAGCGATCGTCTTACCATTTAAAGTTAACTGAAATTCCGGTTTACCCAGATCAACACTATTTTGGTTTGAATCAGGAATAAAGTCACCAGAAATGATGTTATTCCCGATCAGAAAGGAGAAAGAGTTATCAGATTGGAGGGTGGTGCAGCCCTCATACTTACCGGCGTTAGACTGGGTAGTAGGTTGGTTTTGTCCCGTCAAAGCAGCCAAATTACTTGGTAGTTGTGCTTGTTGCGGTTGAGGTAAAAGTCTCACAGTCTGATTCGCCAATTTCACAGAGACACTGGCGTTAGGTGGTGCAACTGCGCTAAAACAAATTAGTTCTCCCGGTAGTCTGGCGATGTCAGCAACTGGAGTGAGAGAACCTTGAGCAAAAGCTAATCCCTGTGGAATTTCCGGCTGGTTGCTAATCCTGTTCACTTTCATCTCAATCACTTGATTTTGGTGACGGATGGTAAAAATATTCTCTCCCAACTTTAAGGGAAAGCTAGGTGCAAAGTGACCATCTCGACTGCGGTTTATTGGCTTACCATTAATGAGAACTTGTCCATTAGGTGGTGCTGTACCAATAAAAAAGATTTTTTCCGCACTTGTCTGATGATTGGTGGGAGGGTAAACAACTTTTAATGGTGTTGGTTGGGCCAATGCTACAGAGGAGGTGAGAAAGCAGCTTAAGATTACTGAGACAAGGATTTTTTTCACAGCAAAATCACAGAAAATTTCATGATGTGACACCAATTCACGAAAATTCTGCCATAAAATTCAAAATTACTGGTAAATACCGGATTTCTTAATTTTAAGTTTTGAATTTTGTAGCAAGATCCCGTAAGGTATGGGTGAATTTTGAATTGGTAAGACGGGATGTTCTTTTGGAAGTTATTTTTAGCAGTCGATGGCAATTCAAACTACTATGACTAAGTTTATCTTTGTAACTGGAGGGGTAGTTTCCAGTATTGGCAAAGGCATTGTAGCAGCAAGTCTAGGCCGTTTACTCAAATCACGAGATTATTCGGTGTCGATTTTGAAACTCGACCCTTATATTAATGTTGACCCAGGAACTATGAGTCCTTTTCAACATGGGGAAGTGTTTGTTACCCAAGATGGTGCAGAAACTGACCTAGATTTGGGACATTATGAACGCTTTACCGACACTTTGATGTCACGGCTAAACAGCGTTACCACCGGCTCCATCTATCAAGCAGTGATTACCAGAGAACGCCGGGGCGACTACAATGGCGGTACAGTACAGGTAATTCCCCACATTACTAATGAAATCAAAGAACGGATTTTGTTAGTGGCAAAAGAAACAAATCCGTCCGTAGTCATTACAGAAATTGGCGGTACTGTTGGTGATATTGAATCTCTGCCATTTTTGGAAGCTATACGTCAATTACGCAAAGAGGTAGGACGGCAAAATGTGCTGTATATGCACGTCACCTTAGTACCTTACATTAATTCGGCTGGGGAAATGAAAACCAAGCCGACACAGCACTCAGTCAAGGAACTCAGATCAATTGGCATTCAACCAGATATTTTAGTCTGCCGGAGCGATCGCCCCATCCCAATGGGACTAAAACAAAAAATGTCAGAGTTCTGTGATGTCCCTGTTCAGTGTGTCGTTACTTCCCTAGATGCCAACAGTATCTACGAAGTACCACTGATTTTAGAACGGGAAGGACTGGCACAACAAGCCCTAGAGTTGTTGCAAATGGAACAACGCCAGCCCAATCTAGAACAGTGGCAAACAATGGTAGAACGGTTATACAGTCCTAAACACCCCGTGGAAATCGCCATTGTCGGTAAATATGTCAGATTGAGCGATGCGTATTTATCCGTAGTAGAAGCACTGCGCCATGCAGCCTTTGCCACACATGGAGATTTGCGCCTACGCTGGGTAAACTCCGAAGACTTGGAAAATCAACCTGCCGAAAAATATTTGGCTGGTGTAGATGGTGTGCTTGTACCTGGTGGTTTTGGTACAAGGGGGGTAGATGGCAAAATTGCCGCCATTAAATATGCCCGCGATCGCCAAATTCCTTTCCTCGGTTTATGCTTGGGAATGCAGTGTGCTGTGATTGAATGGGCGAGAAATGTGGCTGATTTAGCTGGTGCTAACAGTGCAGAATTTGATCCCTCCACCCAATACCCAGTCATTAACCTGCTACCAGACCAACAAGATGTTGTAGACTTAGGCGGAACGATGCGCTTGGGAGTCTACCGTTGTCAAATTCTCCCGAATAGTTTGGCTTCCAAGCTTTACCAAGCAGAAGTCATTAGAGAACGCCATCGCCATCGCTACGAATTTAATAACGCATATCGGCAGTTGTTATTAGATTCTGGCTATGTAATCAGTGGAACTTCTCCTGACGGACGCTTAGTAGAGATTGTAGAATTACCGCAACACCCATTTTTTATTGCGTGTCAATTCCACCCGGAATTCCAATCTCGTCCTAGCAACCCCCATCCTTTATTTCAAGGCTTTATGCAGGCTGCGATCGCTCGTAATCATCCCACTACTAGTATCCAAACACCTGTAGAGGTATCTTAAACAATTTACAATCCCCTACATTGATCCAAGGAAAAAGCATCTACCAAATCAAACATAGATTTTTGCAATTGTGCATCAACAAACAACAGCACTAAACTTATGACAGGGAAAACAGAGAAGTGGGAGTGGAGATTTTCTTTGCTCCCAACTTCCAAGGAACAGGGAATAGGAAACAGAGAGAAGTTGGAGTGGAGGCTTCCTTGGCTCCCAACTTCAACAGAATAGGGAACAAATTTCAAAGTTTCTGAGCATCAAGCTTTATTCTGAAAATCTGTACTGCCTTGACCTGTAATCTACTGTATGAAATCTAGTGATTTCGTAAAATACAGGGTAAACATCAATCATGAACTTGGGACTTGAGGAGATGTTGTGGCGTACTGGGTAAAAGTTTTTTATGAGAGGAAGGAATATGTGATTAATTTTGACCGTGTTAATGCTTTTTGTTATGAAAAAAACGGCAGAGTAACCTTTTGGTTGCCTGATAGTGCCATTCCTGTGGTAATCAACCCCCAAAATAATCTAGAAGACTATCAAAAAATTCTAGACTATATAGAGAAAGTTACTGGATTAGAAGTGGAAAATGCCTATTGGGTGAAAATCCTCTATGAAAGAAATGAATATGTGATTAACCTCAATTGCATTAGTTCTTTTTGTCAAGAACAAAATGGCAGGATAACCTTTTGGCTACCCGATGGCACTATCCCCATTGTCATCAACCCTGTAAATAATCCAGAGTCATACAACAAAGTATTACAATTCGTGCAGAAGACTACTGGGTATTCTTTTTCTTAGTCAATAGTCATTAGTCATTAGTCATTACTCATTACTCATTAGTCATTAGTCATTAGTTAATAGTCAGTAGTCAATAGTCATTAGTCATTACTCAGCACCGGCTAAACGCCGCGCTACCGCTAACAGCACTCATTCCTTGTCCCCCTGCCCCCTGCCCCCTGCCCCCTGCCCCCCTGCCTTCCTCCACGCTAACTTGGCTGCACCTACCATCCCAGCAGAATTACCTAACTGCGCGGGGAGAATTTGTAAGCCTGCGCGGGATGTGGGCATGACTCGCTTTTCAATTTCTGCTTTGACGGCTGGGTAGAAAAACTCGAAGCTAGCACTGACACCACCACCAATGACGATCGCTTGTGGTGTTAAAACGTAAATTAAACTGGTTAAACCAATACCTAAGTATCTACCGTATTCTTGCCAAAATTCTAAAGCTTTGACATCTCCGCTTTGCGCTCGCATTCCTAATTCTATAGGTTCACAGCCAGTCATGCGGCGAATGGCTTGAACCGAAGTATATTGTTCTAAAGAACCTGGATTACCACTCTTACACATTGGCCCATCAGGTTGGAGTGTAATTAATCCCAGTTCTCCGGCTGCACCTTGATGTCCCACAAACAAATTACCATCGAGGATAATCGCACCACCAACGCCAGTTCCCAAAGTCAGCATCATAAAATTGCGAAACTGACTACCTGCACCTAACCAAGCCTCGGCGACACCTGCACAATTAGCATCATTCTCGATAATAGTCGGTTTGCCTGTTTTGGTTTCTAGCCAATCAGCTAACGGGATATTCAGCCATCCTGGTAAGTTAATCGCAATTTGGGCGATGCGTCCTGTAGCATCAGCCGGGCCAGGAGTACCCACACCAATAGCTATAGTTTGATTATCTGGGTCAACTTGTGCGATCGCATCCACCATCACCGCCAACACAGCTTCCGGTGTTGCTGGTTGGGGTGTGGCGACAGTCAAAGATTGCAGACAACTACCATCTTGACTAAATCGCCCCAACTTAATCGCCGTTCCCCCTAAATCAATCCCAATTACTTGAGAATTTTCCACTTTCAAAGCCTCACACAACAATCAATCAGCTAGCAGTGACGTAGCTGATTAAAGTCTCTCCTATTCCCTTTCACACAAGCATACTAGCTTTTTTGAGCATCTCCATTCACAAATGAGTTGAAGTCATCAGTCTGTTTTGCAGGGACACTGACATTAGTAGCAATAGTAGGACTCAAATTTGATTGTTCCCGCCAAGCCGTCACAGGCGCACCGTGTAAAATCCCCGCTAAAGTCACAGAAAGCATAAATCCACCAGCCGCCGCCGCAATTAAAGAAATGTTGTCTTTCACTCTAATCTCTCATTTACAAATACAAAAATATTGCAAATCAATAGTCCAAAGTCCAAAGCCTATAGTTTCTAGTCTCAATCTAAATAACTAATGACTAATGACTCTTGACTATGGACTATTGACTATTTCCGGTTTCCATTTTCTCCCCGTAATTTAGGATTGACAAATTCATTTAACCCCTCACCGAGTAGTGATAACCCTACCACCATCAAAGTCATCGCCAAACCAGGAAACAGAGTAGTCCACCAAACACCAGTAGGTAAAGCTTCTAGTGCTTGTTTTAAATCATGTCCCCATTCGGGTACTTCTTCCGGTAAGCCTAACCCTAAAAAGCCTAAACCACCAAGCACCAAAATTGCGTCGGCGGCGTTGAGAGTGAAAAGTACAGGTACACTTTGAATGACATTCAAAAACAGATAGCGCGACAACACAACCCAAGTAGAAGCACCCATTGCTTGAGCCGCTTCAATAAACACTTCTGTCTTGACGCTCACCGTATGATTACGGACGACTCGGTAATATTGGGGGATGTATGCAATACTAATAGCGATCGCAGCGTTGAATATGCCTCGCCCCACAACAAACGCCAGTGTTACCGAAAGCAGCAGTCCTGGTAAGGTGTAGATGCTGTCCATGAGAAACAGCAACATCTTATCTAACCTACCACCGAGGTAGCCACTTAACATTCCCAGAGGTACACCAACCACCATACTGAGTGCAGTAGCCAAAATCACCACTTGCAAAGCCGCTTGTGCGCCAAATATTGTCCGGGAGAACACATCATGTCCTAAGCGACTAGTACCAAACCAGTATTTAGCAGAAGGTGCCTCTTGTATTGGGTTAGAGAGAAATTCTTTGGGATTTTGTAGCCAGCCCCAAGATTGCAATACAGGTGCAAAGAAAGCCAGAAAAATGAAGAATAAAGTAATGGCTAACCCAATCAACATTAATTTTTGGGAAAGACTGGGATTTTTAGCAAAACTTACCAACTTTGGCAGACGACGTTTAGTGATGGTCATGGGCAATATGAGAAGCAAAATACGCTGACCATTTTAATGATTAGTTAGTCATTAGTCATTAGTTATTAGTCAATGGTCAACAGTCAATAGTCTATAGTCATCTATAAATACTTGAGTTGAATCTGAATGTTGGTGTTGGGGCCTGCTAATAGGAAAGCGGCTTCTCTGAATTCAGGTGCTTTGGTGCGAATTTCGGGGTTTCCGGAAAAACCAAAGCCTTCTATGGGTATACCTAGACTATTTCTGTTTAAGGTGCGATCGCTATTTTGATCATGAATCACAGCCACAGCATAACTACCAGCTTGTAAGTTATCAAAGCTGACTTTTACCGGAGTTTCACCAATTGTAATACACTGACTCTGGACAACACGTTTGCGATCGCTGGGAAATCCTTTACTGGCAGTAAAGACGCTAGCGCAAATTTGACCTTTTTGATTTTTCAAGCCATCAATTTCTACAGTCAGCGTGCCATTGAAGTTTGCTTTTACACTTGATGACCACGTTAAACCTCCAAACGCTGCAAGCAGCATTACGCTAACTGTCATTTTTTTCAGCATAAGATTTTTAGTTAAAACAAATACCAACAGTGAGTGCAGATTCATACTGACACGGAACTGTCAATCTAGGCAAGGGAGTGGAAGCGATGAGTGCTGAGTAATGAGTAATGAGTAATGAGTAATGAGTAATGAGTAATGAGTAATGAGTAATGAGTAATGAGTAATGAGTAATGAGTAATGAGTAATGAGTAATGAGTAATGAGTAATGAGTGCTGAGTAATGAGTAATGAGTGCTGAGTAATGAGTAATGAGTAATGAGTGCTGAGTAATGAGTAATGACTATTGACTATTGACTATTCGGAATATGAATAATGAACTCAGCACCTCTACCTACTGTTGATACACAGTAGATTTGTCCCTGATGTTTCTCTACAATAATTTGATGACATATTGATAAACCTAATCCTGTGCCTTTACCTACTGGTTTAGTGGTAAAAAAGGGGTCAAATAATCTTTTTTTCACATCTTCGGGAATTCCTGCGCCATTATCAGCTATGCGAATCATGATTTGCTGATTGTTCATGCTTTCAGTCCGAATCTGAATTTGTGGTTGAGTCAATGATTCTGGACTGTTACTTATAGATTCTTCTAACGCGTCAATTGCATTGGCGATGAGGTTCATAAAGACTTGATTGAGTAAGCCAGGATAACAATCTACTGGGGGGATATTACCGTATTCTTTAATAATTTTTATACCAGGATGCTGGTGATGAGGTTTGAGGCGACTTTGTAAGATTAACAGTACACTATCAATACCTTCATGAAGGTCTACTATTTTTTTGTCAGATTCGTCTAAACGGGAGAAATTACGCAAAGAACGCACAATTTGCTCAATGCGTCCACAACCTGTTTTCATGGAAGTTAAAAGCCTAGGAAGATCACTCATCATAAACTCAAATTCATTTTGAGCGATCGCGTTAGCAATTTCTTCTACTGGTTGGGGATAATGCTGACGATATAAGTTAATCAAGTCACATAAATCATCAATATATTCCAAGGCATGAACCAGATTACCCGCAATAAAATTGACGGGATTATTGATTTCATGAGCAATACCAGCTACCAATTGACCTAAAGAGGCCATTTTCTCATTTTGTAATAATCTGCTATAGTTTTTCTTTAAATCCCGAAACCCGGCTTTGGCTAATTCTGATTGTTCTTCTACACGCTGTAACTGAGTCAGAGTGAGAGCATGAATTTGGGAGTTAGCTAATAGTAGTTGATGAAAATCGATGATGCCGTATTTACCGGACTGAGTTCTAATGATAATTGGTTCGTAAACAAGTGCAGGCGATCGCTGCAATGCTGCCTGAGTTGCTTCTACAATTGTCATATCTTGGTCAAAGATGCACACTTCAGGCTGAAGAAAATTATACAAAGCTTCGATGGGACGCATAGAGAACAACCCGAAACTGTAAGGACGACTCATATGCTCAAAAAATCTCTGTCGTGAAATCATCCCGACAAAATATTGATTTTTAGTCAAAATAATTCCTGGTAATAATGTTTCGGCTTCAAATGCTTTAATTAATGTATTTCCTGGGAGATTTAGCTCAATTTGGATTTCCCAAATGGGTAGTTCTTGTAAAGTCGAATCCAATTGCAAGCCCGGTTGACTAGCATCGTTCATGCTATGGATAGCAAGCATAATCTCCATCCTTTTCGCTTGGTGTGATATCGCTTTTAGTTGCGTCGAAGAAATCTTTCTTCCGTTCCAGCGCAAATCATCAGAACCAACATGATTGCTAAATTCAGTGTTCCCAAAATTGCTTTACAAATTTTAATCACAGCTAGAATTTAGCTCAACTTTACTCAATCTTTACAGGCTAACTTTTCTCAAAAAAGGAAAATTTGATATCCAATACCTAGTCCCCAATCCTTCCCATGCGTGAGACAATCAGGTAACACAATCGCAATACAAGCGGTTAAAGTACGGAAGGAACAAGATGTCAGAGAATTTTAGAAGTAAAGTTGTCACACAAGGCGTGCAGCGATCGCCCAATCGCGCTATGCTGCGTGCAGTAGGTTTTCAAGATGAAGACTTCAATAAGGCAATTGTCGGGATTTCTAACGCCTACAGTACCATCACTCCTTGTAACATGGGCATCAATCAATTAGCCCAAAGAGCCGAGGCAGGAATTAGACTAGCTGGGGCAATGCCGCAAATGTTCGGTACAATCACCATTAGTGATGGTATTTCGATGGGAACAGAAGGGATGAAATATTCCCTCGTCTCACGAGAAGTAATTGCTGACTCCATTGAAACCGCCTGCAATGGTCAAAGTATGGATGGTGTGATTGCCATCGGTGGCTGTGATAAGAATATGCCAGGGGCAATGATTGCTATGGCCAGGATGAATATTCCAGCTATCTTTGTTTATGGTGGCACCATTAAACCCGGACACTACAACGGCCGCGACTTAACTGTTGTCAGTTCCTTTGAGGCTGTGGGTGAATATAGCGCAGGAAAAATTGACGACACTGAACTCATCGCAGTCGAACGAAACGCTTGTCCTGGTGCTGGTTCTTGCGGTGGGATGTACACAGCTAACACCATGTCTTCAGCTTTTGAAGCGATGGGGATGAGTTTACCCTATTCTTCTACCATGTCGGCAGAAGATGACGAAAAAGCCGATAGTACCGAAGAATCAGCCAAAGTATTAGTAGAAGCAATTCGCAATCAACTATTACCCCGGCAAATTATTACGCGCAAATCTATAGAAAATGCTATTTCCGTAATTATGGCTGTGGGTGGTTCAACAAATGCTGTATTACATTTTCTGGCGATCGCACGGGCGGCTGGTGTAGAACTAAATATAGATGATTTTGAAACTATCCGTGGTCGTGTCCCCGTTTTATGCGACTTGAAACCCAGTGGTCGCTATGTCGCCACAGACTTACATAAAGCTGGTGGCATTCCCCAAGTAATGAAAATGCTACTTGTGCATGGGTTACTCCACGGAGATTGCATTACTATTACTGGCAAAACTGTCGCCGAAGTTTTAGCAGATATCCCCGACGAACCACCCGCCGGACAAGACGTGATTCGTCCTTGGCATAACCCTATGTACGCACAAGGTCACTTAGCCATCCTCAAAGGGAACTTAGCCACAGAGGGCGCGGTAGCTAAAATTACTGGGGTAAAAAATCCCAGCATTACTGGCCCAGCTAGGGTATTTGATTCCGAAGAAGAATGTTTAGACGCTATCCTGGCAGGTAAGATTAAAGCCGGAGATGTGATTATTATCCGCTACGAAGGCCCCAAAGGCGGCCCCGGTATGCGGGAAATGTTAGCACCCACCTCTGCAATTATCGGTGCAGGTTTGGGTGATAGCGTGGGATTAATTACCGATGGGCGTTTTTCCGGTGGTACTTACGGCATGGTAGTGGGACACGTTGCACCAGAAGCTGCCGTTGGTGGTGCGATCGCTCTAGTGGAAGAAGGTGATAGCATCACTATTGATGCTCATTCCCGCCTATTACAAATCAACATCTCTGACGAAGAATTAGCCAGTCGTCGCGCTAAATGGCAACCCCGTCCACCCCGTTACACAAAAGGTATCTTAGCGAAATACGCTAAGTTAGTCTCTTCTAGTAGTGTCGGTGCTGTCACAGATTTGGATCTATTTAATTAACTAAATCTGCGGAAGTCCCTACCCTCAAAGAAGTAGAGTAGGGATAACAAGGAAAAAATTGAGGTCATAGAACCCCGACTTTTTGAAAAAGTCGGGGTTCTGAACAACAGCAACCTGCCCAATAAAATCTCCAAAGTGGTTGCAGTTAAACTTGATTTTTCTCCGGCAGATTTCTCGGTGGGGTGTCCTCTCCTTGATAAAATTGTCGCTCCAATTTGCCCAAACCAAACCAAATCAAAGCCCCAGATATCATCACCAGAGTAGCCACAACGACAGTCACTAGAGAAATCCGATTCTCAATCAACATCCATAAGGGAAGCAAACCCCAAATTAAAGCCGTCACTACTGCTACTGCTACTCTCAATCTTTGCAGGTTAGTTAAAGCAGATTTACAACTAGCGCATTTCTCGGTGTGGGAATGATATCTATCAAGCAATACTTCTTTTGGCAGTGGTGGTGATAGAGACTCTGCTTTAAATGGTTCAGCCTGGTATTGCTTGACCCAAGAACGGAACTCAGACACAAACAAGTCTGCTTTAGTTGGTAAATAAAACGCTTTAGTAAAGTTAGCACTACCACCAAGTTTTTCTAGATAGCGTTCTTGGTAATGTAAGAAAATCTGATCGTCTTCCAGGACGCGATTTTGACCCAGATGAGAATACCAACGCGGAGTCAGCTTTAGAAATATGCCTGGTAATTTGGATGAAAACTTGAAAGGAAAACGGGCAAATAAACGACATTCTCCCTTACGAATAGGAGTCGCATAAACTACTGTGAGTGTTCTGCCATATTGTTTAGAGGTGAGGTCATGCCACATTAATCCAGGTGCAATAAACGTGGTGTCTTGTCGTCCTAAAGTTCCTTTGCGTGGGCCTTCTGCCCAAGTCCCTTTAAAACCCCACTTGCCTGATTCTGTAATCTCTAAATTGACTGGAGACACATTAGCCCGATTTCCGACGGTACGGTGATGAGTGTAAGGAATATGGCTGGTGTCAAGCACATTTTCCATTAATGTCAGTGCATCATAGGGTAAATCTCTAAATGTGTTCAGGCAAACCCAACCATCTGGCTCGTCTTCTAATGCTTCAACTATAGGAACAAGAGTTTTATCTGCATTTTCGGCTTTGCCCGGATAGACAAACAACAGTCCTTGACAAACTTTAGTCGGTAGAGACTTTACACAAGCCCGTGGCGAAACTTCTGCTTTTGTCTGTTGTGTTTGCTGCGGGATACTCTCACATTTACCTGTCCCCGAAAAAGCCCAGCCATGATAAGGACATTCTAACCATCCCTCATGATTAATTCTGCCTTCTGAAAGCGGTGCTAAACGATGTGGACATTGATCTATAAATGCGCGCCATGTCTGTGCATTTTTGTCCCACCATAGAACAATATCTTGCTCTAACAAAGTAAAGCGAGTAAGTTGAGATTTATCGAGGTCTTCCAGGTAGTGAACAGGATACCAAACTTCTTGCCAATCGAAGCTATTTGGATCTAATCCACCGGCAGGTAACGCTTGTAATAAGTTAGTTGGAGTTGTGACTGCTTGTGGAGAACTCTCTTGAGGTAAAACACTCTGGGACATGATGCAATTGAGTAACTATGTTATTTTCCATCCACCAAAAATGTAACTATTTTTTAATTCTATTGGCGAGAAAAAGTTGAGGAATCAGTCTTGAGTCTCAAGTAGTTCAGGTTTCTAGAGGGCAATTTCAGCTTTCATCACAGTAGTATCGCTGGTAACTTCCACACGAAAGCCGAGTTTTTCACAAACTCGTTGCATCCCGTAATTATCAGCTAGGATATCAGCCCTGATGTGGGTAATTTGCTCATCACGCCCGACTTGTAGTAGTCTTTTGACAAGTTCTGTACCTATGCCTTGACATTGATAGCGATCGCTGACTAACATTGCAAACTCAGCAGTATTTGTCCCATGCAATTTACTCAATCTTCCCACTGCCAAGATTTGCCGTGTTCCGGTTTGAGCATCTTGATGTTCCACCACTAAGGCCATTTCACGGTCATAATCAATAAAGCAGATACGGGTTAACCGTTCGTGGGTAATGCGGTGGCTTAATTTCATCATGTGGAAGTAGCGAAAATAAACGCTTTCTTCGGAAAGTGTCTCGTGAAATTTCACCATTAATGGTTCGTCTTCGGGACGAATGGGACGGATAGTTACAGGTGTACCGTCTTTCATTGTCCACTCTCCCACATATTGCGTAGGATAGGGACGAATGGCTAACTTGGGTAATTGCGCTTCTGTAGTTTCCGACTCATGCAGCACTACCCGCGCATCTAAAGCAATTAATCCACCATTACCTTGATTGTGTGGGCTGGGAGGAGTCGCCAACAAGGGATTAATATCAATTTCTTTAATCCAACGCTGTTCAACTACCAAGTGACTAAACGCCACTAATAGTTGTTCTAGGGCATCCATATCAATACTTTGCCTACCCCGCACACCTTTAAGGGCTTTGTAAATTTTAGTGTGTTCCATCATCCGCCGCGCCAAAGTTGTATTTAGTGGAGGTAGTGCGATCGCTCTATCTTGAAACACTTCTACTAATTGTCCCCCAGTCCCAAACAACAACACTGGCCCAAATTGCGGATCTAAACTACTACCAATAATCAGTTCGTAGCCGTCCATTTTCACCATTGGCTGCACAGTCACACCCAAAAAATGAGGTGACTGTTGACTATCGACTGTTACAAATTTTTCGCGCACATTAGCTTCTATAGTCCGATAAGCACGCCTGACTGCATCTGCATCTTGTAAATTTAACTGGACACCGCCGACATCTGTTTTATGGGTGATGGTTTGGGAATAGAGTTTTACCACCACTGGATAACCCAAATTTTCGGCACATCGCACTGCTTCATCTTCAGTAGCAGCGACACAAGTGGCAACAATGGGAATACCATAGGCAGCTAAAATCTGTTTTGATTCATATTCCGTTAAGATAGTCCTTCCTGCCTGACGCGCCGAGGAGATAATATTTTCTACTAAATTGCGATAGGGAATTCCATTACCTGCGTCAATTGCTGGTAATACTGGCGTTTCGTAGATACCGCGCAGGTTATAGCTAGATTGCCACATATAACTAAACACTCGCGCCGCCGTATCTGGGTAAGGATAAGTGGGGATGCGTTGACGATTGAGCATGATTTCCCCCTCTGCGACATCTGCACCCCCCATCCAACTAGCGAGGATGGGTTTACCTGGGATTTGGGCGTAGGGTTTTAACTGTTCTGCTGTTTGGGTGGGGTCAGTCATGGCTTGGGGTGTGAGAATCACCAAAAGGCCATCACTGTTGGGATCTTTTGCTGCAATTTCCAAAGCTTGGGTATAGCGTTGGGGATCAGCATCACCTAGAATATCAATCGGGTTATTGTGACTCCAGTGTTGGGGAAGAATTTTGTTGAGAGAGTCTATAACTTCTGGGGAAATCGCGGCTAGTTCGCCGCCAGTTTCAATTAAAGCATCAGTTGCCAGTACCCCAGGCCCCCCAGCATTGGTGAGAATTGTTAATCTTGGCCCTTGGGGACGGGGTTGTTTTGCTAGTACCTCCGCCATATCAAATAAATCAGAAATGCTGTCAACCCTTAACACCCCACAACGTCGGAATGCTGCATCTAAAACTGCATCACTACCAGCTAAAGCCCCAGTGTGGGAAGCGGCGGCTTTAGCGGCTGCGGCTGTACGTCCGGCTTTAATCACAATAATCGGTTTGGTCAATGCAACTTCTCGTGCAGCCGAGATAAAAGACCGGGCATCACCGATAGATTCCATGTAGATAACGATACTTTTGGTTTGGGGGTCATCACCCAAGTAATAAATCAAGTCTCCCCAACCCACATCTAACATTGAACCGATGGAAACAAACGCGCTAAACCCGACATTTTCCCGCACACTCCAATCTAGAATGGCGGTACACAACGCCCCACTTTGACTCAGAAAACCCACATTCCCAGAACGCGCCATTGCACTGGCAAATGTGGCATTTAAACCGCTTTGAGGACTCATCACACCCAAGCAATTGGGGCCGATGATGCGGATTTTACCTCGTCGTGCTTGGGTTAAGATTTCCTGTTCTAAAGCGATGCCTTCCGCACCAGCTTCTTTAAAACCAGCCGAAATAATAATTGCTCCTTTCACCCCTGCATCGACACATTCAGCAATTACACCAGGAACTGTGGGGGCTGGTGTAGCAATTACTGCTAAATCCACCTGTTCTGGAATTTCGGCAATTGAGGGATAGGCTTTGATTCCGAGGACACTATGGCGTTTGGGATTGACAGGGAAAACTGTACCGCCAAAGGGACTGCTAATTAAATTCCATAAAATCGTGCGTCCAACGCTACTCGCTTTTTCACTCGCACCAATGACAGCAACACTTTGGGGTGCAAAAATGGCATGGAGAGGATTGACCTTCTCTGCCTGCAAAATATCATAAGCGCGATCAATATTGGTAGTGGGCTTAAGAGATTGTGGCATCAATCCTCCAGATGATCAATTAGCATGGTGAGCAATTTAACTGTGCTTGACAGTGGTGAGTGCTGAGTGCTGTTAGCGGTAGCGGGGCGTTTAGCCCGTGCTGAGTTGTGAGTGGCGAGTGCTGAGTGAAAACTCAGTTTTTTCAAGGTGGTGAGCAATCAAAACTGTTCTCAGTTCTGTGACTACGATTATAAAGTTCAAACTTTTTCAGTCAGGATAGATAAGGATATATCTATATCTAAACTAATTCTTGAACTTCTACCCAATAGGTGTGGATTCTGTCCAAAATTTGAATGATTTTTAATAAAGCTAGTGATTTACCGATTTCAGCAATTCGGGAGAGGCGATCGCCAATTTCAAAGTTAAATCCTGGTATCGTTAATAACCAAGCTGTCGGAGAATAGCCGTATAAAGCCTGAGTTAAAGCTAACAGCGATCGCGGATCACAAATATGAACACTGTGATCTAAATCATCCGCCGGTGAGAGGGGTTGTATTTGCACATCCCAGTCATCGGTAGGTAAACAAGCATCTACAAATATAGCTAAATCTGTTTTTGCTAAAGACGCTGCCAAATCTGGTGTTAGCTGTTGTATAGCCAAGGATTTTACAGAAGGTAAATGCCAATTAGCAATTTCATTGGCTATTTGCTGTCCTATGCCATCATCGCTTCTCAGTTCGTTACCGTATCCGATTACCATCACAGTCTTATTCATTGTTTAACTCTCTAGATATCAAAAATTGCCAATTTCAGAATGTAGTAAAACTCAGCAAATTTATCAGTATTCTTTTATTAAGTTGTTCAATTTGAAACAATAAACGAACAATTTGAGGAAGTTGTGAGGGATGGGAAATAAGGGACTTCCAACTTAAAAAATGTACTATCACTGTGTAGGCAGAGGGGCAGGGGGCAGGGGGCAGGGGGCAGGGGGAAAAATCACGATGTCTGCTCTCGGAAATTGGATAATTTATTTTCTGGAAGTCCCTAAGCAGGGGAGGCAGGAGAGGAAAGAGGTTTATTTTTCGGTAATTCTTCTCTCCTGCTGTCTACCTGACTTAACCAAAAAATTTCTTACCCTTACACCCCCACACCCTTACACCCTTACACCCCTAAATCCTGAGTTTTTAGATTTTTTAATTTTTTATTTGGAATTATCACCTAGCAGCTATGGTAATTCTATGATTAACTTGTGTAGCGCAACACAATCAAACACCGACCCAATATTCTGATGTGAGGCTGTTTTATGTCTGAAGTTAATTACCAACAGCCAATTAGTACAGTAGCCACTCTGATGGAAAAGTACCATCTGGGTGAGAGGGATTTTAGCCGAGCCGAATTAGGTGATGCGGATTTGCAAGGCGTTAACTTGAAAGGCTCTGATTTGAGTTACGCTGATTTGAGTACAGCTAATCTCAGTGGTGCAAATCTCAGGGGTACTGATTTGAGCTTTGCTGATTTGAGTCAAGCTAATTTACAAAATGCAGACTTACGAGGAGCAATGTTAATGTCGGCGGATTTGCGTCACGCCAACTTGCAAGGAGCAATGTTAGAAAAAGCTGATTGCGATCGCACTACTCATTTTCCCACCAACTTTGACCCCATAACCGCCGGTTTGCAGAACAAAGATTAGTCCTCAGCAACACGGGAAAATTCAGGACAAGGGGCAGGGGGGCAGGGAGCAGGGGGGAGAACCCCATACATAAATGTAGAGGATTAGAGGATTGAAGTAAAAACGTAAGGGGGTATTATTCCTTGCACTTATGCGTATTGAAATAAATATTTTTACTTTCTAGCATAAATAATGGTGCTTTAATCCCTGCTGGCAGGTAAAAACGAATTTCCCCCTTGCACCCTACACCCTGCTCTCCTGCCTCTTGTGGTCAAATATGATCCGCATATTCTTAAAGAAATCCTGAAGTTTCTCATAGTTAATGACAAAAGTTACTTTCAGGTGGAGAAAATATGTAATTATTACTAACGAGATTAAATATATCTAATTAATAGAGTTAACTAGGTGTTGCTTCACCACTGCCTACACAAATTACAAACATCTCCCTATTGTCTCACAGCGACAATAATCTTTGCTGTGACGACATCTGTTATACTAAATCACAGCCAAACTGCTGTAGCAGAGATTATTGAAGATAAAACATTACCCGATAATTCTCAAGTTACCTTATCTCGTAGAACTTTCTTAATTGAAGGTGGCACTCAGATTGGGAATAATCTATTTCACAGTTTCTCTGAGTTTTCTTTACCAGAAAATTACATAGCTTACTTTAATAATCATACAGATATTCAAAATATTTTTAGTCGTGTTACAGGCAACAAAGCATCTTATATCAATGGGTTAATTCAGGTAAATCCAGGAGCGAATCTATTTCTTATTAATCCTAACGGTATCAGTTTTGGTGCCAAAGCGCAATTGCGAATCGGCGGCTCATTTTTTGCCAGTACCGCTAATAGTATTAATTTTAATAATGGTGAAAAATTTAGTACCAAACCCGAAGAAAGTTCACCTTTACTGACAGTCAAAACTCCCATCGGCTTACAAATTGGCATAGATAAAGAAAAGCCTCTGACTAAAGTTGAAACGCTGGAAACACCCATTGGGCTAGAATTCGCCTCCAAGCCAGGGAATATCATTGTTCAAGGCGAATCCCTGTTAGATAGAGCTAACCTACAAGTACCCTTTGATCAAACATTAGCTTTAGTCGGTGGCGATATATTTTTAGAAAATGCCGATTTGAGTATCTCAAGGTTTGGAGGAAGAATAGAATTAGGCAGTGTAGCATCAGCAGGTTTTGTAGGCTTAACATCCACGAAATTAGGTACTATTCTTAACTTTGACCAAGCCCCTGATTTGGGGAACATTCAGATATCCTCAGCAACAAATATAAATTCTTTGGGTGCTTTGCAAGTTGTAGGGAGAAATATTCTTATTAATGGCAGTACATTAAAAGCCCAGACTGATATAAATTTGCAGGCGACAGAAAACATCCAACTATCTCATAATAGTTCTATTCACTCACAAGTTTCTGGGAGAAATAGCGGCGATTTCAACATCAATACGCAAAATTTGTTAATTCAAGATGGGTCTTATCTGGGTATAGATAAAGGTAACTTGAACATCAACGCATCAGATACAGTACAACTCAACAGTAACCCCGATACTACCGTACAGGGTTCTAGTCTGCTCTTTGCCACGGCTTCGGGAGATATTAACCAACAAGTGGGAAACATAACTATCAATACTCGCCATCTAGTAGTAGACAATGGTTCACAAATTCTCACTAATTCTTCTGGCAGTGCGGCTCCTAGTTTATTAAGTTATGATCAGGCGATCGCCACAGTTGAAAGAAGTAATATAGCTATCAATGCTACTGAATCCGTCACTTTATCTGGGAGTTCATTAAATGAACTAAATCCCAGTGGTTTATTTACTAGAACTTTTGAAGGTGGAGATAGTGGAACTATCACAGTTAACACCAAAGTTTTATCAATTACAGACGGCGCACAGATAGCTACTAATAATTTTAGTGACAGTCAAGCTGGTAACTTGAGAATTAATGCCACAGATAAACTAGAAATTATTGGTACTTCACGCACAGGGAAAATTTTTGCTGATTTCCTCGGTGGAGAAATTTTAGTAGATGATCCCGCCCCTGATGCTTCTTTAATATCTTTATCTTCTGCTCAAGGTTTGAGAATTCAAGGTACTCTACCTAGTGGTGTATTTACTAACGCGCCAAGCGCGGGAGACGCAGGTAATATTGATATCAAAACCCGCATTTTAGTCACCCAAGATGGTGGACAAATCAGTTCTAATAACTTTAATCGGGGACATGGTGGTGATGTAACCATCAATGCGTCTGAACAGGTGCAACTTTTGGGGACTTCCCCGAATGGAATATCTAGCGGTTTATTTACCAGAGCAAATCCCAGAACCACGGGAGATGCTGGTACATTAAATCTTTTCACTGGTAATTTACTAGTAAAAGATGGGGCGCAGGTAAGCGCAAGTACCTTTGGCGCAGGAACAGGGGGAGTTTTAAATGTTGAAGTCACTGACGGAATAAAACTCATCGGTGTTTCGCGTCTCAATGTCCCCAGTGGTTTGTTTACTCAAGCTAATGCTGGTAGTACCGCAGATGCGGGAGAACTGACTATCAATACCTCTACTCTGTTGGTGCAAAACGGAGCGCAAATCAGCGCAAGTACCTTTGGTACGGGTAATGGTGGTAATTTGACTGTGAAAGCCACAGCAGGGATTGAATTAATTGGCACTTCTAAAAATGAAAATTTATTCCCAAGTGGTTTGTTTGCTATCACTGCCCGTAGAGCCACAGGGGATGCGGGTAATCTTACAGATGAAACTTTTGCTAGCACCTACAGCAAAGGCGATACCACAGGGGATGCTGGTAATCTGATAGTAGATACTCCTAAATTGTTAGTGCGCGATGGAGCGCAAATTGCCGCTAGCACTAGCAGCGAAGGTAAAGCTGGTAATGTAACAGTGAATGTTCCCGATAGAGTGCAAATAATCGGGACGGCTGTAAATGGTGCGTTTCCTAGCGGTTTATTCGTTTCCGGTACTCCAGAGTCTAGCGGTAATGCTGGTAACTTGATCATCAAAACCAATGTATTAGAAGTTTTTCACGGTGCAGGGATAGCAGTACGAAATCGAGGAAGCGGTAGTGCAGGTAACTTATTTGTCAATACCCGTTCTATGGAGTTGAATAATCAAGCTTTCATCAGTGCTGATACGCGCGGTGTCAGTAATAACCCTAGTCAACTACAGGCTAATATTAACCTTAGTTCTCAAGACCTCATATTGCTGCGTGGCCGTAGCAGCATCACCACCAATGCCACAGGAAATAATGTGATTGGGGGTAATATTAACATTGATACCAAGTTGTTAGCCGCCTTTGAAAATAGTGATATCAGCGCAAATTCGGCAGATTTTCGGGGTGGTCGTGTGAAAGTCTCAGCGCAAGGTATTATCGGTACACAATATCGTACCTCATTGACTCCAGAAAGTGATATTACCGCCACTGGGGCAACTCCAGATTTAAGCGGTACTGTGGAAATTAATACTCCAGAAGTAGACCCTAGTCGGGGTTTAACTGAATTGCCGTCAAATCTGGTTGATGTTTCTAATCAAATAGCACAGAAATGTCACGCTAGCGAAAATAGAGCCAGACAACGCAATCAATTTTTAATCACAGGTAAGGGTGGTATACCTACAAATCCCTACGATACACTCCAGAATGAGTCAGCGATCGCCAACTGGATTAATGTGGATAATATCAACAATACTGCTCAAAATCACACTAATTACACTAAAATCACTAGTCCACCGGAAACGCCTATTATCGAAGCTCAAGCCTTAGTATCTGATAGTAATGGCAATCTCATTTTAACTGCCAACACCCCTAATTTAACATCCCAAAAATCAGCACTTACACACCCAGTTTGTAATAGTTAAAATTAGCTACATCAAATTACAAAATACTTAATAATTACCGTAAATATTTATTCTGAAATAATGAATTATATTTCTGGAAAATATGGTGTACAGGAATTATCCTAGACTTTTAAAGTAATTAAAAGTGAGCTTAGAGATGAATGACAGCAAAATTTTGTTGTCACTACTTTGATGTGTCGATTTTGGTTTGAAATTAAGCAATATAGAGATTTAATCAACAAAATTCATCACAGAAAATGGCATTTACTCAGTATTAGCTCACTTTAGCAGTAGGTGCAAGTATTTCACGTTTGCAACGTAAAAAAAATGGGTAAAAGTAAGCGTATTGGCATTTTAACCAGTGGCGGAGATTGTTCTGGTTTAAATGCGGTAATTAGAGCCGTTGTTCACTGTGCTAGCGGTAAAGGTTGGGAAGTATTAGGAATCCGCCAAGCAACTTTAGGATTGATGGCGCGTCCACCGCAGGTAACTAAACTAGAAACTGAGCAAGTTGATCCGTTATTGACTTCTGGTGGCACAATGTTAGGTACTACCAATAAAGGCGATCCCTTTGCCTTTCCTATGACTGATGGTAGTATATGCGATCGCTCACCAGAAATTATTGCAGGCTATCATCAACTCGGTTTAGATGCGTTGATTGGTATAGGTGGTGACGGTAGTTTGGCGATTTTGCGCCACCTAGCACAACAAGGTGGAATCAACTTAGTCGGTATTCCCAAAACCATTGATAATGATATCGGCATTACTGAACACGCCATTGGATTTGATACAGCAGTCAATATTGCCACAGAAGCACTAGATAGATTACATTTTACCGCCGCTTCTCACAGTCGAGTCATGATTTTAGAAGTCATGGGTCGTGATGCTGGACACATTGCTTTAGCTGCGGGAATTGCGGGTGGCGCAGATGTGATTTTAATCCCCGAAATCCTCTACAGTATGGATGACATTTGCTACCACATTAAACACCGTCAAGAAGAAGGCAAAAACTATTGTTTAATCATTGTGTCGGAAGCAGTACGCACTCAAGAAGGAGAAACTCGCACCCTGACTAATCGTTTAGGTCAATCCCGATATGGTGGTATTGGAGAATACCTAGCCGATCAAATTAGCGATCGCATCGGTGCAGAAACGCGAGTGACAGTTTTAGGACATATCCAACGGGGTGGTACAGCTTCGCCTCTAGACAGATTAGTCGCCTCTGCTTTTGGTGTAGCCGCCGTCAATCTCATTGAGGAAGGTAAATATGATTACATGGTAGCCTGGCAAAATCGCCAAGTAATCACCGTACCCATTGCAGAAGCGATCGCTCAATATAGAGCAGTTAACCCAGAAGATACTCTAGTGAAAACTGCTCGTGGTTTAGGTATTTATTTAGGGGAGTAGAGACTCATCAATTCAAAATACCCTTACGGGAAGCAAGCTACAAAATTCAAAATTGAAGAATGAGAGGGGAATGGGAAATCGGTAAAAAGTTATCTGTTCTCCTACTCTTTAATTGCGTTAGCGTAGCGGGACGCAGTCCATTGCGAATTGCGTTAGCGAAGCGGGACGTTAGTCCATTGCGAATTGCGAATTGGTATCATCTTTTACCTTTTCTATTCTGATTCCAAAAAGATTTGTGTTATGTAAATTTTACTACCATTGCTAGCTACACCCACCCCTGAAAGATTGAAGTTTCCCTCAATATTGGTTTTATGTATGGGACTATTGAGCCATTCTTCTACAGCTATAGTTGCAGAATTTTTCACGCCAACGTCAGCAACATTTTCAGCTGCACCATTATAGGGAATTGCGATCGCGTCGAGTCGTTCTTCTACTCCGTTATGTCCAAATGCAACTTTTCCACTAGCCATATTTTGACTGTGGATTCTGGCTTGATTGTCTATAGAAGCATCACGAGTTAGGGGTGGTAGCTTTTGAGAAACTCGATATTGATTCACTTGCTGAAATACTGATGCTTCTATAGCATCAGTGTCAATCTGAGATTGTGCTATCTGCTGAAACTGAACAATCGGACTAGCGGCGGAGAATGCGATCGCGCTATTTGAAATGAGAGTTGCAGACACAACACTCAAAAGAGTGCTGCTGATGATACCAAGTTCCATAGTGTTGCGCTGAATGTGGGATACATTCTTGAGTATGCGCCTTTACCCTTTAAAGCACAATATCTATCTCTGCAAAATATTTTTAAACACAGTGGATAATTTCAGCGTTTACTTAATTTTTCCATAAATTAAATCATGTAAATAGAGATGAATAAAGTAGTCCGTTATGTCATGACACGGTTTAAAAATAATTGTTAATTAGGCAACAATTCGATTTTTTATTAAAGTAGTTAATTACTCAGTTTATGTTAAAAAATATTCAAATGAAAATGCGCCAAAAATTCAAATAATAGCTATGATTTATCTAATTAATTGCCCATCCTTAAAAGCATGGAAACAATACTCATAACTGTTGCTGTGGTAATTTTCGAGGAGCTTTTCAAACAAGGTATAATTTTGATGAAAGACATGATTAGATTGATTGTCAATCTACTATATTTATCATCACGAAAATACCAGGAAAATTTTATCAAGCGACACTGTTGTCTCGTTATGTTGGAGGAGAATGATCATCTGCGGACTTCATTGAATATGGAGCAATTATTTATTGAAACCAGATTTTTAGTCAACAATGCTCATCAATCAGGAATTGAAGTTGCTAATGAGACACAGTATCTAATAGTTCATGGTCAACCTGGTTCTGGAAAGTCAGTATTTTTAAAGTGGTTGGCGATGGAGGCTCTTAAAAGAGAGGAAAGGATATATAATCATCAACTCATCCCAGTTTTTATTGATGCAGAAAGGTTAAATTCACCTGATATCAATCTGCTGAGTTTAATTAAGGATGAGTTTTTGCTCGCCGATTTACCCTATGTAGATAAATTCACAAAAGAAGCACTTAAAATGGGCAGACTATTGATATTAATTGACGAAATTGATAGGATTCCAGAAGAGAACCACAATAGAAGTCGCGCCATAACTCACATTCAAGATTTTATTCACTTATATGATAAAAATCGCTTTGTTGTTTCCTGTAGAACACAAAACAGATACATTTATAGAGGTAAATTAGGGTATCCCCAAAGAGAGTTAGCCACTTGGAATGATGATCAGATGCAATCATATATCCAAAAATATTCGCACACTCATAAATGGCCGGATAGTACAGATAAAAACTTGTGGCGATTTTTACAAGAAACTACAAATTCTCAAGTGCAAGATTTAGTCAGAATTCCAGTCTATCTAACTTACTTGTGTATTTATTATCAACAACAATCATTTCCCCGTGATGGTAGCTTCTTAGAGGGTTTGGATTTAAAGTCAGCAATAGAATATAGGAACACCTGATTTTAATCGCAACTTGACCCTGCGATCGCGCAAAAAACCCTGGTTCTCTACCAAAACCAGGGTTATGCGTCAACTATAATACAGCCAATCTATTTACCCAACTAGTCTTTTACTGTCTTATCTTTTAAACCTTTGACAACGGAAGTCGCACCGAAAGCACCTATTGCTAACAAGCCTAACATCGCATTGGGTTCGGGAACACTACGGTTAGCTAGTCTGTAGGAATGGTTGTCAGTTTCAAAAGCAATACCATTGGTACGCATGACAACACGGTCAAATTTTTCACCATTTTCGCCAACTAAGTTGATAAACATATTAGCTTCTTTGCTAGTCCAACTTCCGTCAGCTATAGCAGTTGGGACATCTGAACCACTGAAACTTTTCAGCAACTTACCACCACTGTAAATGTCAACGAAGTTGTAAGAATCTAATGAACCAGCATAGAAACCGAAGTAATCAATTGCTTCTTTAAAATCCAGAGTCACAAAACCAGTGCTACCTGCAACGCCACTACCTACAGGCGCAATTGTTAAATACTTGGTGTCATCACCGTATGGTGCAGCATATTGACCAGATTTACTACCAATAACAATGTTATCAGTGATATTGCTGTAAGTTACAAAGCCATTGGGGTCTTTAGCTGTGCCATCATCAAAAGTGACAGTCTTAGCATCAGAGTAAGAAGAGAACGGGCCAGCATTTACTTTCAGAGTTATAGCACTAGCGGGGTTGCTGCTCATGACTACAGCTGTCAAACCTAATAATGCAATAGATAATTTTTTTAACATTTTGGTGATTAGTCTTTCTAATGTGTGAGTAGAACTGGATCTAATCTAAGTTGTCACCAACATAAACATGAACTGTATATATACGAAAAAGTTCTTGAAGATTAAATAAAGTAAATCTCCTAAAATATTAGGAATCTAGTTAGCTTTATGAAATTCCTGAACAAGTGAATATCTGATAAAGAACATCATCACTGTTAGAGATTAAACTGGTCTAGAATCCTTTAAAATCATGGCTTATACTTTATCCTTACAACATTATCGCCAGTAAATAAATTGCTAATTTTCTAATTACTGATATTACCAATTAATGTATGTAGAACATATTTTATTGCATCAAATATAAGTTGTAAATCTAATAAAATTATCAGCTAATATTTCTCTATTGTTCTTGTAAAAAAATATCTATAAAAACAGACTAAGTAAAGACAAAGAATAAGTTAATCGACTTCAATCTGATTAACTTCAGTAGATGGGCATAAAAAATGTAACACCATCATTGCGTTCGCGAAGCGTCTCGTAGAGAGCGAAGCAAACACAACGACATTTTATATTTAATTATGCCTGCCTCTTTAATTTGTATTAAAAATATTTTTTATATCTAGACTATCAAAAAAACAAAAAACCTTGAAATACAACACTTTAGCTTCATTTTTGTTGCTATAAGTTTTCGATAACTTTCCAAAATCATATTTTGTATGACAGATCGTCATACTTGGCAAAAAAACCATGTGGATATTGCGTAATTTTGGCTAACTTATCCATAAAATTAAACAAGCATTTAATTAGTGAAAGTTTGATAAAACTGACCTTATTCAGAGAGACAATGCTGTGGGAATCAGCATAGAATCCCATATAGTGAGCAAATGTTTATACCAATTACGTCAGTTAATTCACACTCAGGTCTTGTAAAGTCAACACCTGAGACATATGTAGATATGGCAGACATATAATTTCTACCGTGAATCTACGCATTAATTGATATAAACGTTTTCCTCAAAAACAATTTTTTTCTTGAGATCTCTAACCGCATCAACCATGAAAAGCAAGTTTTTCCATATTTCAGCTTCAGTTTTACTAGCTACCGGAATCGCAGGTGCAGTGACGAATGCACCTGCAAATGCATTAGCTTCTTCGTGCAGTACCAGTAACGTTTCCCTTGGTGGAGTAAATGCTACAGCTTGTGCAGGAGCATTTGAAGGTAACGACACGGGCGAAAAGGGTACTTTAGGAGGTAAGTTGAATGGTGGGTTATTTAGTGATTTGGTTGGTCCTGGCGTAACTTGGACGCAATTCGGGAAATCTGATGAGGTCAATTCTTCAATTGACGCTGCTGAGGATTTTACTCAGGGTAGTTGGAGTTTGACAAAAGTATTACCCAGCAAGACTTTTGTCGTGAGCTTTAAAGCCAGCGATAGTTACAGTGCCTATCTGTTTAAAGATTACGATTGGTCTCAAGGTCTGACTGGGATATTTAATACCATCGGTGTTTCAGTCAATAAAAAAGGAAATGCACAGGCATTATCTCATGCTTCTCTTTTTGTTTCTGATATCAAGACTGATACCAAAGATGTTCCAGAACCAGCTACTTTGTTGGGTTTAGGTTTAGTTGCTAGCGGTATGGTAATTTCTCGCCGTCGTCAATCTCGCTAATTACAACCTAATAATTTTGGTAAAAGTCGAGTTTAAAAATCCTGGTTTATTGAAAACCAGGATTTTTAGTTGTTGACAAGGTTCGTAGTGAGGACTTCAGTCCTCGTAAATAAGGACTAAAGTCCTTACTACAAACGGGTAAAATTAACTACGGGAGATTTCATCCAATACAGTACCATCTGAGGCGACTAATTGAATTTGCAATGGCATTTGTCCGGCGGCGTGGGTGGAACAACTCAAACAGGGGTCAAAAGCACGTATTCCGGCTTCGACACGATTTAGCATCCCTTCCGGGATTTCCGTACCTTGAATAAAATGTTTGGCAATTTGGGCGACTGTGCGATTCATCGCTAGATTATTTTGACCAGTAGCAATGATTAAATTAACCTTTTGCATGAGGCCATTTTCATCAACTTGATAATGGTGAAATAATGTCCCTCGTGGTGCTTCACTTACGCCAACACCTTCTAATTGATTGACACCAGCTTCCGCACGTAATCGATTTGATAATATATCTGGATGATCTAAAAAGATTTCGACATATTCAATACAAGCAATAATTTCAATTAAACGAGCATAGTGATAGAAAAATGATGATGTGACTGCACCTTGTGCGAGTTGACGAAATATCTGTAATTCTTGATCTGCTAAGGGTGTCCCAATAGAACTGCAAATATTTAAACGCGCTAGCGGCCCTACACGATACATTCCACTATCTAAACCGCTATGACCATTATTTTCTGGATATCCCAAGGGGCGATAGTAGGGTGATTTTAAGTAAGAATCTGGTTGAACAACTTCCCCGATAAACTCTTGATAGTTTGTGGGGTCAAGTTTATCAGCAATAATATTACCGTTACTATCAACAAAGCGAATATAGCCATCGTAGGTTTCCCATAAGCCATCAGGAGTTACTAAACCCATAAATAAACTAGGGAAATTACCGAAGGTTTGTACTTCTTTTTGATAGTCTTGCAAAAGGTTCTTGAATTTATCTAAAGCATTGAGAGTAGTTGCTTTAGCTTCAGGGATGCGTTGTTGAATATGGGTGCGTGCTTCTGGTGTGAGGGGTTCTCTGACTCCTCCAGGAACAGCCCAAGCTGGGTGGATCTTTGCACCTCCCAATAATTCAATAATTTCTTGACCAAATTGACGCAGGCGAATACCACCACGGGCTAATTCTGGTTCGGCGGCGATGAGTCCGAAAACATTACGTTTAGCAGGGTCACTATCCATACCCAGCAATAAATCTGGGGCGGTAAGGTGAAAGAAACTTAAAGCATGGGATTGAATAATTTGCCCCCAATTCATCAGCCGCCGGAGTTTAGCAGCGACGGGAGGTATAGTAACAGATAAAATGCGATCGCCTGCCTTAGCTGAAGCCAATAAGTGACTAACTGGACAAATGCCACACACACGCGCCGTAATACCGGGCATTTCCCACAAAGGACGACCTTCGCAAAACTTTTCAAATCCGCGAAACTCAGTCACATGAAACCGAGCATCGCTAACTTGTCCAGTATCATCTAAGAAAATACTAATTTTGGCGTGACCTTCAATTCGGGTAACAGGATCAATAACAATTCTTTTAGACATAAGTGATAGGGGATAGGGGACTTATCAATTCAAAATTCAAAATTCAAAATTCAAAATTAAAGAAGGATTGGGGACTGGGACAAGGTAGACAAGGGAGTATTTATTTCTCTCTCATCACTCATTACTCATTAGTCATTAGTCATTAGTCATTAGTCATTAGTCATTACTCATCACTCAGCACGGGCTAAACGCCCCGCTTCCGCTAACAGCACTCATTACTCATTACTCCTAAAGATCATAAAGTCGAGCTTCTAAGGCTTCTGGGTATTCATCGCAGTAGTCTTCAAAAGCTGTTTTGTGAATCTTTTCGGCTTTTTGGTGGGCAATTTCTGATTGCAGTTCTTCTACAACATCCCAAGCGGCGGCGCACTCTTCAGAACGGACACCTTTCTGTTCACAAACGACGCGGGCTTTTGTGATTTCGTCTTGTAATTGTTGTTCTAAAACTACTGTTCGGGGTAGTTCCAAAAAGTTACTGTTAGCCAAAATGTCGGTCAGGGAGATGATGCCCAATAACCCACCTTGAATCACGGGCGCTCTATGTAGATGATAATCAGCGAATAATCTGGCTACGTATTCTAAACCCAAATCTGGATTGATGGCGATACAAGGTTTAGTCATGACTTCGTAGACACGAACTTTACCAGGATCTTTACCATAAGCAATCACTTTATAGACAATATCGCTCTCGCTAATAATGCCGTAAGCGTCTTGTTCATGGCGACGATCTACAATTAAAGCCCGCCAGTCCCTAGCGCGCATTAATTTCACAGCGTCGGCGACAGTAGCAGAACTGCGGATAGTCGCCACATCTTTTGTCATCACATCTGCTGCTTTTAACATAAGTTACCTCGGTTGGGGGATTGGGGGTTGGGGACTGGGGACTGGGGACTGGGGATTGGGGATTGGGGATTGGGACAAGGGAGACAAGGAAGACAAGGAAAACAAGGGAGAAAATTCTATGCCCCATGCCCGATGCCCCATATCCAATTACCCAAATTTAATTAAATCGCGTCCTTCTAGATGTGGTTTTTCTCCGCGCAATAGTGGTTCTAGGGCAGCGCGGATGCGTGTAGCTGAGGGTGGACAACCAGGTAAATAAATATCCACTGGTACTATTGTGTGTACTGGTGTCACTTGATCTAGTAATGGGGGGACAATACCTGGTTCGTGGGGAATTTGCGGTTTTAGATCAACTGCTTGGATGTAAGAACGCTGTAAAACAGGTTCAGCACTACCTAAAGGATTGCGTAAGGCGGTGACGTTGCCGGTTACAGCACAGTCACCAAAGGAAATTAAGATTTGAGAACGTTCCCTGACGATCTGGATAGTCTCCAAGTGTTCTTCATTAGCGATCGCACCTTCGACTAATACCACATCCACATACTCTGGATATTTTTTAATATCTGCAAACGGACTAAACACTACATCTGCTTGGGCGGCTAAGTCAATCAGCCATTCGTCTAAATCCAAAAAGGACATATGACAACCAGAACATCCGCCTAACCATACTGTTGCTAATTTCAAACGAGACATAATTTTTGGGGACTAGGGATTGGGGACTGGGGATTGGGGATTGGGGAAAAGGTAGACAAGGTAGACAAGGTAGAATTTATTTCTCTCTTAGCACTCACTACTCATTACTCATTACTCATTACTCAGCACTCATCACGGGCTAAACGCCCCGCTTCCGCTAACAGCACTCAAAACTCTCTGCCATTCTTGGACGATAAAGTGGGGGACGTTGATGTCGATGGAGCGATCGCCAGGTTGAGGTATGCTCAAAACTAGGGGTTCTGTTGGTAATTTGGACAAGATATCTTGAAAGTCATATTGACCAATGGTGGGTGCTGGTGCTTCTTCTAAGAAAACATCAGCAGCTTTGAAGACTTTGCCTGTAGCAGTGGTGATTTTTAAAGGTTGGGGATGAATCAGTTCAGCAGAACCGGGAAATCCTACCAGCCGTAAATTTAAAGTTTGTCCTTGACCTGGATAAACTTGTTTAAATAGAACAACTTGCCAAGTCTTTCCTAATTGATCAGCTAATCTTGTTTGTGAGCGATAGAGAGTTTCTGCTGATGCTGTTTCTCGTTTTTCAATAGACGCAATAACTGTTTCGGTATATAGACTTCCTAGACCAAAGAACATAATCATTGTTACTATCGCTAACAATAGCAGCCACCAAAAAATACTTTTGAAGGAAGTCGCAGACAAACACATCGAGAACGGAGAAACATTTTTCCCCATCTGTTTCCTCCTATTCACTTTTCGACTCACTCTCGCCATCAGATTCACCTCCTAATTTTGGGCATCGGGCATACAAGAGGAATTGGTGCAGGGTGCAGGGGGCAAGGGGGAAGAAAAATTTCCCCATTTCTCCCTGCCCTTCGGGTTCGCAGTCGCTCATGGGGGAAACCCCCAAGACCGCGCTGTCTCACCCCCTGCCCCCTTGCCTCCTGTCTCCCAATCCCTAAAAATTCCATTGCTGCTTTTCCCGTGCAGTAACTAGGAAATCGAGTTTGGCGCGATCGCGTTTCATCTCGCCAACGCTGGAACCTTGATAAAATAGCGCGCCTGTGGGGCAAGCATTGACACATTTGCCGCAAGAGGTGCAAGTTTGGGAGGTTCCCCAAGGTTGGCTTAAGTCGGTAATGACGTGGGATTTTGTCCCTCTCCCTGCCATATCCCAGGTATGCGCGCCTTCGATTTCATCACATACACGGATACAACGGGTGCAAAGAACACAACGATTATGGTCTATACCGTAGCGGTCATGAGATAAATCGACTTTGCGATCAGGGAAATGGTAGGCTAAACGCACATGATCCATACCCATTTCAATCGCTAGGTCTTGTAATTCACAATTACCGTTAGCTACGCATACTGAGCAGACATGATTACCTTCAGCAAAGAGCATTTCTATAATCGTGCGGCGATAATTTTGTAGGCGATCGCTATTAGTTACTACTTCCATACCCTCAGTAACTTTTGTCACACAAGCCGGAAGTAACTTATTCATCCCAGCGATTTCTACCAAACACAACCGACAAGCCCCCACATCTCCCACGCCTTCTAAATGGCACAGTGTAGGAATATGAACACCCGCTTCTTGCGCCGCTTGTAGTACCGTTTCCTCCTCACGCGCGCTGACTAATTGACCATCGATTGTTAAAGTTTTTACAGTCACGTCGCTTTACTCCGAATTTATAGTTACTGGGGACTGGGGACTGGGGACTGGGGATTGGGACAAGGTAGACAAGGTAGAATTTATTTCTCTCTTAGCACTCACTACTCAGCACGGGCTAAACGCCCCGCTTCCGCTAACAGCACTCACTACTCAGCACTCAGCAACGCCAAATACTCATCGTGAAAATAGCGCAAGGTACTAAAGACGGGGTTGGGTGCAGATTGTCCTAAACCACATAAACTGGTGTTTTTCACCATGTCACAAAGTTCTTCTAGGAGTTTTAAATCAGCCTGTGATGCTTTCCCCTCGCTGATTTTGGTTAATAATCCATGCAACTGTACAGTCCCAACTCGGCAAGGAATGCACTTACCACAGGATTCATCCATACAAAATTCCATAAAGAAGCGGGCAACATCTACCATATTGGTAGTTTGATCCATGACAATCATCCCGCCAGAACCCATCATTGAACCTAAGCTAGCCAAGGATTCATAATCTACAGGTGTATCAAAAGCGGAGGCGGGAATACATCCCCCAGAAGGGCCACCTGTTTGTACTGCTTTCGCTGTACCACCATCGGGAACACCACCACCCATTTTTTCTACTATTTCTCGGAGAGAAGTTCCCATCGGCACTTCGATTAGTCCTGTATTGAGGATTTTGCCAGCCAGCGCAAATACTTTTGTCCCCTTACTTTTACCAGTACCGATACTAGCAAACCACTCCGCACCTTTACGGATAATGGGGGCAATATTAGCAAAGGTTTCTACGTTATTAATTAAGGTGGGATGTCCCCATAAACCAGATTCAGCCGGATAGGGGGGACGGGGATGAGGAACACCGCGCTTACCTTCGATAGAAGCCATCAGAGCCGTTTCTTCACCGCAAACATAAGCTCCTGCACCGATGCGGATATCAATTTTAAAATCAAAGGGAGAATCAAAGATTTGACTCCCTAAAATACCTAAACGTTGGGCTTGATTAATGGCAGTTTGTAAGCGTTTGATGGCAGTAGGATATTCTGCCCGGACATAAATATAACCTTGACTGGCACCCACAGCATAGCCTGCGATCGCCATTCCCTCTAACACCCGATGGGGATCACTCTCCAACACACTCCTATCCATAAACGCACCAGGATCTCCCTCATCGGCGTTACAGATCACAAATTTGCGCTCACCTTTAGCTTTAGCCACCGTCGCCCATTTCAAACCTGTGGGATAACCAGCACCACCACGTCCCCGTAAACCACTGCGGCTAATAGTATCCACAACCTCAACCGATGTCAGATCCCGCAGCACATGATAAAGAGCCTGATAACCACCGGTGGCAATGTAAGATTGAATTCTTTCTGGATCTACTTTGCCACTGTTTTCTAAGACTATCGGCATCTGGGATGTAAAAAATGGTTGGTCTAGTTTTACTACCGATAGGTTAGACTCTTTACCTTTGAGAGTCTCTATAATGGCTGGTGCATCTTCAGGTGTCACCTTCTCATAGAGAATTTCTTGAGTCTCTACACCGACTCTTTCCACTTCTACTAAAGGCCCCTGACAGCACAAACGCATACAACCAACACCAGAAACTTGCACCTCTTGTTCCCAGCCTTCTGCTTTCACCACCGCTTCTAGTTGTTGTTTTACAGCTTGTGAGTTAGCAGAAAGACATCCAGCCGCCGTACAACAACGAATCTGTATTGGTTTAGCTTGAGAACGTTCTTGTCGAGATATTTCTAATAATTCATTTAGTTCCATGTTTTATACCAAATTTTTATATGCAACATACCCCGAATACTAATTCAAAATTCAAAATACCCTACGGGAAGCAAGCTACAAAATTCAAAATTAAGAAAGTGAGACTCAGCATAACTTTCACCTTTTACCTTTTGCCTTTTGGCTTTTATCTTTATGTTCTTCCTAGCCACTCTTGTACTCGTTCGGTTACAGATTCAGGGGTTTGATTCCCTAAAACTTTGTTATCAAACACTACCGCCGGTGCAATTCCACAAGCACCCAAACAGCGTGCTGTCATTAGTGATAACTGACCATCAGCAGTGGTTTCTCCCGCATGGATATGAGTTAACTGCTCTAGATTTGACAAAATTGCTGGTGCGCCTTTGACGTAACAAGCTGTACCAGTACACACCACACAACTATGAACGCCTTGTGGTGCTAAAGAAAACAGATGATAAAAAGTGGCTACACCATAGACTCGACTTGGCGGTAATTTCAGACTATGGGCAATATACAGCAGTAAATCATTTTCTAAGTAACCGAAGAGTTCTTGCGCCTTGTGGAGAATTTCAATTAGTGCATCTTGTTGATATTGGTGACGCTTAATAGTTGCGTCTAGCATCTTCAAGCGTTTATCTCCACTCGGATGAGTCTGATTTGGTGGTAATGTGGTTGTCATTTTTGGTTGATTGGGGATTGGGGACTGGGAATGGGGTATTGGGAATGGGGCATGGGGTATTGGGCATTGGGGTATTGACTCTTAAAAACCCCTACACCCCTACACCCTTATACCCTCACACCCCTATTACTTGGTTATTATGGGAATCCTCTGTAATAGTCTCTTCGGCTGGACAATGGACTATGTGAACTGAACAAGGTGCATGGTGTAGGACGTAGTTACTGACACTACCTAGGAATAATTCTTTGATTCCGGCGAAACCTCTGTGTCCCATGACGATTAAATCAGCATTCCAGGTAGTCGCTAATTTACAAATAGTGCGTCCGGGACTACCCATGATTTGGGTAAATTCCGTAGGTACGTCTGCGGTGTTGGCTTTCGCACTGAAGGATTGCAACATTTTCATGCCTTCATTTTTAAAGCGATCCCATTGTTTTTGATAGATTTCAAAGCTTTGACCGCTTAATCCTGGATAGTAGTCATAAGTGGATACCATCGGAATGTGAGGACTACCATCTTCTTCTGAAGATAAAACGTGTACTAACAATAATTTACCTTCTGTGGCTTTTGCCAAAGCTAATGCTTGCTCAAAAACCTGTTGTCCCATTTCTGAGCGATCCAATGCGACTAAAATATTTTTCAGCATATAGACCTCTGCAAGTAGTTTGAATAATAAGGTGTTGGATTGTCAAATTGAGTTTTTATGTTTAGCTGTCGAAAAATAAGCAGGACGAGTCTTTTAGTTCTTACCCCCCTCACACTATATGTTTATAGGGCAAGAATTTGAGGAAGTTGTGAAGAAGGAAAGTAAAGTCAGTAACAATGTTCTTGATTGATGTATATCAATAGTCTAAAAGACCCCCTGATAAAATCTTTGTTATATAAAATACACTTGTTCTGGATATGGGACTGGGGGGTGAGGTTTACCTCAGTTTTTCCCCATGAGATGAAAAGTCAGATTCAAGCTTGGTTCATTTATATCGCTATCTCAGCCATTTTGCTCTAGTATAAAAAAGTAATGTAATCTAAATGTAAACACTAGTAAATTCTCCAAAAGTAGGCTTTTCATTAGTCAAAGCTGTTAATTTTACTGACACTGGGCTGGCGATCGCCCAATTACATGAAATTCAACTGTTGTTGCATCAACCTTTGACAATTAGCTGGCTGATTAAGAAATATCAAAAAATGTTTCATTTAAAACGCTAAAAGCAGTGTAAATTCGGATATTAGATGAGGTAAATAGTATGGATATTGTATTTCTGACTAAATTATTAGCCCCCTGTCTGCCCTATTTGCTCAAATTAGGTGGGATAGCGGTCGAAAAAACTACAGAAAAGGTTGGAGAAAGCATTGCTCCAGATATCTGGGAAACGGCTAAGAAAATTTGGTCGAAATTAGGTACAAAGGTTGAATCTAAAGAGGAATTGAAGGTAGCAGCTGAACAAGTAGCAGCAAAACCTGAAAGTTCAGCCCGTCAAGCCGTATTTCAAGAAGAACTAGAAATTTTGCTCCAGGATAACCCAGAGTTAGCTGAAGAGATAGCCAAAATATTGCAAGGAGAACAGTCAACCGCAACAGGAGTTCAGATCAATCAAACCATCACCAATAATGAAGGACAGGCTATTGGACAAATGAACAATAGTAAGGCGATTGGCAGAATTGACGGCAATATTCAGGGTGGGGTGAGTTTTTAACGATTCAATTTATTCTCTGGAAGTCCCTTGAGATAATTGAGGCGATCGCATTATGCAAAATAATTCAGATATTGATCTAGTTTCCCCTTCTCACTCAACTAATCAGATTCAGCAGGATATTGGCAATAATTCCGGGCAAGCGATCGCACAGATGATTGGTGGGATGGCTATCGGTCAACTCACAGTCTATCTTTCTCAAGTCCGAACTGAGTTAGAAACTTCTCAACCGCCTACACATAAGCTGGGCGCAAATCCCTATCAAGGCTTATTAGCATTTCGAGAAATGGATGGCGATCGCTTTTTTGGACGAGACAAGCACATTGAGCAACTATGGCAGAGATTTCGTCAGCTTCATGACAATGAAACTACGGTGCGGGTGCTACCTATATATGGCCCATCGGGTTCAGGAAAATCTTCACTAGCAAGGGCTGGTCTAATCCCCAAACTGGGAGCTAACCCCTTACCAGGAAGGAATCAGGCGCGATTGGTGGTACTTGTACCAGGAACTCACCCCCTTGAGTCTCTTGCCACTATGTTGGCGCGGATTGCAACTAATGATCCCACCCCAGTAAGTAAGACACGGGAATTTGCCCAAGAACTCATCCAGCAAAACAATCATCAAGAATATGATGGCTTGCGGCGTATTGCTGATGTCTTTCCTGATATTGCTGTCTCTCCCTTAATTATTTTGGTGGATCAGTTTGAGGAAGTTTACACACTTTGTAAAGATCAAGTCGAACGCGACGCTTTTGTCGGAAATTTGCTGTGTGCAGCAGCCGAACCTTCAAAACGAGTGTCTGTGATTTTGACGTTACGGAGTGACTTTTTAGGCGAAACCCAACAACACCCACGCCTCAACAAACTCTTCTCTGAGCAAGGGTTTCTCGTGCCAACTATGCAGCCAGAGGATTTAGAAGCAGCTATTGCTCAACCAGCAGCACAAGCCGGATATAAGTTAGACAGTGCAATTGTCAAACTTCTAGTAGAGCAAACCCAAGGACGAGAAGCTTTACCTCTATTACAATTTGCCCTGACGCGGATTTGGGAAGGCTTACAAAACGGAGTTGATCCAGCCGAAACCCTAGAAAATCTTGGTGGTGTAGGTGGCGCACTGACTGGAGAAGCACAACGCCTGTATGAAACTTTGAATGAGGAAGATAAAGCGATCGCTCGACGGATTTTTTTAGCATTGGTAGAACTAGGGGAAGGCACAAAAAACACCCGTCGCCGTGCTGCTTTGTCAGAACTGATTGCTGATGAAAAGGAAGCCAAATCAGTTAGGTCGATAATTGATCGTTTTGCTGCGCCTGGAGTACGATTTTTAGCCACCTTCTCAGATAAACAGTCTGGTGAAATGATTGAAGTTGCCCACGAAGCGATGATTCGTAACTGGGGACAACTGCAAGAATGGTTAACTCAATGCCAAGAAAATCTCCGCAAGAAACGCAAAATCGAGCAAGCGGCGGAAGAATGGGTAGATAAGGGCAAATCCAAAGAATACGTTCTTCAAGGTCGTTCTCTGCGCGATGCCAGGGAGTTTATGCAAGCCCAAAAAGATTATCGAGAAACTGCACTCTCAAGTTTAGCAAAGGAATTTGTGACAGCTAGTTGGAGGAAGGAGAGAGGCGATCGTTGGAAAGTAACTGGATTTTTTCTGGCTTTTCCATTGATAGGAACACTTATGATTTTGCATTTTCTAGTGATTTTTAGAGCAGAACAAATGATGAAGAGTAAGGAATGTGAACCTAATTTGGATGCTCCATTTATTCTTCGATATATGTTGTGGACAGGTTATAAAGAGTTACAAAACAGAGATTTTTGTGGAGAAATCCTTACTGGAATTGATTTTAAACGTGCTAACCTTTCTTATTCTAGTTTACAAAACGCAAGTCTTGGTAATGCTAACCTTCGGGGAACTTCTTTGATAAGAACTAATTTTCAGAATGCTTTTCTTGTGGAAGCTAATCTCATAGCTAGTATTATGAAGGATGCAAAAATGCAAAACTCGAATCTTTTAGGTGCTAACCTAAAAAATTCTACTCTCAAAGGTGCTAGCTTACAAAAAGCTAACCTTAAACAAGCAAATCTATCAGGTGCTGACCTTTCTTATGCCAATCTTACAGATGCCAATCTTACAGATGCCAATCTTACAGATACTGATCTTAGATATAGTAAAGGACTTACCAAAGAGCAAATCAGTCATGCTAAGGTTCTTTGTAGAACTAAACTACCTAACGAAATTTTTATAAAATTAAGTAACAATGAAAGAAGAAATATAGAATGTAAATATTAATTTTTTTAAATTAACTGAAGGTTTTGATCATCAAAAGTATTAATACAGATAAATTTGCAATTTAGCATATTATCTATTTTTTCTATCTTATGTACTCTATCTCAATCTCCAACATTCATTTACTTTTTCATATTCTTTAGTAGAGTTTCCATCACTACAGTATGCAATATTGTTATCAACAGTACATATTTTTTCCTTTATATTATGCTCTTTTTTACAAAGTGTAATTTTTAGCTGATTATATAAATCAACTCTATCTTCAGAGATATCATATCTACTGGCATGATCAAAACTATTAATATTAGAAACACATTCTGACAAAGCCTTGATAGCCGCATCTCTCACAGTATCATTATGACTTTTCAAAGCTTCAGTTAAAACTTGAATGGCAGTTTCCTGATATTTACCGAATTTTATTAACCCTTGGGCTATGGAAATGTGTTGGAGAAATATTTTAGACGATTCCAAGCTTTTATGAACTTTGACTACCTGACCTCTGATGTTCTTTTCCTCTTCTTTTTTCCAACAATCTTCTAAAGATTGTCGCAATAAATAAATTGATTTAGCTATTACTGAGCGAGGTACAAAATCTACTTCACTAACTATTAATTCAACATCTTCAATTTCATTATTTTTAATTCTTTCTTCAAGAATCTGCTCAATTTCCCATAAAATTTCATCTAATTTGGCTTTGAGTTTAGGAAAATCAGAAGGCATTTTTTGTCTCCTTGTTGTTGAAATATCGAGCAATTGTTTTTTTGCTAATTGCGGAGGATGGGACAAAGATAATGCAGAGTCATCAAACCTCATTCCCCAGACTACATTTTTCACTTCTTCTATCGAGGCATAAGCATCAGCTAATCCATAACCCGTAGCTAAATCTGGGCCTTGATGCGCCTGATAGCCCCCCGTACTTGGATGACTAGACCCTTCAACAACATCGCGGGCTGTGTGTTGTAAAATTTCCTTGACTTTTGCTGGAGATAATCCAGAATCAAGCTGTTTCATCAAGGCACAAATGCCGGCTAACTGCGGTGCTGCGGCTGAAGTACCGCTAAAGGCAGCCCATCCATCCGTGGGTTTTGTACCATCACCGACAGAAGAATGCTCCTGATCTTTCTGACTACCAGGAGGTACAGGCAACATAATATAAGCTCCATAGGGAAGCTGACCAACCAACCCACATACATCTGGAACCCTGCGCCCTTGATAAATTTGACTGATAAAACTGCTGGCGTAATTACTCGCTTCCAACTGTCCCTTCAACAGTCCATCCAAATGCTGATAAACACCACCTACTGAAATTACATCTGGATGTTGTGATGGAAAGCTCCATTGACCATTTCCAGAAGCAAAAATGACGATAATTCCCTGGCGCACAGCATCAGCAATGGCTGAGGCTAAGGCTTGATTAAAGGGAGACAATTTGTGATCGCTCAGATCACAGCCCCAACTGCAAGTGATAATATCTGGTCGTAGGGAAACAGCCTTTTTAAAGGCAGCGACTGAGTTGACATTCTTGAACTTGCCTGGATTGGTGAGAACATCAGCTTTAACCATCGTCAACTCGACATCAGGAGCCACAGCTAACAAATTGGCAGATTCCCCAGTTCCATGACCATTCTCGTCTTCTAAAGGAGCAGATGAACCAGGCGCAAGGACGACATTTACCTTGTAGTTATGCTTAGTGAAAAACGGATGACGATACCATCCAGTATCAACCATGACCACCTTGACACCTCTACCTGTGATGCCTTGTTGATGAGCTAAAGTGGCATTTAATCCTTGAGCGATGTCTTCTGGTACACGCAGATACTTTGTGGTTGTTTCTGGTGGAGACTCACGCAGATATTTTCTAGTTGTTTCTAGTGGAGAATCTAGAGAAATTTGGGGTCGGAAATAGAAAGCAGGCTCATTGATGGCAATTCCATCTAGAAGCTGATCCCAACTGGTTTGTGATGTATCAATTTCACCAAAGGGTTTGTCATCTCTGGCATTGATAAATGTCGCTGTTGTTTCCCCAACTATCTCCTTAATGACGGGACGCTCAACTGCCTCTAAAGTTGTCTGAAGCGATCGCTCATAAACTTCGGCATCGGCAGCTATACTAATCGATGTCTTGCTCACGTTTAAAATCTCAAACCCTTCTGCTTTGAGGCGGTTCACTGCTGAGTCTAATAGGCGCGGTTCTGCATAAAATTGAGTCACATTCTCACAGGTGACAGGCGTAGAAGAGTGCAACAATGACTCTCCACTCACTGAACGAACGATGGCTTCAGTGTATATTTTTGAAGGTAATTTTGCCTGTCTTGCCTTGCTCATGACACACAGATATTTACCATTACGGGTATAAGAAGTGTTTTACAGATATTCTCTAATATTTTGGTAGCATTTGGATCAAAATTCCCCATAAAGATTAATAATTTCCATAAATCAATGAATTCCGCCAGAACCAGAGCCTAAAATAACTTTGAGTAAATCTGTTAAAATTACTTATACGTAAGCTTTGAAGTGACAAAGTATCTGATCGTTAGGACTGACGCAGTCATATGAAGAAGGATTTCTCACCAATTCTTGCAACCTCAGTCCATAGTCCGTAGGGGTTGAGGGAAATCTTCGTGAATGAACCGAGTATATCTGTGAACCCGCCTCTACTGTTTGGAGAAATGCGGGTTTAGCCTTTTTTGTTCGTAGTAAGGACTTTAGTCCTTTTTTGTTCGCGGAGCGTCTGTCTACGACACGCTCCGCGAACGTAGAGAGAACTAAATTTCTCACTACAAACCTTTAATTTTCTACCTTTTTTTACTTCACATCTGACTTAAGTCATAATTTTTAAGTCAGTCCAAGTCTTACTAAAGTTTGATAAATATTGATATTTGTGAAAAATTATTAATAATAGGTGGATATAACATTTAAGATGCTTTTAAATTACTCACATTAATAGCTTATTTTTTCACCCATAAAAAATATTTTGGGTTGATTAATTATTAAAATTTTATTAAATATGAAGATTTTAATTGTAGAGGATGATGAATTAAATGCCTCCGCGCTGAGTGTGGTGTTGGCAAACCAAAATTATGTGGTGGAATTGGCAACTGATGGTAATAGTGCTTGGGATTTAGTAGAAACTTATGATTATGATTTAATTCTTTTAGATGTAATATTGCCAAAGCTAGATGGCATCAGTCTTTGTCGGCAAATTCGCGCTAGTGGGAGACAAATGCCAATTTTGCTCTTGACTGGTTGTGATAGTGGTCACGAAAAAGCCATTGGCTTAGATGCTGGTGCGGATGACTACGTAGTCAAACCCTTTGATCAAGAAGAATTAGTAGCCAGGATACGCGCACTATTACGACGGGGGGGAACAGTATCGCAACCAATACTAGAATGTGGTAATTTACGACTTGATCCTAGCAGTTGTGAAGTTACCTATAGACAAGAATTACTATCACTAACACCAAAAGAATATGCACTATTAGAATTATTTTTGCGAAATCATCGTCGGGTGTTTAGCTGTAGCATGATTTTGGAGCATCTTTGGTCTTATGAAGACACTCCCAGTGAAGAAGCAGTCCGCACCCATATTAAAGGCTTACGGATGAAGTTGAGAAATGCGGGAGTTCCTGGAGATTTAATTGAAACAGTCTATGGTATTGGGTATCGACTCACACCACAGGAGGAAGGGAACCAAAGCACAGGGGAAAAAGAACAAGCTACATCTAGTAAATCGCAGTTGGAGTCAACACAAACGGCAATAGCAGGGATTTGGTCAAGATTTTATGGACGGGTAGATGAGCAAGTCAAGATTTTAGAAGCAGCAGCTAACGGTGTTAAGCAAGGCAGTTTCAGTACAGAATTGCAATTACAAGCCAAACAAGAAGCGCATACATTAGCAGGTTCTCTCGGAACATTTGGAATACCAGAAGGTTCAAAGTTAGCCAAGAAAATTGAGCAGCTGTTGAAATCAGAAGCAACTTGGACACCTGCCGAAACTGGTAAATTGCAAAAGTGGGTGAAGTTATTGCGCCAAGAAGTAGCCGCACGTAAACCCACAGAAGAAACTACTATATCTAATACTAATGCTGATTTACCAAAACCCCAAGCTAGCAGCCAAAGTTTAGCAGCGATCGCCCCCATACAACAACTGCCCCACACCGAAGCCAAAGTCCTAGCCGTAGACGATGACCCCCAAATTCTGGCTTTATTACAAACCCTCCTCCATCCTTGGGGACTCAAAGTGATCACACTAGATGATCCCCGTCATTTTTGGGAAATATTGCCAGCCGAAAATCCCGATTTATTAATCTTAGACGTAGAAATGCCCCATACCAACGGCATAGAACTATGTCAAATCATCCGTAATGATGCCCAATGGAGTGAACTGCCAATTCTCTTCCTCACAGTCCATAGTGATGCGGAAATTGTCAATCAAGTTTATAGCGTCGGTGCTGACGATTTTGTCAGCAAACCCATCGTGGGGCCAGAACTAGTCACACGCATTATCAACCGTCTGGAACGAGTCAAACTACTCAGGCGAGTATCTGCAAGGAGTGCAGGGGTGCAGGGGTGCAGAAGCAGCAGGGGCGCAGGGGTGCAGGGGTGCAGGGGTGCAGAAGCAGCAGAGGTGCAGGTGAGATTAAATCCCAATACCCAGTCCCCAGTCCCCAGTCCCCAATACCCAGTCCCCAGTCCCCATCCTCCCTTCACACTCAATAGCTGTGCCATCTTCGACGCTGAACCAGATTGCGTCAAAATTGTGGCGGCTGATGGTACTTTATTGGCAATTAATCAAGCTGGGTTGACTATCTTAGGTGCAGATCATCCTGATACTGTGGTGGGTAAGTCTATCTATAATGTGATTGCTCCTGAATACCAACAGACATTTCTGCAATTCCATACAAGTGTCTGTCAAGGACAAAAAGGGACTTTGGAATTCGTGCTGATTAACCGTCAAGGTGAACGTCGTTGGGTGACAACTCACGCTGTTCCTTTACGCAACCCCACAGATGATAGCTGGGTACAGTTAGCGATTACACGGGATATTACCAACATTAAACAAGTAGAAGCAGAAATTCAGCGAGTGAATCGCACATTAAAAACCTTAAGTGACTGCAATCAGGCTCTAGTGCGGGCAGATAATGAAGAAGATTTACTGCACCAAGTTTGCGAAATTTTAATCCAAGTCGGGGGTTATCGTTTGGCTTGGGTGGCTTACGCCAAAAATAATCCCCACAAAGATATTTATCCAGTCGCCCAAGCAGGCTATGAGGATGGATATCTGCAATCTCTGCATCTGACTTGGGCGGATACAGTTCGTGGTCAAGGGCCGACTGGTACGGCTATTCGTACAGGTAAAACCACAATTATTCAAAATATTTTGACTGATAGTCGTTATGAGATTTGGCGTTGTCAAGCAACGAGTCGGGGTTATGCAGCATCTATTGCCTTACCATTAATTGCTAATGGTCAACCTTTTGGGGCTTTGAATATTTATGCAGCAGAACCCAACGCCTTTGATGTGCATGAAGTGCAGCTGTTAGAAGAACTCACAGCAGATTTAGGCTATGGAATTTTAGCATTACGCAATCAACGCGATCGCCAACGTGCTGAAGCTGCCCTGAAAGAAAGTGAAGAAAGTCTTGCCCTCGCCTTGGAAGCCGCTAATTTAGGCATTTGGGATTGGAATCTCATCACTAACCAAGTAACTTGCTCTGATGGCCATGCCAAATTATTTGGGATGACGCTGAATGGTTCTGATGAAATCTGGAAAAACTGCGTTTTACCAGCCGACTTTTCAGGCATAGAGCAAGCAATTCTTGATGCTCAGCAACACAAAACTGATTATAATCATGAATTTCGCGTGGTTTGGCCAGATGGCAGTATTCACTGGCTAGAAGGCACAGGTAAATTTTACTACGATGAATCTGGGCAGGCTGTGCGAATGTTAGGTACAGTCAGAGATATCAGTAATCGCAAGCAAATCGAAGCAGCTCTGCAAACTGCCAACAACGAATTAGAATTGAGAGTGGCAGAACGCACAGCTGAGTTAGTCAATGTCAATCGTCAGCTACAATCACAACTTGATGAACGCCAACGCATCGAAGCAGCACTGCGGATTTCTCAAATCAGATTGGCACGCATTTTAGATATTGCCGATGATGCCATTATCTCCATTGATAGCAACCAAAATATCACCCTGTTTAACCAAGGAGCAGAGAAGATTTTTGGCTACTCTGCTGAAGAAATTATCGGTCAAAGCCTTGATGTGCTTTTACCACAGCGTTTTACTCACAGCCATCGTCAGCACGTCAACGGTTTTAGCCAATCTCCCAGCATGGCGCGACGGATGGGAGAACGACGGGAAATATATGGTTGTCGGAAAGATGGGACAGAATTTCCGGCTGAGGCTTCCATCTCAAAGCTACATATAGAAAAAGATATTATTTATACTGTGATTCTCAGAGATATTACAGAAAGAAAGCAAATTGAACGGATGAAAGATGAATTTGTGTCCGTCGTCAGCCATGAACTACGTACACCTTTAACCTCAATTCATGGTTCATTGGGAATGCTCACCAGTGGATTATTACCAGCAACCTCAGAACAAGGTAAACGGTTACTGCAAATTGCTACCGACAGCACCGAACGCTTAGTCCGCTTAATTAATGACATCCTGGATATAGAAAGAATTGAGTCAGGTAGGGTGAAAATGGAGCGAGAAACCTGCATCCTCACCGACTTGATAGAATCGGCTGTTAGTATTATGCAGCCCTTAGCTAATAAAGCCCAAGTTACACTCTCTGTAGAAAGTCCATCACTACAACTGTGGGTAGATCCTGACCGGATTGTGCAAACCTTAACTAATTTACTCAGTAATGCCATCAAGTTTTCCTCTCCAAATGCCACCGTGTGGCTAGCGGCGCAAAAATCCGGTGATGAAGTCTTACTGACAGTTAAAGATACCGGTCGGGGAATTCCGGCTGACAAAATCCACAGTATTTTTGAACGCTTTCAGCAGGTAGATTCCTCAGATTCACGTAACCATGAAGGTACAGGTTTAGGCTTGGCTATTTGTCAAAGTATCGTCCATCAACATGGCGGGAGAATTTGGGTGGAAAGTGTTTTGGGAGAAGGTAGCACCTTTTACTTTACACTGCCGATTTTGCCTATTCCCCCCAATCCTGAGTTAGTGGATGATTCTTCCTTCCCCAGTCCCCAATCCCCAATCCCTTATCCCCAATCCCCACTCGTCCTAGTTTGTGATGATGATGCAGTGATTCGGCTAGAAATGCAAACTCTCCTGGAAAAAGGGGGATATCGCGTGATTACTGTAGCGACAGGAGAAGAAGCGATCGCGATCGCTGCTAACCAACATCCCAGCGTGATTGTACTGGATTTACTCATGCCAGAGATGAATGGTTGGGAAACAATGGCACACTTAAAAGAACAAGCCCAAACCAAAGACATTCCCATTGTGATTTGCAGTGTCTATAAGCAAAGCAGCAATAGTCAAAATAGTAGTGATTTTGTGGATTGGGTGCGTAAACCAGTCCAAGAAAGTTATTTATTAAACTCCTTAAGACAAGTTATCGCTAAATATTCTCAACAAGCTCGAATTTTGGTGGTGGAAGATGATCCTGATTTAGTAGAACTACTGGCGACGTTATTTGAAAGACATGGCATTGAAACCTTTTGTGCCAAAACCGGTAGAGAAGCGATTCATCTGAGTCAAGAAGTCAATCCCGATTTGTTAATTCTAGATTTGATTTTACCGGAAACTGATGGTTTTGCGGTTGTTGATTGGTTACAGCAACATCATCATCTGTGTAATATTCCTTTAGTAGTTTATTCTGCCCAGGATTTAGACGAATCAGAACGCAACAGACTGAAGCTAGGACATACAGAATTTTTAACCAAAGGACGTGTCACTACCCAAGAATTTGAACAACGAGTTATGGAACTACTGCAAAGAATTACTCACCAACAATCAACAGGACAGCCATCATGAAAAGCAAACGAATTCTAGTGGTTGATAACGAGCAGTATATTCAAGAAGTCGCCAAAGTCTGTCTAGAAACGGTGGCAGGCTGGGAGGTGGTGACAGCTAGTTCCGGCCAAGAGGGAATTCATCAAGCGGAAACTTATCAACCAGATGCGATTCTCTTGGATGTGATGATGCCGGATATGGATGGCATTGCTACCTTTGAAAAATTACAAGCCAACCCCAACACCAAAAAAATCCCAGTAATTTTATTAACAGCCAAAATCCAAGCGTCTGATCGTCGTCGTTACTCCCAATTAGGTATGGCTACCGCGATCGCTAAACCCTTTAATCCTTTAGAATTAGCCGGACAAGTAGCTACAGCTTTGGGCTGGAATTTAGAACCATAATAAAGAGGACAAGGGGCAGGGGGCAGGAGGCAGGGGGAAGAACCCCATACATAAATGTAGGGGCTTGTGTCCCTGTTGGCAGGGGAATTTACTCTAGTTCCTGTTAAGCTATGAGACGATCGCTACTTTAATTTAGTAAAAAGTAACTTTAATTACTAGCTTCTCAGTGCAGTCTAGGATATCTTAGATAAGTACATTAATGTAAAAATACTAACTTGTGTAAAGCAACATGAAATAGTATTAACATTTATCGACTTCTAGGTTGAGACAAGATGTGATACCAATTCAAAATACTCTGTCTATTCCCTGTAAAGAGTTCCCTGTTAAAAAATAGCAGCAATCAACCTCTCTGAAGACCTCTGCAAGCAGAGATACCAGTTAGGAGAAACATGACGAGCCATTATGATTCAACGCGCCTGTATTACCATCCTATTAATTGATCATGACACCGAAGATTGGATGAGTTTTCGGCAGTGTTTGCAGCAGGATGATGTGTACACATATCGCATTTTGGAGTTTGAGACCGCCACAGAGGCAATAGCGTGGTGTCAAGAGGGAAAATCAGATGTAATTTTGCTGAATTCTCCTGTATCTGGAGACAATTGTTTAGATTCCCTAGAAAAACTGAGGAAAATTGTCAGCCATACAGAATCTGCAATCATTCTCTTAACCGCACATGAAGATATAGAAACTGCCGTTTGGGCAATGAAAAACGGGGCGCAAGATTATCTAGTCAAACCTCAACTCAGTCCGACTAGACTACAAGCAGCAATTCATGATGCCCTCAAACAACGAGACCAATATCGGCAATTAGCACAAATTCAGGAACAACAACAACTAATTAATGCGATCGCCTCAAGGATTCGGCAATCACTCAAACTCAAAGATATTTTAGCGAGTACAGTCGCAGAAGTCCGGCAATTTTTACAAGCAGATAGGGTATTAATCTATCGATTTCACTCTGATATGAGTGGCACCGTCGTATCGGAATCGGTTTTACCTGGTTGCACAGTCAGCTTAGAGGCACAAATTCAGGATACCTGTTTTCAACAAGGGGCGGGCATTGAATATCGCCAAGGGAAAACAAGAGCGATTCATAACATTTACCAAGCAGGCTTAACAGATTGTCATGTGCAACTCCTCGAACAATTTGAAGTCAAAGCCAATCTGGTTGTGCCGATTGTGGTACTCAATCGTTTATGGGGATTATTAATTGCTCATCAATGTACTGCACCGCGCCAATGGCAAGCAATAGAACTAGAACTATTAGACCAACTCGCAGTACAAATAGCGATCGCCATTCAACAAGCTAGTGCTTACGAAATCGCCCAAAAACAACTCAGGGAACGCTACCGAGTTGAAAAAAATCTCCGAGAAAGTGAAGAGCGATTTCGCAGTACCTTTGAACAGGCCGCAGTCGGTATTAGTCATGTGTCCTTAAGCGGGAAATTTCTGCGCGTTAACCAAAGGTTTGCTGACATTACTGGGTACTCCCAATCGGAACTAAAAACCTTGAGATTTCAAGAAATCACCCATCCAGAAGATTTAGCGGCTGATTTAGAGCAAGTACAAATCCTGCTGGCTGGGGCAATTTCGACTTATTCAATGGAAAAACGCTATATCCGCAAAGATAATACGATTATTTGGATTAAACTGACCGTATCTCTAGTCCGCGATGCTTTTGCTCACCCGCAATACTTTATTGGTGTAGTGGAAGATATTAGCGATCGCATCTTGGCACAACAGGCAATACAACAACTCAATCAAGAACTCGAAGCTAGAGTAGAACAGCGCACAGCAGCTTTAAGAGAAAGTGAAGAACGCTGGCAATTGGCACTACGTGGTAGTAATGATGGCATCTGGGACTGGAATCTGAAAACTAACGAACTATTTTTTTCGGCTCGCTGGAAACAAATACGGGGTTTTACTGATGATGAAATTAGCCCCGATTTAGCAGCATGGTCAAGCTATATTCATCCAGATGATCGCGATCGCATTCTGGCGGATTTAAATGACCATTTCGCCCAAAAAACACCATTCTTCCAAGCAGAATATCGAGTAAAGTGCCAAGATGGTTCATATTTATGGGTGTTAGATCGGGGTCAAGCACTGTGGGATGAAGCCGGTCATGTCATCCGCATCAGTGGTTCAGAGACGGATATTACCACACGTAAACAGGCAGAAGCTCAGTTATTTGAACTGCTGAATTTACAACAAGCCATTCTCACATCTACCGACTATGCCATTACCTCTACCGACTCCCAGGGGATCATTCAAATCTTTAACCCAGCCGCCCAAAAAATGTTGGGTTATACAGCCGAGGAAATTGTAGGTCAGGTAACGCCTCTTTTGTTCCACGATCCAGAGGAAATTCAGCAACACGCACAAGCACTAGGACGAGAAATTGCTCCAGGGCAAAAATTGATCTCTACAAACCCATCGGAACATCAAAAAGAGGAGTGGACTTTTATTCGCAAAGATGGCTCATGCTTTCCCGTCTCTCTCTCAGTACAACCCCTATGTAATGCCGAAGGACAGGTAATTGGTGGAGTCGGCATTGCCAAAGATATTACACAACAAAAACAGATAGATGCCCAACTCCGCAAAAATGCCGCTAACCTGGCGGCTGCTCAAAGAATCGCCAATTTGGGGAGTTGGGAGATGGATTTACACACCCAGGAAATCCTGTGGTCACAAGAGGTGTTTCGCATTTTTGGGCGCGATCCTAAGTCTGGAATGCCTACTTATGGTGAAATGCTGGAGTGGATACATCCTGATGACCGTCATCATCAAGATTTTGTGGTACAACAAGCGATCGCCCAAGGTCAATGTTACGAACTAGAGTATCGTTGTCATCGGCCAGATCAGAGTTTACGCTATGTACTATCACGGGGCGAAGTCATCCTCAATGCCGATGGTCAACCTAGCCAGCTAATCAGCATTATCCTTGACATTACTGACCGTAAACAAACTGAACAGCAGTTAAGTAATCTTTCAGATCGGTTAACCTTAGCACTCAAATCAGCCGATATTGGCACTTGGGACTGGGATCTGACCCATGATGTCTATTGGGATGAGAGGATGTATGCTTTGTACGATTTGCCATATTCTGAAACTTGTGTCAAGTATCAAGACTGGTTAAAGCTGATCCATCCAGAAGATCGGGACAAAACCGCAACTGCCCTGCAAGATGCCCTACAGGGAAGGCGGGAATTTGATGTAGAATTTCGCATCGTGCGGACTGATGGTAGTATTCGCTATATCCATGCCTCCGCCCTGGTACAACATAACGAACAAAGAAAAGCGCAACGCATGGTAGGCATTAACTACGATATTACGGAGCGCAAGCAAGTAGAATCAGCCCTGCGAGAAAGTGAACATCGCTATGCCACCTTGACTGAAGCCGCTCCCGTAGCTATTTTTCGCTTAGATCATACAGGTCAATGTGTCTATGTTAACGAGCGTTGGAGCAGGATGACGGGTAGACCAATCAAGTCTGCTTTGGGTGTAGGATGGCTAGAAGCTCTGCACCCAGAAGACCGCGATCGCCTACTCACAAAATGGTTACAACAAGGATTTAGTCAACCAGAACTCTATCAAAATGAAGGCAGACATCTACTCCCTGATGGTAGCGTCAACTGGTTTTATTGCCATATCCTACCAGAAACCGACTCCAACGGTGCAATTATGGGCTACATTGGCACACTGACGGATATTACAGAGCGTAAACAAGCAGAAGAACAGCTGCATCATCTCTCAGAAAGATTGTCCCTCGCCATCAAATCAGGAGGCTTTGGGATCTGGGAATATGATTTTGTCAAAGGCAGGCAAATTTGGGATGAACAGATGTACAAGCTCTACGGAGTCAGTCCTGTTGATTTTGACCCTACCCTGGATACATGGTTAAGTTGTCTGCATCCAGATGATCGCGATTATATCGTGGCAATTATGGATCAAGTTGTGCAGAACAGTCAAGAATACGACGTTGAGTTTAGCATCATTCAACCGAACGGAGAAATTCGCTATATCAAAGCCTACGGTCTGCTCAATTGTGACCCCCAAGGTCAACCTTTACGCATGATTGGGGTAAACTTTGACATTACGGCGCACAAGCAAGCTGAAAAAGAACTGATCCGTAACCGAGATTTGCGGGAAATCATTTTTAATGAATCGGCTGATGCTTTGTTTTTAGTTGATCCAGTGACCTTAATCACTCTTGATTGTAATCGGCGTGCCGTCGAACTATTTGAAGCCGCCAAAAAATCGGATTTATTAGGAATAGAGGGGCATCAACTCCAAAGATACCAATTTTCTCCCGCAGAAATGGATAATATCGTGACTCAAATGCGAACCAAAGGTTTTTGGAGTCAAGAAATTGAGTATGTTACTTGTAAAGGTAAGGTTTTCTGGGGAAACATTGCTGCCAAACCCATTGTAATTGCTGGCCGTACCCTAAATTTATTGCGAGTGACTGATATTAGTGAGCATAAACAAGCTGAAGAAGCTCTAGCTAAATATGCCCGTGAAGTTGAAGATTTGTATAACAAAGCACCCTGTGGCTACCATTCCCTAGATAGTGCAGGTCGAATCATGCGGGTGAATGAAACAGAATTGCAATGGTTGGGCTACTCTCATGAAGAGATGATTGGTCAGCCTTTCATTAACTTTTTTACGGAACCTAGCCGCCAAGCTTTTCAGGAAAACTATCCTCGTTTTAAAGAAAGAGGTTGGTCAAAGGATTTAGAGTATGAGATGGTCTGCAAAGATGGCACAATTTTACCAGTCATGATCAGTGCTGCTGCCGTTAAAGATGCAGAGGGCAATTATTTATACAGCCGTGCCACCTTATTCGATATGCGCGAACAGCAAGCCGCGCTACGCGATCGCCAAAAAGCAGAACAAGAGTTGCAAGCATCACGCACCATGCTGCAACTAGTCCTAGATACCATTCCCCAACGTGTCTTCTGGAAAGATTGCCAGTTAAATTACATCGGCTGCAATCCAGCCTTTGCTAATGATGCTCAACTATCCCAGCCGGACGACATTATCGGCAAAACTGACTTTGACCTGCCTTGGAAACAACAAGCACCAATATATCGTGCCGACGATACTTTAGTGATTACCACGGGAAAAGCCAAACTCGGCTATGAAGAACCGATGGCAACTCCCGATGGTGCAAGCATTTGGTTAAGAACTAGCAAAATTCCTCTCACTAACGCTACAGGGGAAGTGATTGGCGTTCTGGGTTCCTATGAAGATATTACAGAACGTAAATACGCTGAAGAGAAATTGCGCCAAACCAATGAACAATTAGCCAATGCTAACGCCGAACTAGCCCGTGCTACTCGCCTCAAAGACGAATTTCTCGCCAATATGAGTCATGAATTGCGAACCCCCCTCAATGCCATTTTGGGTATGTCGGAGGGGTTTGAGGAGGGTGTGTTTGGTGCGATTAATGAACAACAAGCCAAAGCGATCGCCACTATTGAACGCAGTGGTAGACACCTCTTAGAACTGATCAATGACATCCTCGACTTATCCAAAATTGAATCAGGTAAGTTAGAATTACAACTGAGTGATATTCCCATTAAAAGCCTGTGTGAAACCAGTCTAGTATTTATTAAACAGGTAGCATTGAAAAAAAGTATTCGCCTCCTGACGGAAATTCCCCATCATCTAGGCAGTATCCAAGCGGATGATCGCCGTTTACGTCAGGTACTAATTAACTTACTCAGCAATGCTGTCAAGTTCACTCCAGAAGGCGGTACGGTAACACTCAAAGTCTGGCTGGAAGAACCAGGGGAAAAGGAATGCAGGGGTACAGGAGATGCAATTTCTTGCTTGTCTTCCCAATCAAGCGTTAAGTGTCAAGCAATACCCCACATCAATTTCTGTGTCACTGATACTGGTATTGGGATCACTCCTGAAAACATAGGCAAATTATTTCAACCTTTTATGCAGCTAGACAGCAGCCTCAATCGTCAATATAACGGTACTGGTTTAGGTCTGGCACTGGTACAAAGAATTACTACTTTACATGGCGGTACGGTCTGTGTTGACAGTCAGTTGGGAAAAGGCAGTTGTTTTACGGTGAGCATTCCTTACATCACCAGTGATATTTTGCCAACAAAGTTAGCAACCGCACCATTGCCTAAAAATTACTCCCTGTCTCCCAACAGCCCAGTGTTAGTTATCGAAGATTCAATGGCTGCGGCTGACCAAATCACTCGCTATCTCCTGGAGATGGGCATCAAATGTTTAGTTTATCCAATGGGTGAAGGTGCGCTAGAAGAAGTCATACGTATTCGCCCAGCACTAGTGATTTTGGATCTGCAACTACCCAACGTATCCGGTTGGGATGTCCTCAAACAACTCAAGCTCAACCCACAAACCAAGGAAATTCCCGTTTTGATCGTTTCGGTTGTCGATGAACGGACTCAAGGCATAACTGAGGGAGCATTTGCATATTTAGTCAAACCTATTACCCGGACTCAGTTTCAAGCAACCCTGGAGCGACTCAAATGTTCCACTAATGATGAGTCTGGAATGATTAACGTCACAGCAAAATCTACTTTGGCCTCTGCTTTGATTTTACTAGTAGAAGACAATCAAGCCAATATCAATACTATGTCCGGTTATCTGGAAAGTCGTGGATATCGATTAGCGATCGCCAACGACGGACAACAAGCCATTGCACAAGTTTATGCCCAACGTCCTGACCTCATTGTCATGGATATCCAAATGCCAGAGATGGACGGATTGACGGCCATCCGCCGCATTCGTGAGGATGAGCAATTTGCGGATTTGCCTATCATTGCATTAACAGCACTAGCCATGCCGGGCGATCGCGAAACCTGTCTAGCCGCAGGAGCTAATGAATATTTAACCAAACCCGTAAAACTCAAACAACTCGTAGCAACAATTCAAAAATCTTTAACTAGATAAAGAATTTAGTGGCAAAAAATAACTGTTAAACCCCTTTATCTTTTAAATTATCCCTATGTCTAATTTTGGCATTAGTCAGTGAGCAAAAACACCACAAAGTTAATAACAAGCAACTAGGCTGAAACTATTTCTTCCTTCTGCCCTATAAACTATTCTTCTGAAAAAATAGAGATTTAATTATGAATCATCAACATTCTATTTTAATAATTGACGATGAACCGGATAACTTTGATGTAATTGAAATTCTACTTGATAGCGAAAACTACGAATTACATTATGCCCCCAGTGGTCAACAAGCTATTGATTGCCTTGATAGTTTTCAGCCAGATGTTATTTTGTTAGACGTAATGATGCCTGATTTAGATGGCATGGAAGTATGTCGGAAAATTAAATCTGAACGACAATGGCAAACAATTCCGATCATTATGGTAACGGCATTAACCGCTAAAGAAGATTTGGCTAAATGTATGGCGGCTGGGGCAGATGATTTTATTAGTAAGCCAGTCAATGGTGTGGAACTAAGAGCCAGAGTTAATTCTATGCTGCGAATTAAAGGCCAGTATGATCAATTGCAGAGTCTGCTGAATCTGCGTGAAGATATGGTCAATATGATCGTACATGACTTACGCAACCCCCTCACCAGCATTATCATCTCCAATGAAGTGTTGCAAATTCCTGGACTATCACCAGAAAAGCATGAACAAAAGACACATAAAATTATTCTCGCAGCCCAACAAATGCAATCTATGATTGATAGCTTGCTGATTATGGCTAAGTTGGAATCTGGTAAAATGGTTCTCCAGCGCAACGATGTAGAACTGGGTACGCTTTGTCTGTCGGCGTTGGCGGATGTGGAAGAAATTGCTCACCACAAGAATCTTCATCTGATCAGCGAACTACCCAATCCAGGAAGCATGGTAAATGTCGATTTACCGATTTTTCGCCGCATTTTAGATAATTTACTCTCTAATGCCATTAAATTTTCCCCTCCTCACTCTCAAGTTATCCTCAAAGCAGAATGTTCTACTACAGATATTAAATTGCAAGTTATCGATTCCGGTTCAGGAGTACCGCCAAATTTACGCCAAAGCATTTTTGAAAAGTATGAGATTGGCACAAGAATGAGCGAGGTTTCACAAATTGGCTTAGGATTAGCTTTTTGCAAAATGGCAATTGAGGCGCATCACGGTATGATTATGGTTGAAGATAATTATCCCCAAGGGAGTGTTTTTACAATTTTCTTACCGTCAATTTAGAACACAAAAATAATTTCATTTCTGAAATTCCCTCGCTTCTTATATAGTAACAATTAAGACTAAGCTCCCTTGCTGTCTACCTACAAATATTTACATCCTTCTACTTATTTATGGTGTCTTCTAGCCAAAAACTACGGCAGTTACTTGCAAAACCTGAAATTATTGTGATTCCTGGTGTTTATGATTGCTTAAGTGCAAAGTTGGCAGAAAATATAGGTTTTGATGTTATAGCTACCAGTGGTTTTGGTATTGCAGCTTCTACCTTGGGTTTACCAGACTATGGTTTTCTCTCCGTTACAGAAACCCTATATAGTATTGGACGCATTGCTCAAGCGGTGAATGTACCTCTGATTGCAGATTTAGATACCGGCTATGGCAATGCTCTGAATGTGATGCGGACTATTAAGGATGCTGTACAGTTGGGAGTGGCGGGGGTGTTGCTAGAAGACCAGGAATGGCCGAAAAAGTGCGGACACTTTGAAGGTAAACGAGTCATCCCCACGGAAGAACACGCCGGGAAAATCAGAGCCGCAGTTGAGGCGCGGGGAGATAGTGGTTTAGTGATTATCGCCCGGACTGATGCCCGTGCGCCTTTGGGTTTAGAGGCAGCGATCGCTCGTGGTCGTTCTTATATTGCTGCCGGAGCAGATATACTCTTTGTAGAAGCACCCCAATCTGTAGAAGAATTAACAGCAATTAGAGCTGCTTTTCCTGACATCCCCTTAGTAGCTAATATCGTTGAAGGTGGTAAAACTCCTTCCCTTTCGGCTACTGAATTACAAAATCTAGGCTTTAAAATTGTCTTTTTTCCATTAACTGGTTTATTAGCAGTTACCCAAACTCTTACTAATTGTTTAACGCATTTAAAACAACAGGGAACAACAGCTAATTTTCATGATTTAGTGAGTTTTCAAGATTTTCAAGCACTCGTCGGTGTTCCCCAATTTCTGAAAACAGAAAAGAAATTCACTATAGAAAATGATGAATAAATTTCCCCAATCTATCCAATACAAAGATACATACGATATTAACCAAAATACTATTCTCACCCTATATCAAGCTAATCAATGGTCATCAGCAGAAAAACCGGATTTACTCTACCAAGCTTTGATAAATTCCCATTCGCTCATTTCTGCATGGCATGAAGACAAGTTGGTAGGTTTGGGTAATGCTATTTCAGATGGCTTTTTAGTAGTGTATTATCCTCATTTATTAGTCTTGCCAGATTACCAAAATCAAGGTATCGGCAGTCAGATTATCAAAATGCTGATAGCTCGCTATGATGGCTTTCATCAGCATATTTTACTGGCGGAAAACCAAGCCATTAATTTCTACAAAAAAGTAGGTTTCCAGCGTGCAGGTGCAACAGAACCTATGTGGATTTACTCTGGAAATGACCACTGAATTTAGACATCTATTTCTTATTTTCTTAGAAAATCAGGTTACTAATTTGTAAAAAATTTCATTATTCTACTCATTTAAATGTTCTTTTAAAGATGAATATAAATTAATAATGTGATGGTCAGCCAAGCTGTAATAAACATTTTTACCTTCTCGACGATAATTCACTAACCGCATCGCTTTTAATAATCGCAATTGATGAGAAACAGCCGATTCGGTCATTTTTGTTAAAGCAGCTAAATCACAAACGCACAACTCTTGGGAAGCCAAAGCTGATATCAACCGCAGACGATTGGGATCTGCAAGTATGCCAAAAATTTCTGCCATCTGTTGTGCCTGATCTGAAGACAAGATTTGTGTTTGGATTAACCGCACATTATCCAGATGTACCAAATGCGTGTCACACTTCGGCAGGTCGGCATTTTGAACCAATTCCAACTCTTTTTTACTCTGTTGCTTGTTCATCAGGCTGCTTTCCAATAATGGTTATTACTCTCAATCTTAACTAAAATTAAAACATTGTACACTTGAATAAATGTTCATATGTTGTATTAAAATACTTGTAAAAGACCGACACTAATATCCACTGGCGACGATGAAAGATTGTTGCTGCAAGTGCGTAAGTCACATGGTAATTAACTTTGTCACCTGCAAATTGCTATGACTCAAACTCCTTCCCTGAAAACCCAGATTCTCCAAGTGAACGGTATGGATTGTGGTAGTTGTGCCAAGACGATAGAAGTTGGTTTGCAACAATTACGCGGTGTTACGGAAGCATCAGTTAGCTTCGCTACAGGCAAAGTCAGGATATCCTACAATCCAGAGGATTTGGGTTTAAAAACTATTTACGATCGCATTCAGGCTTTAGGTTACACAGTAGAACAAAGTGCTGAGGTAGAGTCAGAGCAGAAAACTTATTCTTGTGGTTGTAGTCACGATCATGCTCATCACAGCGATAGTCATTCACTGGTGGAAATAGCTGATACTCAATCGCTACAACATAACTGTGATCATGACCATGACCACCATCAGCATCAAGATGCAGTTTCAACTACTCCACAGCAATCTGATCCCACAAACTGGAAATTTTGGATTACTAACCGCCGGGGACAGGGTGTCATTCTTACAGGTGTGGGGTTAGCGTTGGGTTTACTGGCGCAATATTTAGCCTTACCTATTTGGATAGCACGAGCTTTTTATGGCGTTGGTATAGTGATTGCAGGCTATCCCATTGCACGGATTGGTTTCTTGGAATTGCGCTTGCGCCGGGCTGATATGAATTTGCTCATGACTATTTCAGTCATCGGTGCATTGATTTTAGGTGACTGGTTTGAAGGGGCGTTAGTTGTCTTTTTGTTCTCTTTGGGTACAACATTGCAAGTCTTGACCTTTGGTCGCACCCGCAACGCAATTCGCGCCCTCATGGATTTAACTCCACCCACAGCTACCGTCAAACGAGGGAATCAAGAAGTGACAGTTCCCGTGGAAAATGTTCAAGTTGGGGAAATTTTGACAGTTAGACCAGGTGGACGCGTAGCGTTAGACGGCATAGTTGTTTCTGGTAGCAGTGCTATTGACCAGTCTCCAATTACGGGAGAATCAATCCCAGAAGATAAAGAAGCAGGCGACACTGTTTTTGCTGGGACGTTAAATCAATCAGGCTTTTTGGAAATCAAGGTTACACATACTGTAAAGGATACGACTGTAGCTAAAATTATCCATTTAGTAGAAACAGCCCAAGGTAGTCGCGCACCTTCTCAGCAGTGGGTAGATAAGTTTGCTGGAGTGTACACCCCGATTGTGATTGTGATTGCGATCGCGATCGCGCTCATTCCGCCTTTGGTATTTGCTCAACCTGGGAATGTCTGGTTTTATCGAGCCTTAGTCATGCTAGTCATTGCTTGTCCCTGTGCTTTAGTCATTTCTACCCCAGTTTCCATTGTGAGTGCGATCGGTGCAGCAACTCGTCAAGGAGTGTTATTTAAAGGAGGTAACGCACTAGAAACAGCCGGACATCTGACTACTCTGGCTTTTGATAAGACAGGTACAATTACCCAAGGGCTACCGATTGTACAAAAGATTTATAGTCTGGGAAATCACAGTACCCATCAAGTGTTACAAATTGCCGCCATCCTAGAGCAACACTCAGAACATCCACTAGCAAAGGCTATCGTGGCTAAAGCTGATGAACTGAGCATAGATTTGGAAACACCGGTGAACTTCACAGCACTACCAGGGAAAGGCATTCAGGCAATCTGGAGTGAAATAGTTTATTTAGTTGGTAATCGACGGTTGTTTTCCGAGCAAGGTATTTCCTTATCTGGTGAAGTAGAAACTCTGTTGGCAGAAATTGAACAACTTGGTCAAATTCCGGTAATCGTAGGAACAAAACAAGAAATATTAGGAGCGATCGCGCTGTCTGATGGTATCCGTTTAGAAGCAACAGAAGCCATCCGACAACTCAAGCGACTAGGGTTAAAGCAGCTAGTCATGCTAACAGGCGATCGCGATCGGGTGGCTAGGCAAATTGCCCAACAAGTTGAGATTACAGAATATCGAGCCGAACTCTTACCAGAAGATAAACTCCAAGCAATTCAACAGCTAAGACGTTCTGGGGTGGTAGGTATGATTGGGGATGGGATTAATGATGCACCAGCTCTAGCGGCGGCAGATATCAGTTTTGCTGTGGGTGGAATTGATATTGCCTTAGAAACAGCAGATGTAGTGCTGGTTGGTGGTGACTTGAGACGGCTTGCTTATGCAGTGGATTTAAGTCGTCGAACTGTATCTGTGATTCAACAGAATGTAGTTTTTTCCTTAGTCACTAAAGCTTTATTTCTACTCTTGGGAACGTTGGGTGTTGTTGGGTTAGCGGTAGCCGTCTTAGCAGACACAGGTACTTCCTTATTAGTGACTGCAAATGGAATGCGCTTATTTAAATCAAGAAATAGGGGGGTGTAATACCAATTTGCAATTCGCAATTCGCAATTCGCAATGGACTTCTCTCCGAGACGCTGCGCGAACGTCCCGCTTCGCTAACGCAATAACAGAAGATATTATATTTTGGCGTTGCTGATTAATGGGATGATTTATGTTTCGCGCAAAGGCGCAAAGGCGCAAAAAATCGGTAGGTTCTGGAATAGCAATACAAATTCAAATTTAACCATTTTTTGGGATGCTGAATTTGGTAAAAATTGGCAATTTACGCAGAGATTTGCCTAATTTGTGCTGAACCCAAATTACATCACCGTGTTGCGTGTAGCTTCAGTATCAATTGGCTTAATTAAGTACAAACGTAACATGTTCCAAAAAATCGCCAAAGCAGGCGGGATTCTTTGGCAGAATTTGACAAAATTAGGCAAATTACTATTGTTAATGGCTGCTAGCTTCAGATTATTTTCGGAACACTGTTCTAACCGCCAGAAAAATTCGGGATGATTAGTATTCAAAATTACAGGGAATGCTCTAGCAGAGGTATTATTTGTCTCTTGAATGACTCTTTGATTGTATTTGCGGGGATGGATACCAATGACTTCGTAAAAGCTGGCTCTCTCAAATACTGTCATTGTGTGGGTAGCAAATACAGTTAATAAGAAAAAGCGTATCCATAACTTAGCTTTCCAACTTTTCCATAATTGGGGCTGCGATCGCAATACGGCTTTAAAGAAATCTCCGTGGCGATTTTCGTCTTGACACCAACTCTCAAATTTACGAAACAGAGGATAAAACTGGTATTCTGGATGCTCCTGCATATGCTTATGCACCAAAATATAACGCCAGTAACCAATTTTCTCCGATAGGTAGACGGTGTAAATCACCCACTCTGGCGGGAAAAAAGTATATGTGCGCTTCTTGGTTAAATAATTTAGGTCTAAGGAAAGGTTTAAATCTGCCATCGATTTATTTAAAAATCCCGCATGGCGTGCCTCATCCCGTGCCATATAATTAAAGGCCTCAGCCAATAGGGGATTGCGGTCTTTAATGCGGCGTGATAGCTCTTTAAATAGGAGAAATCCAGAAAACTCCGAAGTGCAAGAACGTTCCAAGAAATCAATAAAGGCGCGGCGTTTTTCCCCTGTAATATGATCCCAATTTTGCTTAAACTCTGCATCTCGAACGAAGTGATGGCGGTTGTAGTCCGCCCGCAGTTCTTCTACAATGGCTCGAATCTCCGCCTCATTGGCTGAAATATCCATCTTCGCCACTGCGTCAAAGTCGGTAGTATAAAACCGGGGTGTTAATAAAGTTTCTTGAACAGGTGCTTTAATTCCTGGCTTCAGAGTTTGTGGCTCTGGGGTTGCAAGGCTATTAACCATGAGACTCCTTACTATAAATGGTTTTATAGTTATATAAACATAAAATGATATTTGTATACATCAGTTAAATTATTGAACTGATTAGGTATTGGGGATTAGTGATTAGGGACTGGGTACTGGGGAATAGAGCAGGATTTCTTGATCAAAAGATATATGTAGTGAAATTAAGCGAAATATAAAAAAATATTAATCTCCGTATAGTTATAAAGCTATTAATAGTTAAATGAGTTTGGGAGATATAAAAATAGTCTGGATTTGCATCAGCAGTGGTAGTTGCTAGATAGAGCGATGCCAATCCTCTCTAAACCCAGAATAACAATCCTCTCCAGTATTGATTGTGAACTGGCAACCATTTTGAGTCTATGAAGGGTGCTGAGTTAAAAGTGCTAGTTACTGAGTTAAAAAATGATGATCTCAATAACTGATCATCAGGTAAACGCCACGCTACCGCTAACAGCACCGGCTAAACGCCGCGCTACCGCTAACACCACTCAGCACTCACCACTAAATCAAGCATCAAGGAAGTAAAAATGAGTAGCAATTTAGCCATTAAATTACGTTCTGGTACTCAAAAAGCTCACACAGCAGCAGAAAATGTGGGATTCATGAAATGCTTTTTGAAGGGGGTTGTAGATAGAGAATGTTTTGCTAAATTTTTAAGCAATCTGTATTTCGTCTACAGTGAACTAGAAACCGCAGTGAAAAGTCATGTCAATAACCCTATAATTGCTGCGGTTTACTTTCCAGAATTGAATCGCCAAGCCGCCTTAGAAAAAGACATGGTGTTTTATTAT